>CAJUGE010000053.1 GCA_910586295.1 uncultured Bacilli bacterium | reverse complement strand
TTTTCCGTATAACATTGCTTATGTGCTCAGGTTGCTCCTCAGCATTGCCTTATCTCCACAAGCAACGGATTCATTTTATCACATTGTAAAAGATTAACTGCCCATTATGAAAAATACGGGCACTTTGGATTTTATTTTAGGGATTTTAAGTTCATACTAGCAAAGTAAAATGAACTATAGTATAATATAATAGAAGTGAGGTGTGCTTATGAAATTTGATGAAGTAGAACTTTCTAATGTAGCAGTTAGAGTGAGTCAATATCCTGATGACCATAAACCAGAGTTTTTAATCGTTGGTAGAAGTAATGTGGGTAAAAGTAGTTTTATTAATACTTTATGTAATAGAAAGAATATTGCTAGAACTAGTGGTAAACCTGGTAAGACACAAACTCTTAATTTTTACAGAATAGATAATATGTGTTATTTAGTGGATGTACCTGGATATGGATATGCTGCAGTTAGTAATAAAAAACAAGAAAAATTTGGTATTATGATAGAAGAATACATTATGAATAGACCGAATTTAAAACATGTATTTTTACTTGTCGATTATAGGCATAGACCTAGTGAAGATGATTTACTTATGTATGACTTTTTGAAGTATTATAATTTGTCTGTCACAGTAGTATGTACTAAGCATGATAAAGTTAAAAAAAGTCAACAATCAAAGCAAGATAAATTGATTAGTAGTACTATAGATATTGCTATGGGAGACGATATTGTTAATTTTAGTAAAATGACTAAGATAGGTAGAGATAGAGTTATTGATATAATGATGAGAAAGATGATGCAATAACTTTTTTCTTTCCTTAAAAAGGGGTGTTTATATGTTAGATTATACTGTATATTTAAAGAATTATCATAGATTTATTTTAAATTATGAAATAGTAGATGATAATATAGTTATTCATTATGCAAATGAAGAAGATTATATTATTCCTTATTCAAAAGATATGGAAAGAGTATTATTAGTGTTTATGAGAAATCAAGTTTTAGATTTTTCAGATAAATTTTCGAAAGTTAAAGATGAATATTTAAAGTTTGATAATTTTTTTCCAAAATGTGCTTGTGGAGTTACTTTGGCTTATTCAATTTTTGAACAACAATTTTTTGCTTTCCTTCTTAGTGCTTTCTTTGGTGGATTAATTGTTTTTAGAAACAAATCTCATGATAAGGATAGCAAACTTTTAGAAGATTATGATAAAAATAAGTTTTTTGTTGAAAACGAAGAAAAGTTTTTAGAATTTGGAAAAAAGATTACTTTAAATGATTTAGACAGGTATAGTAAAGAAGAGCTAGTTTCTATGTTATATATGGAAGAAGGTTATACATTTTCGAAGGTAAAAAAATAAAAGTATAAATACATAATAAAAAGTGAATATTATGTATGAACTGCTATTATTGTTTTTAAATAATTTGAATAAATGTATATTAACTTTTTGACTTTAATGTTAGTTTATGGTAATATTAGATTATATTATAAAAGGGTAGTAGGCTAGGAAAAATTAGTGGCCTAGTTAATCTTTACTTGGATTTGGAGGGATAACTAGTTATGAATAAAAAGAAGTCTGGTTTTACTTTGACTGAAGTATTAATTGTGATTGTTATTATCGGTATTATTCTAGCTATTGCTATTCCAAGTATTGTACTTATAAGGAAGCGAATTAATGAACGACTTTTAGAAAATAAAAAACAGCTAATTTTAGTAGCTGCTGAGAATTATGGAAGAGATAGAAATTTTACTCAAGATACAACGATATATGTTTATACTCTGATAGATAGTAAGTATATTAACGCTGAGGTGGACAATGGCCATGGTGCTTGTACTAGTGGTCATTCTGATAATGGTTGTGTTCTTAATCCAGTAGATGATAGTAGCTTAAATGAAGAAAAGATTTTAATTAAAGTCACAGGTAATAGTGTTATTGCTATTTGGGATGGCCAAGAAGGTAGTACTACTGATAAGGATTTAATTGATTCTGTTAAAGATAAACTTAATTGTGATATTATTACTGAAAGTGAACCTTGTCTATTTACAGGAAGTAACCCTGATAATTATCTTTATTATAGTGGTATTATGTGGAGAATTATTGGTATATATAAGATAGATGGTAGAGAAGTTATTAAAATGGTTACTGATGATAATGTTGTTTGGGATGATGAGACAGCTTAGATTAAATTGCTTAATCTTATAAAGATTAAGTATTTTTATCTTTTATAATGTACAAAATTATGGTATAATTTATGAATGAAGAGGTGACTTATGAGAAAGAATACAGTTTGTTTGGTCGGAAAACCTAATGTTGGAAAAAGTACTTTGTTTAATAGGCTTGTAGGTAAAAAGATTAGTATTATAGAGGATGTTCCAGGTGTTACTAGAGATAGAATTTATGCAAGTGCTGTTTATGAAGATACATCATTTTATTTGATTGATACAGGTGGTATTGAGATAGATAATGTTTCGTTTAATCAAGAAATAAAAGCTCAAGTGGAGATTGGTATAGAAGAAAGTGATGTTATTATTTTTGTTGTTGATGGTAAAGATGGCGTTACTAGTAATGATTTGTTTATTAGGGATATGTTAAGAAAGAGTAATAAACTAGTAGTAGTGGCCATTAATAAGGTGGATAATAAGCTTAGTGAAGAGAATATGTATGATTTTTATACTTTGGGATTTGATGAATATATTCCGATTAGTAGTGAACATAATATTGGAATAAGTACTCTTATGGATAAAGTGACAGAGAATTTTATGTTAGGTGAGGAAGAAGTTGATGATAGATTAAAGTTTTCTATTATTGGTAGACCTAATGTTGGTAAGAGTAGTTTAGTGAATGCTTTGCTTAATGAAGATAGAGTTATTGTTAGTGATGTTGCAGGTACTACTAGAGATGCTATAGATACAACACTTAAATATGATGGTGAAGCGTATGTTCTTATTGATACTGCTGGGCTTCGTAAGAAAGGAAAGATTTTTGAAAGTGTGGAAAAATATAGTCTTCTTAGAAGTATGAGGGCTATCGATAGAAGTGATGTTTGTATTTTGGTTATTAATGCTGAAGAAGGAATTATTGAACATGATAAACATATTGCAGGGTATGCTATAGAAGCAGGTAAAGCTATAGTTATTTGTGTTAATAAATGGGATACAATAGAAGGAGATATGGAAAGTGAAATAAAAAGATGGAAGACAGATATTAAAAATAACTTTCAATTTATGTCTTATGCTAAAATATGTTTTGTAAGTGCTAAAACTAAGAAACGTATAAGTACACTTATGCCACTGGTTTTAGAAAGCTATAATAATGCTAGTAAAGAGATTAAAACTAGTGTTATTAATGAAATAATATTAGATGCTTTTATTGAAACACCACCTCCTTCTTATAAGGGAAGGAGACTTAAGATTTATTTTACTAGTCAAGTTGGAAATAAGCCTCCTAGATTCAATATAGAAGTAAATAGTAAGGGACTCGTACATTTTAGTTATCAAAGATATTTAGAAAATAAGATTAGACAAAATATAGATTTTAGTGGGACTCCAATAATCCTTCAGTTTAAGAATAAAGGTGAAAAGTAATAAAAAAAAATAAGACTTCATAGTGTGATGTCTTATTTTAATTTTAAATTGTGTTTGTCGTCATCAGACTTTTCTTGGCGCAATAGCTCGTCTAACTTTGCTCTTAATTCCTTTGCACTTTTTAAATTGAAAGTAACAAATGTAGCTATTAATAATGATGTAATTACATGATTAATAGAATTGTTTCTGCCAATTAATGCGTCACTAGCGATATATAGGTCAGCCCCGATGAAAAAATATGAAGCTTTTTGAAGTAAATTAATAGTATCAAGTAACTCTTTTTTCTTTGAATCCATTTTCAATTTCCCCCTTTAAAACTTTAAATATTTTATCATATTTTGTTATTAGTGTCAAATGCTTAGGAATCTCATATAATACGTTAGGTGGTGGGTTAAATGGCTAAAGATGATTTGTTTGATAGGATAGAGAAAAAAACTAACGTAAGTAAGGATACAATAATAAGTCTTGCTAGAAAGCTTCAAGATGGTGACTTTAAAAATGAAGATACTCTTAGAAGTATTATAGGGGAGATAAGTGAAATTACTGGAAAAGAAGTAAGTGAAGAGAAAACAAATAAAATAGTAGAGATGGTGATTAACGATAAAGTTCCAACTGATTTAGATAAATACGTATAGCTTAATTTGGTGGCATTTGCTTGTTTAGCAGGTGTCTTTTAATATTTACATTAGAATCATACATTATTAGTGTGCAATATTAATAACGTTTTAAAATTTCATTTCAAAAACAAAAATAAAAACTTGATAAAGAGCAAATGATATGATAAATTTTAACTAGAGGGAAGTGTTGAAAAAATGAAAAAAGCTATTATTATCTTAGGTTTAATAATATTATCAACTGGCTGTGGTAAGAAAGAAGAAAAAACTATACCAGAAGAAAACAAACCTAAAATTGACTATAAAATAGATACTATAGAAACAGTGAACTGTGAGAATGAAGTAAAAGAATATTATACTAAAGATGATCAGACAGTTTATCTGGTATGTTTGGATGAAATAACACTTTTAGATTATAACCAAACTTTAAAAGAATACTTAGATAATGGTAATTCTTTAAGTGAAACTGCTGATAAAATATCAGATTTATTAACTATACATGCGAGTTTAATAGAAGATGGGACAAGTGTATATAGAGACACTGGACAAATAATTCATACAAAAAATGGTTTAACATTAATTAAATGTAATAAATCAGAAAGTCCAAAAGATATATACATAGGAACTAATGAGCTTGATGAAGATTGGGGATTTGAGAATGGCTTTTGTGGATATACACTAACACAAGAAGAAAATTAATAAAAATACTTTTGTTATTAAAATAAAAGTGGTAAAATAGAAAACGAAATAAAAAAGAAAGAGGTAAGAAATGAAGAAGAAATTTATAATTGGTATAATGTGTATAGCATTAATATTGGGACTTGCAACTGGATGTGGTAAAGTGGCAAAAGAAAATTATAAAACTAAGAATTTAGAAGAAACATTGACTGAAGAGGAGATAGAACACGATTTATCAAACTACAAGGAAAATAAGAAACAAGTGACAATCTATATGTTTAGAGGAAGTGGATGTGGTTATTGTAAAAAATTCTTAACATTCCTAAACAGTATAGTTGATGAATACGGAGAGTACTTTAAACTAGAATCGTATGAGGTTTGGAGTGACACAAAAAATCAAAAACTTATGGAAAGTGTAGCTGAAACTCTAGAAGTTAATGTATCTGGAGTACCATTTATAGTGATAGGTGACCAAGCATTTACAGGATATTCTGAAAGATATGATGATTCAATAAAAACGGCTATAACAGACTTATATAATAGTGATGAAAGATATGATGTATTAGAAGAAGTAGAAAAACAACAACAAGAAGAAGCAAATGCAGAAAATAAATCAAGAAATACTATAATTATTTTAAACGCATTATTTGTTATTGTTGCAGGTGCAGTAGTAATTTATGTTAATAATAAAAACACAAACCTAATAAATGAAAGACTAGATTCATTAAATAAAGAAATTAAAATGCTTAAAGAAGCACAAAAAGAAAATGTTAAACCTACTAAATCTAATAATTCAGAAAATGCAAAAAATAAAAATAAAAAATAAATAAATTAAAGAAAGTGACACTTAATAATGTCGCTTTTTAAAATTTTTGTGATATATTTTATAAAATGGAGATGAAATTATGTTAGAAGAAAAACTAAATAAATATGCAGAAAACTTAGAATTTGAAATGAACAAAGAAGAATATAAGACACTTGCTAATGAATTTGAAATCTTATTTAAGCAAGTAGATTTGATAGGGAATATAGAAGGAATTGAAGAGTTCGAACCATTAGATTTTCCATTTCCTTTAAGTAATGCTTACTTAAGAGAAGATATAGTAAAAGAATCTTTACCTAGAGAAGATGCTTTAAAAAATTCGAATGAAGTAAAAGATAACTGTGTAAGTATACCAAAGGTGGTGGAATAAATGAATATAAGTGAAATTAGAACTCAACTTGATAAAAAAGAGAAAACAATAGAAGAATTATTTGAAGAAGCACAAACTTTGGCAAAAGAAAGCCAAGAAGAATTAAACTCTTTTGTAACAATAATGGAAAAAATGGAACATACACCAAGTAGTAGTATTCTAAATGGAATACCATATGCACTTAAAGATAATTTCTCAACAAAAGGTATACTTACAACTGGTTCAAGTAATATACTAAAAAATTATGTTCCAGTCTTTGATAGTACAGTTTATAAAAAATTAAAAAATGCTGGAGCTGTATTAGTAGGAAAAACTGTATTAGATGAACTTGCAATGGGTGGAAGTGGACTTACAGGACATACAGGTATAGTAAAAAATCCTTGGGACACTACTCGAATTGCAGGTGGTTCTTCTGCTGGTTCAGCAACCTCAGTAGCTAAGGGAATTGTACCTTTCAGTATAGGAAGTGATACTGGGGATTCTGTTAGAAAGCCAGCCTCTTACTGTGGAGTAGTGGGATTTAAACCTACATATGGACGAATAAGTAGATTTGGACTTTTTCCATTTGCAAGTAGTCTTGACCATGTAGGAATATTCGCAAGAAATGTGTTTGATACTGCTTTAGTAACTGATGTATTAAAAGGATTTGATGAACTTGACATGACAACATTACCAGATGAAAATATTAACTATATAGATACACTTAAAAATGATGTAAAAGGAAAAAAACTTTTCTATATAAAAGAAATCATAGAATCTGCAGTTACAGAAGAATCAAAGGAAATAATAAAACTATATAAAGAACAAATAGAAAAATTAAGGACTTATGGATTACAAATAGAAGAAGTTAGTTTTAATAAACAAATACTAGAGTCTTTATTTCCTGTATATTTTATAATATCATGTGCCGAAGCGACTAGTAACAATTCTAATCTAACAGGATTTATATTTGGAAACCAAGTGGAGGGTAAATCTCCGAAAGAAGTTATGATGAATACAAGAACTAACGGTTTCTCAGAAATGATAAAAAGAAGATTTGTAATTGGAAGTTATATATTGGAAAGAGAAAACCAAGAAAAACTATTCATAAATGCTAAGAGAGTTAGAAGAATGGTAGTAGAAAAGATGAATAAACTATTTGAGAGTTATGATGGATTAATCTTGCCAGCAAGTGGTTGTATCGCACCTAAAATAAATAAAGAAAGCGAGCCAGATAGACTAGGAAGTGATTACTTAATGTTGGAAAATCATTTAGTTATAGGAAACTTTGGAGGATATCCTAGCATTACACTACCTAGTGGATACATAAATAATATGCCAGTTGGAATAAATCTAACATGCGCTGTTAAAAATGATAAACTATGTTTAAATATTGCTTCTAAAATAGAGGAAATCATAGGAATAAAAGATATATGTGCAGGAGATGAGAAAAATGTATAAAGCAGTAATTGGACTAGAAGTTCATTGTGAACTAAATACAAAATCGAAAATGTTCTCAGGAAGTTTAAATGAATATTCAAAAAATCCAAACACCAATATAAGTGTGGTTGACTTAGCGTTTCCTGGAATTTTACCTCTTCCAAATAAAGAAGGAGTAAGAAAAGCTTTAAAACTAGCTTATGCTCTTAATTGTGAAACACCAGACATTGTTCTTTTTGATAGAAAGAATTACTATTATGCAGACTTACCAAAAGGATATCAAATAACACAAATGACTCGTCCATTTGGAAAAAACGGTTACTTGGACATAGAAATAGATGGTGAAATAAAAAGATATGGAATACATCAACTTCATTTAGAAGAAGATACTGCTAATATGGAACACTTAGAAAGTGTTAGTCTACTTGATTATAACCGTGCAGGAGTACCATTAGTTGAAATAGTAACAGAACCTTGTTTCAATACAGAAAATGAGGTAATAACATTTCTAGAAAGTTTAAGAAACATAATAAAATATTGTGATATATCTGAAGCTTCAAATGATAAAGGGCAACTTAGAGTAGATGTAAATATATCTATGATGAAAGATACAGATACTGTCTTAGGAACACGTGCAGAAATTAAAGGAATAAACTCTTTTAGTATTGTAAAGGAAATCATAACATATGAAATAGAAAGACAACAAAATTTATTAGAAAATGGAGAAAAAGTTATACAAGAAACACGTAGGTGGGATAGTGAGAAAAAAATGACAGTGTCTATGAGAGAAAAAGTAGATGCTATCGATTATAAATATTATGTTGAGCCAAATATTCCAGCTGTGCCATTAAGTGAAGAATTTAAACTTGCAATTAAAGAAGAAATACCAGTATTACCATTGGAAAGAGAAAGAAAATATATATCTTTAGGAGTATTACCAAAAGATGCAAAAACATTAACAAGAACTAAAGAAATAAGTGATTATTATGAAACTGTTCTAAGTCTTGGAGCCAATCCAAAAGAAGCAAGTAATTGGATTACAACAAGAATATTAGGTTATGTTAATACAAATAATATAGAATTTACTGAAATATTTATGACACCAGCTATGCTTATAAATATGTTAGAAATGATAAGTTCTGGTAAAATTAGTACACAGCAAGCAAAAGAAGTTTGTACTCTGTGCTTAGAAGAAAAGAAAACTCCAGAAACAATAGTAAAAGAAAAAGGTATGGAACAAATAAGTGATGAAGAAACTATAAGAGATTTAGTTAATAAAGTACTAGATGAAAATCCAGAACAAGTTGAAACTTATAAAAGTGGAAAAACAAACATAGTAGGATTCTTAGTTGGACAAGTACTAAAGTCTAGTGGTGGAAAAGCCAATCCTGGTGTAGTCTCAAAACTATTAAATGAAGAAATAGTAAAACGTTAAAGTATAAAGTGGCTTTTTAGTCGCTTTTTTGTTAAAAGTCAGGCTAAGATTAAATGATTTATTTGTATTAATTGTTAAAAACATTAACAAAGTACAATAAAAAATACAAAATTTAAGTGAAGCTTTACTAAATAGAAACTTAATGTTAAAATATATACTATGAAAAAAGTTGTAATGTTAATATTTATAAGTTTAATATTTATATCAGGCTGTATTAAAGAGAATGAAAAAGAGATTATATCTTATCAAACTATTACTAGTGAAGAAGCACATAATATGATGGAGATAAGAACAGACTTAATAATAATAGACGTAAGAAGCAAAGAAGAATATGAGAGTGGTCATATAGAAAAAGCTATAAATATACCTGTAAATGAAATTGGTAATAGATTTAAAGAAGAAGTAACTGAAGATTTAAATCAAACAATATTAGTATATTGTAGAAGTGGAGTGCGTGCAAAACAAGCAAGTGAACTTCTTGTTGATTTGGGTTTTAATGATGTTATAACTTTTGGTGGTATAATAGATTGGAACTATGATTTAATCACAAATTAAAATAAGGAGAATAAAAATTGAAAAAAGTAGTTATTATTTTGATCATATTTACACTAGTTATAAGTGGTTGTGAAAATGAAGAAAAAGAGATTACACAAGGTGAATTTCAATTGATAAGTGGACAAGAAGCTTATGAAATGATGATTTCAGAAGAAATAAATAATTTAATTATTTTAGATGTAAGAAACGCCGAAGAATTTGCAGAAAGTAGAATAGATGGAGCAATAAATGTTCCTCTACTTAATATTGAAAAGAAAATAGAAAATATAGTGCCAGATAAAGATGCTACTATTTTAGTTTACTGCAAAAGTGGAGTAAGGGCGAAGTTAGCAAGTGAAAAGCTTGTGGACCTTGGATATACTAATGTATATGATTTTGGTGGTATAGATACTTGGGAATATGGAACAGTCAATCCAGTAGAATAATAGGAGAATATTATGAGCAAAAATACAAAAATATTTATAAGTACAATAGCACTTATTTCTGTGCTTTTAGTTGGAAAAGAAGTTATAGATAGTAGTAATAAAAGTAAAGAGCAAATAGAATATTTAGAAACAAAAATAGAGAGTCTTGAAAATGATTTACAAGCACAAAATTGGAATGCAGTGGATGAAAAACAAAATACAAAATCATTTGAAACTACAATAAAAGATGAGACTGAAGACTTAGAAGAGAATAACAATAGTGTAAAACAAGAAAATTTTTATGATATAAATAGTTTAAGAATTATAGAAAAGACATATAAAGATGGAAATACTAAAAAAAGCCTAGTAATTAGTAGTACTACTTATGGCTCATCTACTAAAGAATTTAGTGATGTTCAAGAATTATCAAGTGTCAGTTTCACTAAAGAGATAACTAATTTTTATTCAGTATTTAAAGGGGAATTGTTAGGTTATCAAGAAAGAATTATTTTAGATAACAGTGAAATATGTGTGTCCTATGAAAAAATAGATTATGATGGATATGAGATTAAAAAAAGAATTATTTTAAGGCCAGACAATCTTAAAAGTTATAATTACGAAGTTTATAGTGATGATATTGAGATTAAAGTCTATACATTAGAAAATATATTAGATGAATCTCTTATAAAGGCAAAATACACTTTTTCAGACATACTAAAAATAATAGTTGAGCTAGATGGAAAAGTGGAAGATAAGATAGAAGATTTATTGATTAATAAACTTATTAAAGATTAGGGAGTGATGATATGCTAAATATTGTTTTATTCGAGCCAGAAATACCAGCTAATACTGGTAATATTATGAGAACTTGTGTTGCTACACATACTAAACTTCACTTAATAAAGCCTTTAGGCTTTAGTTTGGAAGAAAAGTATATAAAGAGATGTGGTGCTGGATATATTGATAAATGTGATTATACTTTATATGAAAATATAGATGAGTTTTTTAGTAAGAATAAAGGCACATATTATTTTTTGACAAGATATGGACATAAACCTCCTAGTAGTTTTAATTATTCTAATAAGAATGAAAATATTTATTTTATATTTGGAAAAGAGTCTACTGGGATACCTTTTGAAATATTAAAACCTTATATAGAGAATTGTATTAGAATACCAATGACTTTGGATGTAAGAGCTCTCAATGTTTCAAATGCAGTCGCTATAACTTTGTATGAAGCCTTAAGGCAACAAGAGTATTTAGATTTACTCTTTGATGAACCACATAAAGATAGTAATATTATTGAAAATAGTTAAAATAAAAATTCGGGTTATTTTACCGAACTTTTATTTTTCTCTTCATCTTCTTCACGGAAGAACATGTCAAGTGGTACTTCTAAAACAGTAGAAATTCTCCATAGAGTTTCAACTGAAAAGCCACGTCTACCTTGTTCACTTTCAATTCTTCTTATAAATTCAAAGCTTCTATCAGTGTAGAGTGCTAGTTGTTCTTGAGTGAAACCTTTTTGTTTTCTGAACTTCCTAATATTAAGAGCTACAACTTTCTTAATATTCTTATTAAAATTATACTCCTTATATTCATATGCCATTTTATTCACCATAGTTATTGTCTCATAAATACCTTAAAAATTATGTAGTCACGTTGTACCAGTAGGTCACTTTTTTCTTTATAATTGATGATATAGATATATAATTATTCCTTATAAAAGAAAAAAGTAAAAGGAAATAATTATTTTTAATGATGGCAAATATTACAAAAGGACACCATTCTTGTGACTTTAGTATTTAAAATTAATTAATGTTTTTTGTAATAAACATCAGATTTATTCATATATATTAGTGTAAATGTAAAAGGAGTGAAAAAATGGATAAAAAAGAATTACTAAATAGTATCAGTGTTAAGTCTAATGGTGAAATATATTTAGGTGTAGTTGGTGCTGTTAGAACTGGTAAAAGTACTTTTATTAAAAAAGTAATTGAAAGCTTAATTGTACCTAATATCGAAGATGAGTATGAAAGAAAAAGATGCTTAGATGAAATACCTCAGACTGCACAAGGTAAGCAAATAATGACGATTGAACCTAAATTTGTTCCATCTAGTGGAGCTAAAATTAAAATAGATGATTTTACTACACATATTAAGTTAATTGATTGTGTTGGTTATGTTACTCCAGATTCTTTAGGTTATGAAGATGAAAATGGAAATCAGAGAATGGTTAAAACACCTTGGTTTACTGAAGATTTACCTTTTGTAGAAGCTGCAGAGATAGGAACTGAGAAGGTTATTAAGGATCATAGTACTATAGGTATTGTGGTAACTACTGATGGTTCAATTGGAGAGTTATCTAGAAATAATTATGTGGATGCTGAAGAAAAAGTTATAACAGAACTTAAAAATTTAAATAAACCGTTCATAGTAATTATGAATAGTACTCATCCTAATAGTACTGAGACTTTGAATTTAACAGATTCTTTGAAGGAAAAATATAATGTACCAGTTTTACCTATTAGTGTTGCAGATATGAGAGAAGAGGATATTCTTAAAGTATTAAAAGAGGCACTTTATGAGTTTCCTATAGTCGATATTGAAGTTAAGATACCAGATTGGGTAGGAGTATTAAGTAAAGAACATATAGTTAAGAAGACTTTTATGGAAGCTATGAAAGAAAGTGTTGTAAGTGTAGATAAATTAAGAGATGTAGATAATATTAATTTGAATTTTGAAACTAAAGATATTATTAGTAATGCTTATATTTCTAATTTAGATACTGCTAAGTGTGAGGTTACAATTAATTTAGAAGCACCAAATTCTTTATATGAGAGTATTCTTAAAGATTTGATAGGTGTTAATGTTAAGGGGAAAGCTGAACTTCTAAAAGTATTTCAAGATTTGTCTGAAGGAAAGAATGAATATGAAAGTATTAAATCAGCTTTAAAGCAAGTATATCAAACAGGATATGGTATAGTAACTCCTAGAATATCTGATATGAAGTTAGGTACTCCAGAGATTATAAAGCAAAGTGGAAGATATGGAGTTAAATTAAAAGCAGTAGCTACTAGTATTCATTTAATTAAGGTAGATGTAGAGAGTACTTTTGAGCCTATTATAGGTAGTGAAGTTCAGAGTAAAGAATTAATAGATTATTTGATGAAAGGTAAGGAAGAAGATCCTAGTAATATATGGAAAAGTGAGATTTTTGGTAGAAGTTTAGAGGTTATTGTTCAAGAAGGTATTCAGTCTAAACTTAATTTAATTCCTGAGAGTGTTAGGTATAAGTTAGGGCAAACTATTACCAAAATTGTAAATAAAGGTAGTGGAAACTTAATTGCTATAGTAATATAGTTTTTAAGTTTTTTGTTTGATTTTATTTTTTGCTATAGTATAATAACTTATTGGTGAATAATATGGTTAGAAAGTATGTTAAAACTTTTTTCTTTACTTCAAAGAATGGAACTTTATATTTTGCACATGTTTACAGAGGCTCTCAATTTTTTCAAATAAGCGTATGTGACAGAGAAAAGATGCAGATAGGCGAAATTAGTTTGTCTTTCCAAGATTTGCAACTTAGGTATATTTATAATGTGTTTGTTAATACAGATAAGAGAAATGACCATATTGGTAGTCATATGATGGAAATATTAGACTATCTTATAAGAGAGTGGAAATATAAAAATATTTATGGTGTTTTTGAGCCAACAGAGTTATATTTATCAAGTTATGATAAGAAAAAGTTAGAAGAGTCGGTGCTATTATTTTACAGAAAGAATAACTTTGATGTAATAAATTATCTTGATTTTTTGGAAAATAGAGAGAATTATCCTTTCTTGGAATTAAAGAATTTTGGAACTTGGAAAAATAAAATGCTTCTATATAGAAATTATGTTCCAAATGATTATGTCTTTAAAAAACAAGGGGATATAGTAGTGCATGATAATACTATAGATAGACTAGATGAGGTAGATAATATTTTAGTGAAGAAACTTTCTAATTTAAAATTGAGTGTGAGGTAGTTATGTTTGAAAGCAAAGAAAGAGTTGCATTAATATCATGTTTTCAGGAAATCTTTTGCATTATTATAAACGATATTTATTTAGATGGATTTCAAATAGAAGTGTATGATATAAATAATAATCTTGTAGGTAATGTAAATATTTGGCAAACTTGTGATAAAGTGTTTTATCTATGTGATATATTTGTAGAAGAAAAAGTGAGAAAAAATAATATTGGTACATATTTAATAGAGTTAATAGATTATCTTATAAAAGGTTATGACTGCAAAATTATATATGGGAGTTTTGAGCCTTTTGAGAATAATAAAAAACAATATGATAAAGTTAATTTAGAACGTATAGTAAAGTCTTTTTATGAAAAAAATCATTTTAGTTTAATGAATTTTAGTGACTATTATAATAATAGAGATAAATATCTATTTATAAATGAAACATATTTTGAAGATGATAGAATTTTGATTTATAGAGATTATATTCCTGGAAATTATTCTTTTATACAAATTTCTAATTTTTTAGTGCATGAAAATTTAATTAATAGATTAGATGAAGTGGATAGATTTGTAAAAAAGAAATCTATGAAATTAGACTTAAAAGGACAATAGAAAATCCAAAAAAGTTAAAAGTTCGTCAAAGAAACGTAAAATAAGTTAAATATTGTTGATTTTTAGGCTTTATATAGATAAAATGAAAACATAAGCGATAGAGCTTAGAAAATAGATGGAGGTAATATTTTATGACTAAACAAGAATTAGTAGAACAAATCGCTGCTAAAGCTGGTTTAACTAAAGCTGATGCTGGTAGAGCATTAGATGCAGCTTTAGAAGGTATCCAAGCTGGATTAAAAAAAGAAGGAAAAGTAACTCTTGTAGGTTTTGGTGTATTTAGCGCTAAAGAAAGAGCTGCAAGAGAAGGTATTAACCCTTTAACTAAACAACCATTAAAAATACCTGCAAAGGTTGTTGTTAGTTTCAAAGCTGGAAGTAAATTAAAAGATGCTTTAAACTAATTTCCAATTTAATGGAATAGAGAGAAGATAGGTCTATATTTGATAGAACCTTCTTTTTTTGACACTTTTTACAAATAAATGTTTGAATATCTTTTAGGTATGTGGTATCATTGTTTTAGAGGTATTTTTATGGCTATATATGAAGTTTTAAATATATTAGAAAGTCACGGGTTTGAAGTTTATATAGTTGGTGGATATGTTAGAGATAGATTTCTTAATAGGGATAGTGTAGATGTAGATATAATTACGAATGCCTTACCTAGTGAAGTAGCTTTGATATTTTGTGATAATTTAATTAATATTTTTGAAAAGTATGGTGCAGTTAAAATAAAATTAAATGGAAAGATAATAGATATTACTACTTATAGACGCGAACTTTCTTATAGTTTTGGTAAGCCCAATGATATTGTGTTTATATCGGACATTAAAGAAGACTTAATTAGAAGAGATTTTACTATTAATACTTTGTGTATGGATAAAAATAATAATATAATAGATTATTTAAATATAATAGATGATTTTAAGTTAAGAGTTATAAAGACTACTAGGGAAACAACACAGGTACTATCTGAAGATTCTTCTAGGATGCTTAGAGCATTGAGGTTTATGAGTGAACTTGGCTTTTCTTTAGACAATAAGATTCAAACATATATTTTAGAAAATAAAAAAGATTTTTTGAAAATACCTTATTCAAAAAGAAAAAAAGAATTAGATAAACTATTTAATAGTGGCAGTTCATATCAATTTTTTAGATATATCAAAGAATATGATTTAGAACAGTATTTGGGTATATATGTTAATGATTTTAGAGAAGTTAAAAGTTCTATAGGTGTGTGGGCTCAATTAGAGATGGATGAACATTATATTTTCTCTAAATATGAGAAAGAACAAATAAGCAGTGTTAAATATTTGTTAAATAAAGGTACTATTGAAAAATATGATTTATATAAATATGGATTGGATTTGTGTTTAATCGTGGCTAACATATTATGTATAGACTATGAGAAAATAAATTTGTTGTATACTAATATTAAAATAAAATGTATAATGGATGTAGATATTACTGGTAATGAGATTTGTTCTATATTAAATATTAAGCCAAGTAAGTTAGTTGGTAATTATCTTAGTAAAATAGAAAGAGAGATTGTTAATGGTAATTTAAATAATAATTATGAAGAAATAGTAAAAAAACTAAAAGAGTGGGGTGAATAGTATGTTTGATTTAAAAAAATTATTTAAGCAGAAGAATTATCAGATTAATCCTTTGATTTTAAAAAGTATAAAGACATTAAATTTGACATTAAATGAATTTTTATTAATAGTTTATTTTATTAATGAAGAACCTTTTTTAGATTTAGTAAAGATAAAAGAAGTATTAGGTTTTAGTGATGAAGAAATTTTAAATATATATAGTGATCTTTTGACTAAGGGATTAATAGAAGTAATAGTAGAAAAAAAAGACACAAAAGTAAGTGAGACTATATCTTTAGAACTATTTTATGATAAATTAGTACTTAATGGGAAAGAAGATGAAAAGAAAAATGTAGATGTTTTTTCTAAGTTTGAAAGAGAGTTTGGAAGAACTTTGAGTCCTATAGAATATGAAAGAATTAATTCTTGGATAAGTAGTGGGGTAAGTGAAGAAATGATAACTAATGCACTTAATGAAGCAGTTATTAATGGTTCACCTAACGTTAGATATATAGATAGAATTATTTATGAATGGAGTAAAAATAAAGGTAATTCTGAACGAGAGGAGTATAAAGAGCTTTTTGATTATGATTGGCTAGGTGATAGTGATGAATAAAATAGAGTGTATTTTAGAAGAAATGGATAATTTGTTTCCTAATCCCAAATGTGAGTTAAATTATTCTAAGGATTATGAACTATTGCTTGCTGTTATGCTTAGTGCACAGACAACAGATAAGAGAGTTAATATGGTTACTGAGCCTTTGTTTAATGAATTTGATACTTTAGAAAAACTTAATTCACTTAGTTTAAGTGAGATTGAAAATCATATTAAATCAATAGGTATGTATAAACAAAAAGCAAAGCATTTTAAAGCAATTGTAGAATCTTTAATAGAAATTGGTGGTTTTGTTCCAAATAATCGTGATATGCTTCTTAAAATGAGTGGTGTTGGTAGAAAGACTGTTAATGTTGTTTTGTCCAACTTATATAATGAGCCTTGTATAGCAGTTGATACACATGTTAATCGAGTAAGTAAACGTTTAGGTCTTGCTAAAGAATCTGATGATGTCTTGGAAGTTGAAAATAAATTAATGAAAAAGTTTCCAAAAGATAAATGGAGTAAGTTACATCATCAGTTAGTTCTTTTTGGTAGGTATAATTGTAAGGCAGTAAATCCAGAGTGTGACGATTGTAAGTTAAAACAATTTTGTAAGGATGTGCGAGAATATGAAAAGAAGAAATAAAGTTTTGTTATGTATTTTCTGTGTTTTTTGTTTATTGCTATTGATTATTTATGTTTCTATTCATCTTTTTAAAAAATATGTTTCTGAAGTGCTTTTCGATAGAGTAGAATATTTAATTCGTTATTCTCAAGTACTTAATAATGAAATAGGAGAAATAGATAAAATAGAATTGCAATTATTTCCAGTTTTTAGTTATAAATATACTTATGCTATTTATGATGCAAAACTTACTTATAAAATAACTACAAAAGATAAAAAAGAATATATAACTATGGTTTTTGTAAATCCATCTTATATTGGTGAGTCTTTGTTTGACCCTGATAGATATGTTCATGCATATCAAATTGAAGATAAAATTATATATGAGTCTGTAAGTGTCTATGATAAGGATTTAGATGGGGTAATTGTTGATAATATATATGATGAAAAAGAAGTAAAATAAAAAAACTAACTAGAAATAGTTAGCATTTTATTATTCTCAAATAGAATTTGAGTTTTTTACTTAATGGTGACCTGTACGGGATTTGAACCCGTGAATGCACGCGTGAAAGGCGTGTGTGTTAACCATTTCACCAACAGGCCATTATAATAATGGTGGGCCTGAATGGACTTGAACCATCGACCTTGCGCTTATCAGACGCACGCTCTAACCAGCTGAGCTACAAGCCCGTTTTCTTAATAAACCTATTACATTTTAATATATAATATGTAATAAATCAAGTAAAATTTCACAAAAATTTTATATTTTTGCTATTTTATTCAAAAAAATTGTAAATTTATGGCATTTATTATATAATTAAAGCAGTGATTGTAATGAGAAGTGTTTATATTCATATACCATTTTGTAAAAGTATTTGTAGTTATTGTGATTTCCCTAAATTGCTTCATGATAGTACTTGGGCGAGTGAATATTTAATTCATTTAGAAAAAGAAATAAAGAAGTATTATGATGGGGATACAGTTAAGACTATTTATATAGGGGGAGGAACTCCTAGTGTTTTGAACGTGTCTAATTTAACTAAATTGATGAAAATTACTAATATTTTTGAAAGAGTTAATGATACAGAGTTTACTGTAGAAATGAATGTTAATGATATAACAGAGGAAAAGTTACAAATACTTAAAAGTTTTGGTGTAAATAGAATAAGTATTGGAGTAGAAAGTTTCGATAAGTATATTCTTAAATATTTAAATAGGAGGCACGAAAGAAATGATATTATAGAAAAAGTAAAGTTAGTAAAAAGCTATTTTGATAATGTTAGTGTTGATTTGATTTATGCTGTTCCTATAGAAAATATGACTATTTTAAAGAATGATATTAAAGAAGTATTAAAATTAGATGTTTCTCATATAAGTACTTATAGTTTGATTATAGAAGAAAATACTATTTTAGGTATTAATAATATTTCTAGTATTGATGAAGATAAAGATTATAAGATGTATAATTATATTTGTAAGAAATTAAAGGATAATGGTTATAATCATTATGAAGTATCAAATTTTGCTAAAAATGGTTTTGAGAGTAAGCATAATATAAATTATTGGGATAATGAGGAGTATTATGGTTTTGGATTGGGAGCGCATGGATTTATGAGTGAGCTTAGATATGAGAATACGAGAAGTTTTAATAACTATTTAAGTGGAAATTATAGGTTTAATGAGCTTGTATTATCTAGAAGAGAAGACATGGAAAATCAAGTTATTTTAGGTTTGAGAAAATTAAAGGGAATAGATATAATAGATTTTTTTAATAAGTATAAAACTAATATACAAGATGAATTTAATATAACTCAGCTTTTAAAGGATGGATATCTTGTTCTTGAGGATAAATATCTTCGTATTCCAGAAGAGCATATTTATGTTATGAATGAAATTTTAAATAAAGTGCTACAGTGATATAGTATTTGTGGGCTTCATCTAATATTAGTAGTTTTGCACCCTGTGATAGTGCAATTTGTGTTAAGAAAGCAATTGTTAAATATCTGCTTTCTTTTTTGTTGACATTAAAAATTTTGTTAGTTAAACTTAGATAGTAATAGGGAGGATGTATGAAAGAAATATTAAGAATAGTTTATAAGTATAAGTTTAGTATTATATTGGTTTTAATCTTGTTAGTTGTACAAGCATTTTTGGATTTAACATTACCAGAGTATACTAGTAAGATTGTTGATATAGGAATCGCACAGAGTGGTATAGAAAATAATGTTCCTATTAAGTGGAGAAGAAGTGAGTTTGATAAAGTAAGAGACTTGGTGGATAATAAAGAATTATTAGATTCTAGTTACGAATGTAGTAGTAATGAGTGTGAGTTAGTTAACTATAGTGAAGAGTTATCTAATATGTTAGTGATTCCTGAGTTAAGTTTGATGGGTATAGATTATCAAAAATATAAAGGTAATGAAAGTTTGTTAAGTAACAAATTAATAGAGTATGTTAAATTAGAATATAAAGCACTAGATATTGATATAGAAGATTATTCATTTAATTACATAGTTCAAACTGGAATTAGAATGTTATTTATCGCGGGTTTTGTTATGTTAGTTACTTTTTTAAGTGTTTATATGTCAAGTAAAGTTATGGCTAATGTTACAAAGGATTTAAGAGTAAAAGTATTTAGCAAAGTAATTTCTTTTGAAAGTGAAGAAGTTAATAGATTTTCTAGTGCTTCTTTAATAACTAGATGTACTAATGATGTTATGCAGGTTGGCATGTTGGTTATGGCTTTTTTGAGAATAGTTGTATATGCTCCTATACTTGGAGTAGGCGCTTTAGTTAAAGTTAATACTAGTGGTGTTTCTTATTTGGTGGCAGTACCTGTTATTTTAATATTACTAGTTATGATAATTTTGTTTTTGGTTATTGTTCCTAAGATGAAAGTTTTTCAGGAAAGATTAGACAGACTTACTGTAGTTTCAAGAGAGATACTTAGTGGTATTCCAGTTATAAGGGCATTTACTAATGAAAGAAAAGAAGAAGAAAGATTTGAAGTGGAGAATGATAAAATATCTAAGACTAGTTTATTTATAGATAGAGGGGTTGCTTTTATTAATCCTGCTTTAACTTTGATTATTAATAGTGTTAGTATTTTGATAGTGTGGGTGTGTTCTTCTAAGATAGATAGTGGTTTGATGGGTGTAGGAGAGATGATAGCAATAAGTACCTATGTTATTCAAATTTCGATGGCTTTTCTTATGATAAGTATGGTTGCTATGATGATTCCAAGATCTTTAGTTTCTATTAAGAGACTTAGTGAAATATTTAATACTAAGGTAAGTGTTTGTGATAAAGAGAATTTTAAATGCTTAGAAAAGATTAAATCTATAGAATTTAAGGATGTTAGCTTTAGATATTCTGTCTCTGGTGGGAATGTCCTTAGTAATATTTCTTTTTGTGTAAGTTTAGGTGAAAGTATAGGTATAATTGGAAGTACTGGAAGTGGAAAATCGTCATTTGTTAATTTGATACCAAGATTTTATGATGTGAGTGAAGGAAGCATTTTAATTAATGGACAAGATATTAGAGATTATAAGTTAGATGATGTAAGGAAGTGTGTAAGTTATGTTTCTCAAAAAGGATGGCTTAAAAGTGGAACTATAGAATCTAATATTAAGTTTGGATTAGGTAGTGATATGGAAGGTGCTGCTAGGATAAGTCAATCTTTGAAATTTATTAATGAAAAAGATAAAGGATTTGCTAGTTTAATTAGTCAAGATGGTTCTAACGTTTCTGGTGGTCAAAGACAAAGGCTAGCTATTGCTCGTGCATTATATAAAAAAAGTGATGTATTGATTTTGGATGATGCGACTAGTGCATTAGATTATAAGACTGATTCTAATTTAAGAAGTGAATTAAATAATATAAAGAATGATAAAATATTATTTGTTACTTCTCAAAGAGTTTCTAGTGTCATGCATTTAGATAAAATCGTGGTAATTGATAATGGTAAGATAGTTGGAATAGGGACTGATAAAGAATTACAAGAAAAGTGTAGCATATATAGAGAAATTAGGAAAAGCCAGTTAGGAGGTGAAGTGTAATGGAAAATAATACAAAAGCTACGGATTTTAAAGGGAATGTAAGGAGACTAATTAAAGGGTTAAAACCTTATAGAATTCAGATAATAGTTATTTCTATTTGTTCTGTTTTTAGTGTTATTTTTACAATTATTGGACCTAAGGTTTTGGGTAATGCTACAACTGAGATTTATGAGGGAGTTCTTAAGAAGATTGATGGAACAGGAGGTATAAATTTTGATGCATTATATAATATATTAATAATTATATTAGTTTTATATATAGTTTCGTTTATATTTAATTTTCTAAAGGGGATTTTGATGGCTAGAATTAATCAGAGATATATTAAGAATTTAAGAACAGAGGTTGTTAGTAAGATATCAAGACTACCTATAAGTTATTTTGATAAGAAGACTAATGGAGAGGTTTTATCTTTAATTAATAATGATATAGATGTAATAAATACTAATTTGAGTGTATGTGCAACAGAGATTATTTCTTGTGTTGTTGCAGTTGTAGGAATATTTGCCATGATGGCTAGTATTAATTTTACTCTTACTTTAATAACTTTGATTATACTTCCTTTTTCTATTGTTATAAGTGGTGTAATTATGAAGAAAAGTGAACATCATTTTTCTAGCAGACAAGAAAGCCTTGCTAAAGTTAATAGTGAAGTAGAGGAAGTTCTTAAAGGACATAATATTATAAAGGCTTTTAGTAGAGAAGATAAAATAATAAATGATTTTTGTAAGATATGTGATGAAGAATCAAATCATGTAAGAAAAAGTCAGTTTTTGGCTGGCATTATGGAACCTATAATGGCATTTGTTTCTAATATTAGTTATATTGTAATCGCTATTATTGGTGGGATGAATGTTATTAAAGGTAAAATGACTGTAGGAGAAATTCAATCATTCATTACTTATACTAAAAATTTTACTAGTCCTATTAGTGATTTGGCTAGTATATTAGGAGAAGTTGGTAGAATGGTTGCTGCTAGTGAGAGAATATTTCAGTTTTTAGATGAAAAAGAGGAAGAACAAAGTGAGACTATAAGACTAGCTGGTGTCCAAGGTAATGTTGAGTTTAAGAATGTAGAATTTGGTTATGAAGAAGATAGCAAAATTATTAATAATTTTAGTCTGAATGTTAAAAAAGGAATGAAAGTTGCAATTGTTGGAGAAACTGGAAGTGGGAAAACTACTCTTGTAAAGTTATTAATGAGGTTTTATGATGTGAGTGATGGAGAGATACTTATTGATGGAGTAAATATTAATAAGTATTCTAGAGAAGATTTAAGAAGAAATTTTGGTATGGTACTTCAAGATACATGGCTTTTTAGTGATACCATTTGTGAAAATTTAAGATATGGTAATTTGAATGCAGTGGATGAAGAAGTGATAAATGCTAGCAAAAAAGCATTAGCAGATGAGTTTATAAGAAAACTGCCAGAAGGTTATGAAACTATTATGAATGAAGAACTAACGAATTTAAGTGATGGTCAAAAACAACTTCTTACAATAGCACGTGCAATTTTGAGAAATCCTCAGGTACTTATTTTAGATGAAGCAACAAGTAGTGTAGATACAAGAACAGAAGAACTTATATCTAAAGCTATGGATAATCTTATGGAGGGTAGAACTTCTTTTATAATTGCACATAGATTATCTACAATAAAGAATGCGGATTTAATTATTGTGTTAAAGGATGGAAAGATTGTTGAAAGTGGAACACATAGTGAATTACTTAATAATAAAGATGTTTATGCAAATATTTATAATAGTCAGTTTTTAATTTGATTAAGAAAGTCAATGATTATTATTTATAAAGGTTTGAACTACTTTTAAAAATATAAAGAAAGAAGGTAGAAAGTAAGAAATATAGTCATTACGTCTATTTTCTGTTTGTTTACTACCTTTCTCAAGGAAATATGAATAGTTATTTTGGCTTCTCTAATAATAGAGATGGTTCTTTTGAACCTCAAGTAGTCCCTAAACGTACATCCGATATAGACCACAAAGTATTATTTATGTACTAAAGGAATGAGTCAAAGAGATATCTCGTCAACTATAGAAGATATAGGTATTATCTAAGATTGAGAGTGTTTCAAATTTATAAAGTGTTAAACTTGGGAGTATAAAAAAATGCACTTAAAATATAATAAATGCAAAGTATAACTTAAGATTAAGTGATATTTGGAAAAATTTTTGCAAAAATTATAAACAAATATCTTAAAATTTGATATAATAAATATGTTTGAAAGGAAAAATTGATATATGAAATATGTGAAACAATTAATGATAATTTTAATCTTTTCTTTTATGGGTGATATTTTAAATTATATAATACCATTACCAATTCCTGCAAGTATATATGGAATGGTCTTGTTATTTATAGCATTATCAACTAAAATAATAAAATTGGATCAAGTTGAAACAGCCGCAGAATTTTTATTATCAATAATGCTTATATTTTTTGTACCAGCATCAGTAGGCATAATGGATACATTTTTTGCTTATAAATCGAGTATGTTACCTATAATTATAATTGTTATCTTTTCAACAATTATCGTTATGATAACAACTGGTTTAGTAACCCAATTTATAATTAAATTAAGAAATAAAAAAGGGAAAGGAGCAAAATAGGATGCAGGATTTTTTACAACAAACAAGTTATTTTGGTTTTGTTATTACAATAGTAATTTATTATTTATCATTATACATAAAAAATAAGACAAAACTGTCAATACTTAATCCATTGCTTGTAACGACAATAATCATAGTAGCAATATTATTAGTATTTAATATAAACTATGAAACGTATAATATAGGTGCCAAATATATTTCGTATTTTTTAACACCAACAACAGTGTGTTTAGCAATACCTTTATATAAACAAATAAAAGTATTAAAGAAGAATGTTATAGGTATTCTATCTGGAATATTAGCAGGTGTTATTGCAAATGCAACAGTAATAGTATTACTAACTAAAATATTTAAAATGAATAATGAATTAGGAACGTCATTGCTTTCTAAATCGATAACTGCACCAATTGCTATAGGATTAACGGATGAATTAGGAGGTATATCTTCTATAACAGTATTTGCAGTAATATTATCTGGTATAATAGGAGCAACAATAGCACCAACAATTTTTAAATTATTGCATATAAAAGATGAAACGGCTCAAGGATTAGCTTGTGGTACTTCTGCGCATGGTTCAGGAACAACGACAGCACTAGAGCTTGGTGAAATTCAAGGCGCAATGAGTGGGCTTGCAATAATAGTAACAGGACTGATTACAACAATAATAGCACCAATAGTTAATCATATATTTTTTTAAAGATTTAATTAAAAATTTTTCAAAAAAGATTAACAATTTTTGTTCGTTATTTGTTAATTATATGATAGCATATATAATCGTATTTTTTAACTTTAAAATAGTTTAAACCCTTATAAATAAAAGGTTTAAACTACTTCTCTTGGTTATTTCATGTTTTTATCCATTATTAATGGAATGCATAACTTGACAAATACTATTTAAAAGCCTATAATTAAGACAATACTTGTTTTGAGGAGTAATAAGTTTATTCTATTTAAAGAAAGTTAGTGGTTGATGTGAACTAACAATAGATACTTATGAAGACACAGAACTTTAAAAGTAATCGTAAGTCTGCGTTAAAGAAATAAAGATGTATAGTAGAATCTATAAACTAAGGTGGTACCGCTTCTAATATGGAGTCCTTAGATTATAGATTTTTTATTATTGAAGGAGAGGAAATATGAACAACAAATACAGAAATGTCTACTGTGGAAATGTAGATGCAAGTTTTGAAGGAAAAGAAGTGAGGATAGCTGGATGGATAGATACAATACGTAATTTAGGAAGTCTAGTATTTATGACTTTAAGAGATGAAACAGGTATAGTACAACTTATAAGTAATGATGTAGAAACATATACTAAACTAAATAGAGAAAGTACAGTGACTGTAACTGGTAAAGTAAGAAGAAGAACACTAGACATGGTTAATCCTAATATGAAAACAGGAGAAATAGAAGTGGAGATTCTAACACTTGAAGTACTAGGAGATGTATATAAAACTCTGCCATTTGAAGTAAAAACAAGTAAAACTTCAAGTGAAGAAACAAGGTTAAAATATAGGTACTTAGATTTAAGAAATAGTGAAGTACATGAAAGAATTATATTTAGAAGTAAAGTAATAGACTTTATAAGAAGTACCATGAAAGATATGGATTTTACAGAAATACAAACACCAATATTAACAGCATCAAGTCCAGAGGGTGCTAGAGACTTTATAGTTCCTTCTCGTAAATTTAAAGGGAAATTCTATGCATTACCACAAGCACCTCAAATATTCAAACAATTACTAATGTGTAGTGGATTTAATCGCTATTTCCAAATTGCTCCTTGCTTTAGAGATGAAGATCCTAGAAGTGATAGATTATATGGTGAATTTTATCAATTAGATTTTGAAATGAGTTTTGCGGAGCAAGAAGATGTATTTAAAGTTGGAGAAAGAGTATTCTATGATACATTTACTAAATTTAGTGATAAATATGTAAGTCCACTTCCTTTTAGAAGAATACCATTTAAAGAAGCTATGGAACGTTATGGAAGTGATAAACCAGATTTAAGAATACCTTTTGAAATAGAGAATATAACTGAATTATTAAAAAATAGTGAAAGTGTAGTATTTATTAATAAAGTAATACGCGCTATGAAAGTGGAATCTTCTGATAAATCTAATTCATGGTATAAAAAATTAGAAGAAGAATATAAAGAACTTGGTGTTTCTTCTCTAGGATTTGTTAAAATGGATGAAGAAAATAACATGGTTGGAAGCATGGCAAAACTATTTAGTGATACAGAAAAACAAGAACTAATAAATAGATTTAATCTAGTAACTGGAAATGTACTATTTATAATATGTGGGGACAATACTGAAAAATTTCAAAAACTATGTGGAAATTTAAGATTAAGAATTGCTAATGAGTTATCATTAATAGATAAATCTAGATATGAGTTTTGTATAATTGTAGATTTTCCAATGTATGAATGGAATGAAGAAGAAAATAAATATGATTTTACTCACAATCCATTTAGTATGCCGAGTGGTGGTCTAGAATCCTTAAATACTAAGAAACCAGATGAAATAGTAGCATGTCAATATGACTTTGTATGTAATGGTTTAGAAATGGCAAGTGGTGGTGAAAGAAACTATAGTCCTGTTATACTTAAGAAAGCTTTCTCGATAGCAGGTTATGATGAAACTGTAGTAGAGAGTAAATTTCCAAGTTTGTATCAAGCATTTCAGTTTGGAGCACCGCCTCATGCAGGAATGGCTCCTGGAATAGATAGAATACTCATGCTTCTTAAAGATGAAGAAAATATTCGTGAAATGGTAGCATTCCCTATAAGCGCTAATGGAAGTGATGCTTTAATGGGTTGCCCTAATGAAGTCTTTGAAAGTCAATTAAGAGAAACTCATATAAAAATAAGAGATTAAGCTGGCTATAATGTCAGTTTTTTTGACATCAAGAAAAATAAAATTTATATGGTAATATTTATGGGAAAGGAATATGTACAAAATTATAATAGACAGTAGATACTTATAAGAAGTAATTTAAAATCTGCTAAAGGAATGTATAGTCTAGGACTTGCAGAATGAGAGAAAAATAAACACTTAAAAATAGCAAAGATGCTTGTACAAAATACAGAAACTTCATTTGAATAAATAAGTCTATGTACAGGATTATTAATTAAAGAATTAGAAAACTAGATACTCATTTTTAAAATAGTGAAAATATATTTTGTAATTAATCAAACTATAAAAGTTTTTATAGTAAATTAATAATAAGAAATAAAAGAATTATCTAGTTATATAGAATTAATTCTTTTTTTTCTAGAAAAACGCTGTACTAATTGTACTTTTTATGGTATTATATTCTCTGGGACAAGGGGGAATTATAATGGAAGATAATTATGGAATTAGTAAAGCGGCTTTAGGTGTAAGATATCTCTTAAAATATATAGAAACAGGAAATCAAGAATATTTTAATATAGTAATGGATTGTATAAATGAAGTGGAATTATGGTGTTTAATAACAAGCTATTGTAATAATATAGATGAATTGTTTGGTATAGTTCCAGACTTTGTGTTGGATAATGTTTTTACAACTAGAGTTCCAGAAGACTTAACGTTTGAAGAAGCCTTTGGTAAAGGATTTAAAAGTAACTCAAACTTAAAAAGTAAAGAACAATTCTTAAAAATAAGAGCTCTTTTATCTCATGGAAGATTTAAGTATGCCAAAGGAATAATAACTGTATTTTATAGAGATTATGAAGCTACTTTTGATATAAAATGGCTAGAAAGATTAACTAGTGTAACATTGGGAAACGAAAGACTTGGATTAGAAAAAGGTATGAGTGACATATCTATAATGTCTTTAGTACATGGTTCTATTTTAACAACTAGAGAATTAAAAGAATATATAGAAAAAGGATTAATACAATTTTATAAAGTGACTTCACTTACTGGAAATAAAGAAAGTATAGTGTCTGCAATGCCTTATAAAGTTATATCAAGTGAAGAATTAACGTTTGAGACAATCTTTCAAACTGCTATAAGTATAATGAAAACAAATACTTTAAATATATTTGATACATTAGAAGAAAATAAAAGACAGTTAAATAAATATTATAGAGAAATTGAAGAATGCTTTGGAAATAAAATCAAAGTAGAAAATACACCAATAAAAGTAAGTGAAGACCTTTTATATGATGAAGGTTTTCAAGATTTGAACTTAGAAGAAAAGTTGAAATATTTAATTAGAATTGCTAAATTAGATAATCCAGTAAGATATAATGGTGAAATATTAAAGAATTTATTAGAACTATTTAAAGGATTTAAAGAAGGTAATGTACATAATTTAAATATTTTTGCACTTAGAGATGCTAAAAACTTTTTACTTAAAGTTTATGCTAATATATTTTTTACTGGATCTTGTAATAGAGATATAGATAATCTTGTTAGCGATTACCCATTAACAGTTAGATATGTTCATGCAAAAACTATTTATAAAGAATATTTAAAGGTGTTAAATAGAAGTTATAATGAACTAGAAAAATATAATGGTTCAACTTTTTCTAAAAAATATATTTATGAACTATTAGGGCATTATAGTAAATTACTAGAAGAAGCGATTAAAGATAACCCTTATAAGGATTTTGCATGGAAAATGAGAAATAGTTTAGTTCATAATCAAGTGGAGTTTAAAGAAGGGTTTGTAAGATTTTATAATACTGGAAGAAATATTAAGATTAATCATTTTAGCAAAAAATCTAAAACTTGGGAATTAAAAGAATTTTCTAATAGTAGGGTTATATGGGAAATGTCATGTAGTATTCAAGAATTGCTAAACTTCTTAGATGAATTATTCACTAAGAATGATATTGAAATACAGGTTACTATTTCTGAGTATACAAGAAAAAAGGATTATTTAAGGAATATAAAATAGAACCAATTATTTAGGTTCTATTTTGTTTTTTCTTTTATTAATTATTGTGATAATTTCTTCTTTATCTTCTTTAGTTAATATCTCTCTATTTTTTTCAAAAAATAATTCGAAATCGATATCATCGTCGATAGTTAAATCCTTACATAAAAAGTCTATAATAGGAATATTTAAAACTTTCGCAGTTAAAATAGCATTATCTACTGTAACATCCATTTTGTCGTTTTCCCATCTTGAAATAGTAGTGCGATCAATACCCATTTTTTTAGCTATTTCTTCTTGGCTTAAATCTAGCTTTTTTCTAATATATTTTAAGTTTTTGTTGAAATATTTGGCCACATTTGCCACCTCTTGAATTATTATATCATAACAATACTTAAAATATAGACAAAAATTAGTTTTTGAAGAAATTTAGGTTATAATATTATTGACAATGTGCATATACGCACGTATAATATGAATTAGTAAGAGGAGGTATGAAATGATTATTGACGGTATGAAAATAGGAAGAAAATTATGTTATTTAAGAGATAAAAATAATATATCATTAGAACAAATGAGTAAAGACTTAGGTATAAAAGTTGAGCTGTTAAAGATGTATGAAAAAGATGCCTCGGAAATGAAATTAAATACTTTAGAGAAGATATTAGAATATTTTAATGAAGATCAATTTATTTTTTTTAAGACATTATGTGCGTAATTGCACAATAAAGGAGCGTTAATTTATATAATGAGAAGAAGAATAAAAAGTAAAGTAACTTTAAGCTTAATAATGACTTGTGTACTAACCACAGTAATAGGATTAACATATGGTGTATTTACTATATCTACAGGAAAATACAATGCAACTAATATGTTAATAAGTAACTTG
>CAJUGE010000052.1 GCA_910586295.1 uncultured Bacilli bacterium | reverse complement strand
TCCAAAATTAGGAGAAGTAAGTATAAGAGGATATAGAAAGTTAAAAGAGTTTAACGCTAGAATAATAAATGCTACAGTAAGTAGAATAGGAAATAAATACTACGCTAGTGTATGTGTAGAAGAGAAAATAGAACTATCTAGAAATGAAATGAATAACATAGTAGGAATAGACTTAGGAGTAAAGACACTAATAACAACAAGTGACTATGAATATTATGGTAATCCAAGACACTTAACAAAGTATGAGAAGAAAACAAAAAGAGAACAAAGAAATTTATCGAGAAAGATAAAGGGAAGTAATAACTATAATAAGAACTTAATAAAACTAGAAGAGGTGTATAGAAAACTAAGAAACGCTAGAAAAAAGACAAGTGAAGAAATAGTAAGTAAGATAATAAAAAATAACGATATAATAGTAACAGAAAGCCTAAATATAAAAAGTATGACTAGTAAAGAACGTAGTGCGAAAAATCTAAGGAAAGAGATACTAAATAGTACATTTGGGGAAATACTTAGAATATTAAAGTACAAATGTAAATGGAATAACAAAGAGTTAATAAGTGTTAGTCCTTATTATGCAAGCTCACAAATATGTAGTCATTGTGGAAATAAAGACAGTAGTATGAAAGATTTAAGCAAAAGAGAATATCACTGCACAGAATGTGACTCAGTTATAGAAAGAGACATAAATGCTAGTATGAACTTAATGTGTGAAGGAATGAAGTTACTAATGAAAAATAAACTAATACAAGTGTAAAAGACACTTTTAAATATAGATAAAAAGATACCCTAGCGACTAGGGGAATTTAGGCCTGTGGAGGGTGAGAACCCGAAGAAGCAGGAAAAGAGAGTTGTGAAGCTCTCCAAAATGAGTGAATTATTACGTAGTTTTAATTTACTTTTGTTCTCAAAAAAGCTAAGACTTCATTCATCTTAGCCTAAAGTTAATCTATTCTTGTCAGGTTGAACTTGTAATAACCTATTTAGTTCTTTACATGTATTACTTAGCTCATTCACTTCAAAACCACAGAGTGAGAAATTTTTTGCAATAGACCTTACCATAATTTCTATTAATTGTTTTATTTCTTCTTGAGATAATTCGGACTTAAGAATAAATGATAGCAAGCTTGCTTTTTCAATAATCGTTCTTATTTCTAAAAAGTCATCTACACCTCCAAAATACACCTTTTGGGTATAGGTATATATTCGAGTAAATATCATGGTTTTAAATAGGTGTAAAAATTCTGTTTCTATGATAAAATAAAACTCAGGTGAAGGTAATGAAAAAAGAAAGAAATCCTTGGATAACTGATAAACCTTTATATGACCATTCTATCTCTTTTGATAAAAATAAATTAACAAGTTTTATGAAAGAATTAGTAGATGAACTTGAGAGTTATGACAAAATAGGTGATTGGTTTAATTATGATATTAAGTTTGAAATATTAGAAGCAGAAGGTAAAAACTGTATAATAAATGAAAGACTTACAGAAGAAGATTATAATATATTAATGAAAAAATACGGGTGGTATGTATGAATTTGATAAACTTTGAAAATTGTGAACCTAGTGGTATAAGTTATGGAGGACACTCTGGAAGTAAGAAAGGGATAATTCTAAATAGCGAAAGATGGTTTTTGAAATTTCCAAAATTTACTAAGAGTATGGATGGAGTGGGATTTTCTTACACTACAACCTTTATCAGAATATATAGGTTCTAAAATATATGAAAGTATTGGAATAGATGTTCATAAAGTAAAATTAGGAATATTTGATAATAAACTAGTAGTCGCTTGCAATGACTTCTTGTCTTCTACTGAAGTTATAATTGACTACAATGCTCTTAAAAATGAATATGATGAGAAAACCATTAAAATCATTGAAGAATATTCGTCAGTTTCTAGTAAAGAAAATGATAATAGTTTTGAAGAATTGCTAATTATTATGAACAACAACCCTTATTTTAAAAAATTCATGAACTTATAACTAGATTTTGGACTATGTTTATAATTGATGGACTATTAGCAAATGACGGTAACTGGGGATTAATTTTAGACAAAGCAAACGGGGATATTAGATTAGCACCTGTTTTTGATAATGGTGCATCCTTTAATAGAAAATCATCTGATGAAAGACTACTTGATATATATAATGATGAAGATAAATTTAATAAGTTAGCTTACGAAAGTGTCATAAGTATATTTAAAATTGATAATCATCCAATAAACCCAATAAAATTTATAGAAGACAGAAAAAATAAAGAGTGCTTAGAAGTATGTGCATACATTATAAGTAAAATAGATTTAGAAAAAATTAAAAGTATCATATATGAAATACCAGAGAGTTATAATGGTATAAAAGTTATAAGTAAAATTCAAAAAGATTTTTATTACCGAGCATTTTGTTTTAGATTAAAAATGTAATAAGAAAATAAATATTATTGGTGAAGAATAAAAGAAAAATAGAATTTGATGAGTACTATATGTTAAATGGCAATATGGGGATTTGACAACACTCTCTATATAATATATAATTACTTTGCGTGTATTAAAGGTAGTAAAGGAAGTGAAAACATATGAAAACTAATGAACAAAAGATATATGATATAGTAGTAAAAGATCAACTTGGTAGAATAGACTATTTAAGAGGAAAAAACTATGACGAAAGATTGATAGAGCTAAAAGAAGTTTATGAAACAGAATCTACACGTTGTACTACGTTTCAAGTTGAATCAGAAAGTGATTATACCTGTTATGATGTAGAAATACGTACTAGAAAAGGGGAAATTATAGGGACTCACTGTACTTGTCCAAGATATTATGCAAGAAGTATGTGTAAACATATAGCTGCTTCACTTATAAACTATCAAGAAGATATTTTTTATGTCAATTCAGAAGAAAGAACTTTGTCTAGTTCTTTGGAGATTTTAAAAGAATTTTATGTAGAACCAACTAAGAAGAAAATAAATTTAAAAAAGTGTTTAAGTTTAACTATAGAAATTACACCACAGTATAATCCTTATTACAAAACAACAGACATGTTAATTAAATTCAAAATAGGTGATGAAAAACTTTATTCTCTTAACAATAAAATGTCAAACTTTATGAAAGTTTACGAAAATAAAATTGGAGAAGCTGAGTTTGGAAAAAACTTTAAATATAACCCAGAAAATCATTATTTTGATGAGACAGATGAAAAAATTATAAAATATCTTTATATGTTATACAAAAATAATCCTTACTGTAATTATAGAGACTTATCGCTGTCAAGTAAGATGTTTAATGATTTATTAGAATTAATAAAAGATAAAACATTTACAATAAACCCTTTTGGAATTATAACAGAAGTATCTTATTTAAGTCCAGTGAAAATGAAACTATCAAAAGATAATGAATACTACTATTTAAAACCAGAAGACACTGATGTTAATTATTTATCTGCTGAATTTACTTATGCAGTAAATAATAGAACTCTTTATGTTATACCAGATAAAGTAAGTAAAATGTTAAATCTTATGAAACAAACTAAACTAGAGAGTATTAAATTTAAAGAGGATAATCTAGAACTATTTACTAACGGTATTTTAGGGATAGTAAAAGATAAAGTTGAATTGGATGAGACAGCAGAAGGTAAGATAACAATAGGAGTAAAACCAAAAATAGAAATATATTTAGACTTAAAAGGTAATCTAGTGATATGTACATTAAAACTAACATATAAAGATAAAGAAATAGATTATTTTGATGAAACAACAGATATTATAAGAGATGAAGAGATAGAAGAAATTTTGATTGATGATTTATTGCGAAATGGATTCAATGTTGAAAATAAACAAATCTATATGGATGATATAGATGTAATAGGTGAGTTTTTAGAAAATGGTATCATAACTTTGGCGGAGAAATATGAGGTTTTTACATCTAATAAATTAAAAGAAACTAATATAATAAAAGAAACAAATATTAGATCGAAATTTTCAATTGGAACAGATAATATACTAAAGTATGAATTTGACTTGGGCAGTATAAGTAATGATGAGATAGTCAACGTGTTGGGTTCGCTAAAAAATAAGAAGAAATACTATAAACTAAAAAGCGGAGACATAATAAATTTAGAAAATTCTAATGAACTTCAAGAATTAGAATCTCTAGTAGAAGAAATGGATTTAAAAGATAAAGATTTAAAGAATGGAGTAGGAGAAATACCTAAATACCGTGCTATTTACTTAGATAGTATGAAAAAAGATAAATATCATATCATAAGTACTAATAACTTATTTGATGAGTTAATAAATAATTTTACTTCATATAAAGATAAAAAAATCAAGTTGTCTCAAAAAGATAAAGAAATATTAAGAGATTATCAAATGGTGGGAGTTAAATGGCTTTATAATATATATAAATGTGGTTTTGGAGGTATACTTGCAGACGAGATGGGACTAGGAAAATCTATACAGCTTATATTCTTTATAAAAGAAATATTAAAAGAGAAGAAAGATGCAAAGATTTTAGTAGTTGCTCCTACCTCATTAGTATATAATTGGAAAAATGAATTTGATAAATTTGGAAGTGAACTTAAATACAAAGTATTTGCAGAAAACAAGGCTAGAAGAAAAGAAGAATTAGAACACTTAGAAAATATAAATGTTTTGATAACAACTTATGGACTAGTTAGACAAGACCAAGATGAGTATAAAGATATTAACTTTGAACTTATAGCCATAGATGAAGCACAAAATATAAAGAATACGAATGCACAAATGACAAAAGTAATAAAAGAATTACATGGTAGTACTAAAATAGCATTAACGGGAACACCACTTGAAAACTCTGTATTAGAACTTTGGAGTATATTTGATTTTATAATGCCAGGTTATTTAGCAAGTCAATTGAACTTTAGTCGTAAATATAATATAAAGGATGTGGAATCAGAAGATTTAAAATCTTTATCAAACTTAAACAAACAAATAAAACCATTCATACTTAGACGTAAAAAGAAGGATGTTATTAAAGAACTTCCTGATAAAATAGAGAATAGTATTTATATAGAACTAAATAAAGAACAGAAGAAATTATATGTAGCCCAACTAGAAAAGACTAAGAAAGAAATGGATGAAATAATTGCAGAGGAAGGATTTAAAAAAGGAAGTTTCAAAATATTGCAACTTCTTGGAAGGCTTAGACAACTTTGTATTGATCCACGTATTATATATGAAGATTATGATGGTGGAAGTTCAAAAATAGAACAACTAGTAACTCTAACAGAAGAGATAATAAGGAATGGACACAAAATATTACTATTTACTAGTTATAAAACAGCATTAGATATTGTAAATAGAGAATTTACTAACGCTGGAATATCTACTTACGTTATTGATGGAAGTGTGCCTTCTAAAAAGAGAATGGAATTAGTAGATAAATTTAATAATGATGATACTAATGTATTTTTGATAACACTTAAATCTGGTGGTACAGGACTTAACCTAACAAGTGCAGATGTAGTAATACACTTAGACTTGTGGTGGAATCCTCAAGTAGAGAATCAAGCGACAGACCGTGCTCACAGGATTGGACAAAAAAATACAGTTGAAGTAATAAAACTTGTTTGCAAAGGAACTATAGAAGAAAGAATATTAGAGCTTCAAAATAAAAAGAAAATATTGAGTGATGCTTTAATTGAAGGTGAAGATAGAGACCAAAATATAATATCCAAACTTACTGAAAACGATATTAAGAGATTATTGTCATTAGATAATGAAGAAGAGTAATTTTTCTAAACAGATTAATTACTTTTTTCTTGACTTAGTTCGTATAATATATTATATTTATTAAGCTAAAGGAGTGAAAAATAGATGAACACAAATTACAGATATACTTTAATAACAAAATTATATAAATTAAGAGACTTATATTTAAATAAAAAAGGAAGAATTAATTCAAGCGAAGAGAAAAGATTATATGAAGCTCATGTGCTAAAGGTAATAGAATTTTATGAAAGAAATAAAAGTAGAGAATTGTTATATTTTTTATTAAAAAGTAAAAATTATACAGACATAAACACATTGTTAACAAATGCTGAACATATAGCTAGACAAACTTCTGAAAAAAGAAGAAAGATAGTTGCTAATGCGTGCTTAAAAGGAATTGATTATACTACACTTTATATTATATCAAATCAAAGCAGCACTAATGCAATGAAATACTTACTTAAAATTTACTATAGTAATAATAAAAATAAAGATAGAATATTAAGAGAAGAAAAAGAAAAGATTCTAAAAAGATTTATTAGAATATAATTTGAGTTTAGGTAAAAATAAAACTTGACATGAAAAAAATCAGAATTGTGAATAACTTTTCTGATTTTTTGCTTTAAAATTAAGGAAAACCATTCCAAGATTTAGTATAATTTAATTAGAACATAAAATTAGTACTAAACAAAAACATTGGAGGTGTTCCCTATGACTA
>CAJUGE010000051.1 GCA_910586295.1 uncultured Bacilli bacterium | reverse complement strand
TTGTTTATTTCTTCTTCTGTAAAATTTTTTCTTTCCATAATTCACCTCAAAGTAGAATATAACAAGAAAAAACCATAAAATCAATTTAAATCCTATGGTTAAAAAGCGTTTTTTATTAAACTGTCCGAATTATGGGGTACAATTCATTTATATAGGATTTTTTCTTCAACTTCCCATAATAATTAACTACCTATAACACATGGATGAGTTAACATCACATATTCATTGTGTTGTAGTACCACTTGTTAAGAATTAGATAAAAGAACAAATACGGAAATATTTACTATTTCAAAAAAACAATATATTAGAGACAATATTCACTTATCAGAATTACAAGATATTTATAATTTAAGATTAAGAGAATCAGGATTTGAATTAGAAAGAGGCATAAAAGATAGTTATAGAAAGCATATGAAAATTAAAGAGATATTATGAAGGTAAATTAAATAATATCAATAAGAAGCTTGATAATGTTATGAGTGATTTTGAAGAAAAAATGAAAACTACTAAAAATACTTTAATTGATAAAGATTATGTAAAGATTAGAAAAGATACTTTTGACAGTATGAATAATGTTATTAAGGAAACAAAAAAGGTTATGGAATTTCAACCTAAAATGGAACAATTATTTAATGAAGTAAATACTTTTAGTAAAAGTCATCAAACTTTAGAAAAAGAAAATAAAAACCTGGAACGAGAAGTAAAAGCACTTACTATTAGGAATCAAAACTTAACAAAATAAAATAATAATCTAAAAGACATTTTGGAGGCAATAAAACACTTTTTTAGGGAATTATTACAAATTGGTAATGAACCTACGAAAGAAGCTATTACAACTGAAATAAAAGACTATTCTGATAACAATGATTTTGATATGAATGATGTTGTTAAAATATCAATAGGAACTACTAAAGAAGACGATTTGTTTGTTTATGTTAAAGCACCCAATTATTTAAAAACTATTAAAAAATCTAACGAAAAGGCAAAAAATGATTATGAAATAAGTTTATAGTATTGAAATGTAAAAATTTATTTAAATAAAATGGTTTTTAAAAAATTTTAATTCTGTTATAATAAGTTGAGGTGAGGATAATATGGATGATGAAATAATAATATTAAATGATGATGAACTAGAAAAATCATTTACGGATAGTGCTTTTAAAATATATATGCAAGAAATTCGTCGTTATCCCAAATTATCAATTGAACAACAAAAAGACTTAGGAAGACGATATAAAGAAAATAATGATTTAGAAGCTAGAGAGCTTTTGATTAATTGTAATTTAAGACTAGTTGTAAGTGTTGCAAACCATTATAAATCAAGATTAAAACATCTACAAATACTAGACGTAATCCAAAGTGGTAATTTAGGACTTATGAGAGCTATAGAAACTTATGACCCAGACCGATCTGCTTTTACTACTTATGCGATTCCATGGATAAATCAAAGAATTACTCGTGCATTTGCTGATACAAATGAAGAAATTAGAAAACCAGTTCATGTTAATGAAGTTGTCTCTAAATATTTTCGTTTAGTAGAAAATTATAATAAATCAGGCCGACCATTACCAAGTGATGAAGTATTTTGTGATATTTTAGACATTTCAATGAAAACTTTAAAAAATATAAGAGAAACCATAAAACAAAATACTGTTAGTATGAATCAAACTGTCGATGAAAATGGAAAAAGAGAACTAGAAGATTTTATTTCTGCACCGAATCATGATTATGATAATGTATTAACTCAAATGGTTAATGATAATTTGTTATTGGTTTTAAAGGAAGTTTTAAGTCCATTACGATTTTTTGTTATTTATCATCGGATTTTAAGCGAGGAACAAAAAACTTTAGAAGAAGTAGCTTCTTATTTAAATATTACTAGAGAACGAGTAAGACAAATTGAAGCATCTACTTTAAAAAAATTAAAGCCATATATGGAAGAAAATAGTAATATTTTTTTAAGAACATTAAATAAAATTAAACAAAGAGAGGGTTATAAAATTAATTCTTTAAAAAGGACTCCATTATCACCAACACAAATTATTAAATATATGTACTTAAAAGATGACTTAACTGATATAGAAAGAAAGTTATATGAATTAAGTTTATTAGGAAAATACAAGTATAGAAATGATGAATATGCTTCTATTTTAGGAATAACATTACAAGAATTAAAACAAGTAATTGCATCATTGAAAGAAAAAATTAATAAAAAGTTTAGTGATAAAAAATCATTTAAGAATTTTAAAGATCAAATGATTAAAACATATGGTACAGGTATATTTGATATCGATATTAAGAAAAAAGAAAAAACAATAGATTACCATGCTTTAGAGGAAAGATATTCTTCACTTAGTTTAGAAGAAATTTTAAGTTATTTTAAAGATATTAATTATAGTCCAACCCCAGATGAAGAACGTTTACTTTTAAGATATTTTGGATATTATGATAAGAACTATGCAGGTGCTTTCGATATAGAAAAAGAAGTAAATATTTTAAAATTTGGTTTTAAGCGAAAAAATAAATATGCTCCATTAAAAAAACTATATGAAGAATTTCTAACAACTAAGGATGGTTATACAGAAGAACAACAATTATATTTGGAAACTTACTTTTTTGGTAAAAAGGATCGAAAATTATTTAGAGAATTATATCCCAATTCAAATTTATATACAGATAATCAAAAATTAATTTCTAGACTAGAAAGAAGTTATTATCATATTTTTGAATATTTTGAAAATAATTTTACAAAAGAAGCATGGCTTAAAGTAAAAGCGAAATATTGGGAAAAATTTAGTGATGAAAAAATCGAAATGATGGATTTATATTTTGGCATTAGAGGAGCACCTCTTTCTAGAAAAGAACTTGCTAAAAAGTTTAATATGTCTAGAATAGATTTTAATCATTTTTTTGAACCAATTCTCATGTATGCTATAAGATTATATAGTGGACTAGACAGAAATATAGAAATAGACAAAAGAATATATGTTCCTTATGTTGAAAATCCACAATATAATTTCGTTCCTGAAACAAGACAAATATTAAGACAATTTTTAGTTGAAGATAAAACTTATGAAGAAATAAGTAAAACTACGGGTTTAAAAACAACAAGAATATCAAATATAATCACTGCAGCTATAAGAAAGATTGATTTTTTTCGATTTGATATTTCAACGACACTAATTGTTACTGAAAACGAATTAAATGATTTTTTTGATTATGCAAAAGATAAAATGATAGAAGAAGATAAAGAAATAATAAGATTAAGGTATCTTCACTATATGGAAATAAAAGAAATAGTAGATTTAAAAGGTATAGCTACATCAAAAGTTAATTTAATAATATCTCGATTTAATAAAATGTTTTATAATTATAGAATTAAAGATGTCACTTTAACGGAAGAAGATTTAATAACTGAACTTGAACGTCATATGAGTGAGTCTGTGCTATCTTTTCGTGAAAAACAATTTATTAGTTTTCGTTATGGTATAAAAAGCGAATATAATAAAACTGGAGAAACATTATCAAGAGAAAAAATTATGGAAAAACTAGATATGAATAAAGTAGCTTTTAAGAATACTGAAAGAACCACCAAAAATGCTTTGAAAGGACGTAAAATAGGTATTAATAAACCTGATATTTTATTTATCCCTAGAGATAAATTAGATTTTTTATTAGATGATGTTCATTTACCTATTAGTGATAAAGAAAAAGAAATCATTTGTCACTTATTTGAATTAAAAGGATATGAGTATATGACACTAGATGATCTTGCTCTAAAATATAATGAACTTAAAAGTAGTGTTAGGATAAGATACCATCGTGCAATTGTTACTATATATAAATATCTCAATAAGGAAATAGAAGGAAATGTTCATTATGAAACAGATGTCCTCCCAATACTTAAATATTTTTCTTTAACAGATAGAATAAAAATAGAAGATTTCTTTAAAAATGGAATGACTTTTGAAGAAATGGCTAAAAAATATGGAATAACATTTGCCCAAATTGTGGGAGCGATGAATCGAATAAGAGTAAATATATACGATTTAAATAGTAATCCCCGTGCGAAAAGATTTGACTTTGACTATTATTTAGAAGCTATTCAAAATCCTGATTTGCTATTTTACGGGGATCTACCTTTAGCCATTCAAATTTTTAATCTTTCATTTGGTATGAGTGGTAAAGAAAAAATGAGCGCTCCCAAAGTAATAAAGACCCTTGGGCTTGATTATGATCCATCAACAATAAATAGTATCAATGCTAGATTAATGCTTAGTGTATGTAAGTTAAAGGATGGTATAACTAAACAAAAAACATTTAGTTATGACGAAATCCGTTCTTATTATGAAAAAAATTTTGCTAATATACCTCAATATTATATAAAATATTATGACCAATATTTTAGAAATGTCCAAAATAGAAGAATTATCAAGGGAGAAAAAGCACCAGTGTCATATTTTATAATTACCGATTTAATAGTAGCAACTTATCCTGATGCATTTAAGTTAAATACCTCAACGAGGGATGAAGTAATAGATATTATCAGAAAATATGGAAAGAATTTAAAGAAAAGAGTTAGAATGGGTTTAATGAGCCGCTATGATATAAGTGAAAGAGAATTTATGAACGGAAAAGACATTAATCATGTTTTTAAAATGTTATATACTTTATACACAAGAAGAAAAGAATTAGATCCCAAAGCTTTAGTGTTAAAAAATTAAAAACTATTGTATGAACATTGATTTAAAAAATAAAAAACCGACAGAAATCCAGAGAGAATAAAGTGTGTAAGTTAAAGATTACACACTTTTAAAGTGCGATAAAATGGAAAGCAAGAAGAAAAGAAAAATGAGAAGTAAAAATATATCAAAACTTGTTAGATTATTTTCTTCTTTCTTTAAAAAAAGCATTTTATTATATAGTAATTTATTACATCCAAATGTCTTATGATTTACTATTTTCTGCATATCACTTGGATATAACCTGAATTTACAAACCTTATTAATCATCATAATACCATGCCTCCTTTACCATAAATAAAGTATAATATAGCAAACATAAAATTGTCAAATATTTTTTTGTTTTTTTGAATTTTAGCATAACTTTCCTATTATATAAAAAATTGAGTATTCTATGTCCTCAATCTTTTATTTTACTATATTAATTTTGTAGTTTTTATTTTGTAATAAATCGATTATTCCGTTTTGTCCTAGTACATGAGCAGCACCTACAATCATGAACACTTCTTTATCTTCAGTTAAGAATTTTTCTACGCTTTCTGACATTTTTATGTTTCTATCATCATACATCGCTTTTGTGTATTCTAGTTCTTCTTCTGTGCAATTTTCAATAGATAAATCTTCGCTTAGAAGTTTTTTTAGTGTATCGTAATCTTCATTAACGTACGACTCGTATAATTCTTTTAGAGAATTTTTGATGTTATCGTAATTATCAATACTGTCATTTATTTGTTTAATATATATCTCGTCACTATAGTTTAGAAGTATATTCATTTGTTCTTCATATGTTTCTAGTTCGATAATCTCTTTGTTTTCATCATGTGCTAGTGTTAGGAAGTAATCGTCTACTCCAGATTCTGTCATGTTTAGTTCCATAGTGGCAAGTAGTGATATATAGCTATTAATAAATCCTAGTTTAAATTTATTTAGCATGTCGTATGTGTACATTGAATTTTTGTCTTCTAAAAAATTTATGAGTTTTTCTTTAAGTTCAAGTGTAATTTTGTCGTCAATTGTATCTCCATAATCTAACATGTAGTCATTTATTGATGAGGTGACATCTATATTTTGTATGTCTAATTCTACTGCTAAGTATTTACTTTTATTGTAATAGTCTAATATATTATTATTAAATTTTGTTACTTTTTCATCTCCTATGTGAATAGAACCCAGTAAGTAAATACAACTGTTTTCGTCACATATTTCGTATGTTGGGGGTGTATATTTAAAGTTATCAATGTTTTTACTGCTAAATATTAAGCCTTCTTTGTAGCATATAAATAATATGACGGATATTAATATAATTAGTAGTATAGGTATTATTATTTTTTTCTTCATTTTATTTCTCCCAATTTTATAGAACATCTTTTTTATTAGTAGAGCCAAATCCTCCTGTTCTTTTACCATCTGCACAATCTTCATCTACTTTTAAATATTTTTGAAATATTACTTGTCCAATAATATCACCTTTTTTAATTTCAATATCTTTGTCTAGAAAGTTAAAATATTGAAAATAGAAGTGCCCATCGTTTGAATCATTTTCATAATAATCTGCATCAATTATACCTATGCCATTAGCCATAACTAAACCATTCTTTGGTCCAGAACTACGGTTAGCAAGCATATACCATTCGTCTTCCATACAATATGCCTTTAGCCCTGTTGGTACCAATATTGGTTTTTGCCCCGGTTTATAAGATGGTATTATAATATTTTCTGCAGCTTCTACGTCGTATCCTGCGGAATTTTTAGTCTTTCTAACTGGAAGGTGTATGTTTTTGTCTTCCCAGCCTTTTGCTATTTCAAATCCTCTTTTTTTCACTATTTACTCCTTTTTTACTATAAGATAATTTTATCACTTCAATTATAGAATTGTCAAACAATGTGTTTTAAACTTAAAAAGAAACAGGTGTTACTCTGCTTCTTGATTTCCTTCTTCATCATTTCCGCCTTCTTCTCCTCCAGTTGGAACGTCTGGTGTAGTAGGCTCTGGATCTGGAGTTATCGGTTCTTCTGGAGTTCCAGGAATGGTTGGTTCTTCTGGTGTACTTGGTGTAGTTGGCTCATTTGGTACTTGAGTGCTATTTCCTCCTCTTTTTACAACATCTAGTGTTATTGTTGATGGTGCTTTTGTCACAAGCACGCCTTCATGAACGCTTTGATTTATTATTTGACCATCACTATAACTGTTTGACTCTATAGTATTAACTGATATATTAAATCCATTTCTGCTCGCCCAACTTTGTGCTTCTGCTAAAGTGTAGGCAGTGAAATCTGGGATTAGTTGTTTTCTAGTTTCATTGTAATATTCATCTCCAATTATTTTCTTTTCGTATGGCTCGTTAATGTTGAATGAGAATGTTTTGATTTCGTCTGCTGTCATTTGTCCTAAGTTTATTTTCATTGCTTTTACAATATCGTCTAGACTACCTTTAAAATTTTGGAATGTGTATGTATAGCCATAACCTTCATATATATATAAATCATATCCTCTAAGGAATGTTTTTGTTATATTAATTTTTACATCCTCATCTTTTAAAAGAATATCTTTTCCAACATTATAGAATGATAATATATCTTCTGGAGACATACTTGTGTCTAAGTTGGCACTTATTATGTCTAACACTTCATAGAACTTGTTAGGAGTTCTGATAGATTTTAATTGATTAAGTATTCCTTCTACCACAAGTTGTTGATGTTGTCCTCTTTGAAAGTCTCCTAGTGGTAATGTTTTTCTATGTCTTGAAAATGCTAAAGCTTGTTCTCCAGTCAGTGTTTGAACACCCTTATTTAAACATATTTCATATTCTGGTCCTTGCCATCTATCTGCATTAGATTCACAAAAGTCGATAGGCACATCAACTGTGATACCACCAATAGCATTGACTAGGTCTATTAGACCATTGAAATTTATTTTTACGTAGTAATCAACATTTATGCCCGTGAAGTTTTCAACAGTTTTAACCATACAATTTACTCCGCCCCATGCTGCATGAGTGATTTTAGTTTGATTTCCTCCACAAGCCATTGTTACATAAGTATCTCTAGGAATACTAAACATTGTAGCATTTAGTGTTTCTGGATTAAACGTTACCATCATAATAGTGTCTCCATTAAACGACGTGTCGTCTGAATCTGCTCCTAGTAACAATACAGTGAATGGTTCTGTAACGTTCGCCTTAGTACCTGTTGTTTCTCCTTCGATTTCACTTTTTTTAAATGTTTTCTCGTAAGTAGCTATTTCATAAATTTCTTTCTTCTTGTCTATTCCTTCAACTTTTTCAAATTTTGACTCGTAGTTTGAACTTATAAATATAATATCAACTTCATTTTTTGCAAGAGCCGAGATAAGTGTTATTGTATCTGAATATTCTATTACTTCATTATTATCTTTTAATTTATATTTGTTTATTACTTCGTAGGGAAGTATGTAACCATCTATATCTTCTTTGTTTTCTAAAATTCCTAATTTTTTACCTTTTATATTTTCAAGCTTTTCTTGTTCTTCATATGATATAATTGCAATTTTATGAACTACTTCTCCTCTGTTCATATTATCTAATTTATCATATATTTTTAATATTATTAATGAGATTATAGTCGTTACTACGACTAGTATTACTGATATTATACTGCATATTATTAATTTTTTATTTTTTTTGGTTTTTATACTTTCTAGTAGCGAATATACAAGTGTAGTAAGGATTAATATTAGTAGTAGTGAAAACATTATTCTATAGAAAGTTTCTACTTTTGCTAATAGATATATGCTATATATGGCTAGGCCTGTAGATATTATTGAAAATACAGATAGAACACCACTTAAAATTTTATATATTCTTAATTTGTCCATTTATCTTCTCCTTAGATATTTTATACTATTTTTCTTTCTTTTCTTCTTTTTTAACTACAGGTTTATTTTCATCTTTTTTGTTTTCTTTCTTTTCTTGATTTTCTTCTTTAATTACTTCTTTTTTATTTGTTTTTTCTTTTTCTGGAAAGTCATCGAAGTTTGCAAAATCATTTTTTCTTCTTTTTCTCTTGCCTCTTTTTACAAATGATACCAATAGTATTAATAGCATTACTACTGTTTCAACAGAGAGAACTATAATTATCATTAAAAAGTTTTTATTTTCCTTTGTTAATGTATCTATTAATTCTTTGTTATATCTACTTAGTGTGTTAAGTTTTGCGTCAAATTGATAGAAATCTTCTTCACCTGTTTCTACATTTACGCCATATATTAGGTAAAAACCATTTCCGTTTGTGGCAGCATTTAGCTTTTTTATAAATCCACTGCTTGTATTGTTATATTCGTACGCTTCGACTTCTTCATCATTTATTGTTATTTTAACTTTTTTGTAATTGTCTGGAACAACTTTTGCCTTTGTGGGGAATATTAGAGTTCCTTCTGTTTTTATTTCTCTGTACAAAGTATAAGAGTTGTCATTTTCGTTATATATATACAGCCTTGGAGTTCCTTCTTTAGATTTTAATCCTACTAATACAAAGTTTGTTATGCTACTTTTGAATGCTGGAACTTCTATTCCATTAATCATTTGTGTAGTCGCTTCAAATGTTGAAGGTGCAGTTAGAGTGCTTCCGCGTTTTACTACAGTGTAAGTAATACCATCAATTACTGTTTCAATTGGATTCTCATCTTGTACGTTTAATTTTACAACGTATGTTTTTTGACTACCATTTTCTGCAGTTACCACTATGTCAAATTTATTTTCTCCTTCTGATACATCAAATTCTCCAAAACCAGTAGCTGAAGCTTTTCTGTCTTCTAAAGCACCTTCTATTGTAACTTTTTCAACATTACTAGGAACCATAACAGAGTATTCTAAAGTGTCTTTATTAAATTCTGGTGAGATGTTATAGTCTTTAACACTTAAACTTGATAAGTTATTGTTTTTTGAGTAGCTTGCTTCTAGTTCTGCTTGAGTAACTCCAGTTATCCTGGTACTTCCTGCGCTTATTGATAATTCTTCTAAATTTTCCCACGCGTAACCTCCATAGCCTTGTACTCCAACGGTACTTGTTCCACTTGCAATTACTTTAAATGTAAATGTTTCTGTTGAGCTTTTTTGTGAGCCATCTCCGTATCCAACTACTTTTGAATCGCTTTGCAGTTTCAATTTGCTCGAATCATAACTTATTACATATTCCCAAGAACCTAAAGCTTGAGACGATGATATTCTTACACTTACTGTTACAGTACTTCCTACTACTGCTGTTGTTTTATTTGAACTTACACTTATATTTGCAGAAGCAGCATATAGATTTTCTTTACCACTAAATAGTAATAAGAATAGAAACATTACTATACCTGGTATTTTTATTACTTTTTTCATTTTTCACTCCCTTTTATAAACTTCCTTGACCTTTTAAATATTTTTGTATCATTAGTAAGTCTAATATTGTTACTTTTCCATCATTACTAACATCTGCAGCTTTATATGCGAGTTCGTCTAGTTTTGTAGATCCTACAATATCTTTTTGCACTTGTAATAAATCTAAAATTGTTACTTTTCCATCTTTACTTGTGTCACCTGTTACCACTGTAGTAAATTCTTTCGTTTCTGTAGGTGCGGCTATTCTAATTCTTCCTCCAGTTTCTAATAGTGATGCTCCTGTTATAATTGTTCCTTTAGAGTCATATACTGTGACTGTTGTTTTAGGGGAATTTTTTAGTATACTTTGAATTAATGTATTAGCTGTTGTTTCTGGATGGATATGATTCATTATGTTTCCATTAACTTTAACTGAAAGATTGCTTAATATGTCATTAACTGTAGTAGTGTCTTCTACTTTTACTATTGTTATTTTATATGTCTTTTTTGCACCACTTTCTGCTGTGACAATAATTTGATGAGCTGTTGTTGTTTCTTTTAGCTCTATAGCACCAAGCCCAGCTACACTACTCTTATTGTCTGATTTAGTTGCTTCTACTTTTACACTTGTATAGTTCATAGGAACATATACAGTATATTCTATTACGTCTTTATCATAACCTTCAATAACTTTATTGTCTACTTTTATTTCGTCTAGTGTATTTACTATGCTAGCGATTTCTGGAAGTGATACACTGTTTGGCATATTTTGATATACTGGTATATCAAATTCTATAGGAGAATCAAGTATTCCTGTTTCTGAATGACCATTGTAAGCAGATTCTCCTTCTTGTATAGGAGCTAAAATATTAGTCATATATTGATGCCAAAATCCTTTTAAATCAAATTTTTTGTAGTATAGCGTTGACTGTCCATTAGATAAGTATTCATTACTTAGAAATTGTGCACCACCAAATATAGCTTTTTCTCTTGTATTCCACGGTTGCCCATAAAAATCAGTAAATTGACTTCCACATGCCGAACCACAAGCATATGCTAATCCTCTTGCTACTGGACTATTAGTGAATGCATCTTCATGTGAACCAATGTTAAAGAAATTATAATATCCATTTAAGTTTTGTCCATTGTAGAATAATCCACTATTTCCACTTACGGCTGCATATGATTCTCTAGAAGCTCCTTCTTGTATCGCACTTGCAACTAGGTGTATAGGACTTACTTTATTTTTAAATCCTGCTTCAATAAAACTATATAGGTATTCATCTTTATTTAAATATGATGAACTTAACATAGTTTTTATAGATTTGTAATAATGTTGTGACATTTCACTGTTTCTATCAAATTCATTTCTATTATCGTTATTGTAATTATAACCTAACGTCTCGAAAGCAAATATCATTTTCTCTGAAAGATAGTTTCTAGGATCCAAATAAAATGCGTTTACCGCGTCAGTTAGTATATAGTATGCTCCTTCTATCATTTGACGTGTTGTATATACGTCTATATTAGCATCATTGATATAGTCTTTGTGTACAACATTCTTACTAGCTTCATTTCGTACTAGTTCATCCCAATTTAAGTTTATTTGGTTAGCATTAAAAATCCAATTTGGATGTGTTTGATGAAGTTTTACTAAATATGGAATATAAGTATCTGGGAATCCTTTTGCTTTTAATTCTGCTTCATAAGCTTGATCACTTGCTGTTAGTTCTGCTTTTGTCTTAACGTATTTTGAGCATATGTAACCCGTTTCTCCTTTGTTATACTTTATATTATACCAACCTTCTGAACATCTATCTCCTGGTGTATATATTTTATCTCCTAATATTATTACGTTAGCTCCAGGCAAGATTCGATTTTTAGTACTATAACTATATCCTGCACCTTTTCTTGTAAATACGCCTTCTTCGATTACCCTAGCTTCGAATGTATCATTATTGTAGTCTGGATTATTGTCTCCTGGTTCTCCTATCGATACAAAGTCTCCACAAACATATCCTTGTGTGCCTTCATAATTTATTTTATACCATCCTACACTACAACCTGGAGTTGCTGGATAAAGTGTGTCATCTACTATATCTAATACAGTATTTTTTTCATTTATTACAAATAAGCTTGTTTGATTTGTATTTGGTTCTGGTCTTACTCTTATAAGAGTACCTGTCGTGTACCCAGCTAAAGCTTCATTTTTAGTCATAAATGAAAACATAGAAATTAGTAAAATACTTAAAATAAATATAACTTTTTTCATAATTAGCAACTCCTCCTTTTTAGTTAATCTTTCATTCTATATTATAACAAATATTGTGACTTTTTCATTATATTTTTCTTTATTTTTATGACTGTTTACATTTACTTGATAGAAAAAATCATAGGTACTTCTATGACTTTAATTCATCTATCATTTTAGATATTTCATTATATAGTTTGTTATTGGCAATTTCTAAAGACATTTGACCTACTTTAAAAGGTTTTCCAAATTTTGCTTTTAAGCTCTTGCTTCTAAATTTGTAGTCCCCTGTTACTGCGACTGGGATTATTGTAGCGTTTGTTTCTCTAGCCATAGAAACTGCTCCATATTTGAATGGTAAGAGTTTTTCTTCTGTTTTGTTCCTTGTTCCTTCTGGAAATATTCCTATAGCACCACCACTATTTAATATTTCTAAAGCAGAATTTTTAGCATTTTGGTCTTTTTTACTTCTATCTACTGGGATACAACCAACTAATTTGAAAAACCATCTTGTTTTGAATGAATCAAAATATTCTTTTTTTGCCATGTAGTTTATTACTCTTTTTGAAGAAATTATGACATTACATTGGTCCACTAGATGTATATGGTTCCCTGCGATTATGATTGGACCATCGATGTTCAAATTCTCTTTACAATATATTTTGGGATTATAATAGAATTTATATACAGGTTTTAGTAAAAGTTTTAAAAATTTATACCAAAATTTATTCATTAGTTTCTAGTTCCTCCTTTATTATTTTCATAAGTTTTTTATTTTCTTCTTCTAAATTGTTTGTTTTTAGTGAAATTGGTTCTAAAAATTTTATTTTAACTCTACTTCTAAAAAATTTGTATTTTCCTTTTATTATGAATGGCACGATTTTTGAATTGGTTTTTTGTGCGAATGATACTGTTCCATATTTGAATGGCATTATTACTTCTGACGTCCTGTTAATAGTTCCTTCTGGAAAAATACAGATTAGTTCACCTTTTGTTAATGCAGAGATTGATTTTTCTTTAGCAAGTGTGTCTTTTTTACTTCTATCTACTGGAATTGTGCCTGCACTTTCAAATAGTTTTCCAAAAATGCTTTTGTGCAATTCTTTTTTAGCTAAAAATCTTATCGTTCTTTTTGTTGTGCTCATTAATAAAAGTGCATCTAAGTTACTGGTGTGGTTTCCTGCAAGTATGCATTTACCATCTAATGGTATATGCTCTTTTCCGATTATCTTGGGATTAAAAGAAATTTTTATAAAAAACTTTATTATCGGTCTTGCTATTCTATATAGTATATATCTTTTCTTCATAGTACTCCTTATACATTAATTATAGTTAAGTTATTAGAAATTTACAACATAAATTTTTATTTATGGCTTGATATAACGTATAAAATATGGTAACATGTATAGGTTCGTTTTATTCTACTTTTGAAAGGGGGAAAATATATGAAGAAACCTAATAATAATTGGAAATTTGCACTTATTAAAATTGTTGCTGTGGTAACTATTTTTCAAAGTTCTGTAAATTTTTCTAATGACAATAAAGAGGAAAATGTTATTGAGCACTCTTATAGTAGAATTGATATAGATAATTTTGTTAATAAAATTATTTTATCGATGAATTATACACCTGCAAGTATTAGATTAGATAAGGGCAATTCTATTGTTTTAGATTTGAAGGACTCTAAGAGTTATATTAGAATTGTTGGTAATCGAGTTTTGATTGATACAGAATATAAGGATGGCTTTTATGAAAAAAGAGTTTTAAATTTAAGTGGTTTTGAAGATAGTAGTTTTATGCGTTTAGAGAAAGGTTTTTCTTATGAGAGTAAAGAATATGTAAATTCTGACTTTTATGATAGAGATGGTAATATAACTAATTTAGGTAAAGAACATGTAATTATGGACGCTTTTAAGATTAGTCAAGATGAGTTAGATTTTGTCTTGGCCGGCCCTATGGCGGAGGGTATAGAAGATAATTATAGGGATGTAAGTGCTGCGATGAGAACTGGAATAAATAGATTTTTTAGTTATGCTTGGGTAGGTCATGCGATTGATAGACTTGAGCTTGAGTGTAATTATGATGAAGTTACTATTTATGATGTTTTTAGAGATCCTTGGCAGTTTGCAGTTTATTATTCTGTCAATGGTAAAGAGCCTAGATATGAACAATTTTTAGGTCTTAAGAGTGGAGAAGGGTATCAAGGAGCTTTAGATACTTTGTATTATTCTATTTTTGAAGATAACATTCCAGATGAATTGATTGATAAGATAGTAGTTCATGATTATTTGGAATTTCAAGATAAGAATGATCCTATTCCTGGAGGGTATACTTATGAACAATTTGTTGAGGGTGGTAATAAACATTATAGGCATCAAAAAGAATATGACAGAATTTCTATTATAGATAGTATGTTATCGCAGTATTATGAAGAAAATATGGAAAATGAGTATACTTTGGAGTTAAAGTAATTTATAATATTTGATAATTAATTGTTTTACATATGTAAGGGGGTATTTGATATGAAAAACATAACTAAAAATGAAATTAAAGTTTATTTACTTGGCTTAGTTGCAACAGTTATGACGATTAATTCTGTGGCTACATTATCTAAAAATTCTTATAAACTTTTTTTAGATAAAGAGTGTGAAATTATTGAGGAAAATAATTTTAATAATCTCTATAGTATTTTAAGTCGTTATGCTTATAATAAACATGCTTCTTTGGTTAGAGTAAATGATGAGACTTATATTATTTCTATGAAAGATAGTAATACAGTAATTAAAATTGTTCAAAATCAAGTTAGAATTTCTACACTTTATAGAGATGATTTTTTTGAAGTACATTTTAGAGATTCTTTGGGCTTTGATGTAGATTATTTAGAAAAGTGTATTAGTCATAAAGTTGTTCCTAAAGTTATAAAGAAAGAAATAGAAGAAGTTGATATTTTAGAAAAGAGTCAAGCTATAGTTGCTAATTCTATGATGACTGAGGAGCTTACTGAGGAGCAAGTGATAGAGATTAATGATATCACTGAACATTTGTTGACTTTATTTTCTAAGTATAGTGATATATCTTATTCTGAGAAGGAAGAAATTATTAAATGTGGTTTTAAGATTACTCAAGATCAACTTGATGTTTTTGTTCCCGTTTGTATTAGAGAAGGAAATTATATTGATTGTGTAGCTGTTACAGTTAATGTTCTTAATAGACAGTTTAGTTATGGTTGGACACAACAAGCTATTACTAATATGGGATTAGATAAAAATTTTGATGAAGTCACTATTTTTGATTTAATTTCTTCTGAAGGCCAGTATCAAGTTTATGACGAGAAAACTTATTTGTATGCTTATGGTGACAAGTCAAGTGATGCTTATAAGGCAGTAATTGATACTTTATATGCCTGTTTAATGGGAGATGAGGAGATTTATCGTTTTCATGATTATGTTGAGTTTGTAGCTCCTACTCTAACGCCTAATGGTGGGTACACTCCTGAGCAGTTTGTAAAGAATGGTAATAAACACTATAGACATCAAAAGAAAAGTGATAGGATTCCAGTAGAAGAAAGTACTTTGAAAGATTTTTATGCAGTTTATAATATTTTAGAAAGTGAAGGAATTTTAGAAGAGACTATGAACTCTGAGGATGATAATAGTTTGTCTTTGAGTATTAATTAGAATAAAGAAAAAAAGTTGTTACTTATTATTGTGACAACTTTTTTAGCTAACATTTAATATTTTTAGTTATAAAGTTTTATACTTCTTACATTATAATAATACCTTGATAAAATTTGATAATGCAAATAATTTCATGTAACGAACACAAAAAAACTGTAAGATTAAATTATCAAACAGTTTAATATCTTATATTAGTTTTAATATATTAAAAGTAGTTTACCAACATTTTAATTCTTTATCAAAAGAATCAATTATAATTTTATCGTCACATATGAGTATGGAAAATTTGTCCTTAGAAAGTTCATTAGTACCATTAGTACCATCATATTTATAAAACGAATTGCTTCCAGGAACCAAATCCATAGAATTTGTAAGTTCTTCTAAAGTTATATATTTTTTTTCTAAAGCTTCAATAAATGAAATTATATTTCTATCATACTTAACATAAACCAAATCAATTTCACCTACTAAATATTTATGATTATTATACCATCCTAGAAAAACATATCCAGTTTGATTGGTACTTTCCAAATATTTTGACATATCTTCTACTTTTAGTCGATAATGCGGTTCATTTGTTTTATTTCCAGAAATATTACTTTCTTCTTTATTAGAAAAAAACAAATATAAAATTGACATTATTACTAAAATTAACATGGTAAACAACATGACTTTCTTTTTCATACTTTCCATCTCCTCTTGTAATCTAAATTACATTATATGAACGCCTTGTGTATTATCATACCAATTGGTTGCGTTATTGAAGTTAAACTTAAATACTCCGCCCATACCATCTGCACTAAATGTTATGTTAGTTGCTTGAGAAAGAGTCACATCTTTAGTTGCATGTTGATAAGAGCCATTTATTCCTTGATTTGCGCCAAAGGCAGAAACGTTAAAATGTCCATATACTATCAATTTTTCGGACAAAGCAGTTATTGATTTATTACTAGGAAGTTCTATTGCAACCATCGCTCCACCAGTATCAACTTTATAATTTTCTGATGGAGTAATATATTCTGTTTTAGATTTTCCATTTAATACATAAGTTTGATTTGCTTCAATAGCACGATGTTGAAAAACATACGGATAAACTCTCATTCCTATGACATCAAAAGAACGATGTCCTGGCATATTTTTCCATTGATTTGATACAACTACCCTTTCGTCAGTTGTAGTTCCTCCAACTTGATACTCAATTTTTATAATTTTATGACTCGTCTCCCAACACATTTTGGGATAAGAAGTTGGACCACAATATGAATAAGGCATTGGAATATCAACACCACCATTTTCATATTGTTCTTTTGTTAAAATAGTTTCAATATTTGCTTCAATATCTCCATTTTCATCATATTTTATTGTATTTTGCACGTATAAAGTATCAGTATTAATTGTTTTGTAATTATGTTCCATTTCAAAATCAAATTTTTCTTCAGATAAATCTGCTATCTCTTCTTTTGTAAAAACTTCTAATAACTGATTGTATTCATTTTGTGTCATTTCTACACCATTTTGATTGATATAAAATATTTCTTCCATTGCTGAAACATTTAAGCAAGGAATAATACTTAATATTAAACCACATATTAAATAATTTAATTTTTTCATTTTAATTTCCTTTCTTTAATTAATTTTATTTTTTACCAACTACCATTCCACCATGCTGTTGCAGTTTGAATAGAATCATAATAACTTGCAATTCCATTTAAAACTATACCACTCGCATTAACAGAAAAGTTTTTAGCATTGCTAAGTGAAATGCTAGAAGTAGCATGAGAGTAATCGGCGGTTGCAATTTGTTCTGTTATAGCATTTGAAGTGTTTTTAGTAACTATTACAGAAAAATTTGTACTTAGCGATGTTAAATCACCAGTTGGCAATTCAAATGTTGTACCAACACCAGTTGTAAAAGTTTTTGAAGAATGTGATGTAATTCTTCTACAAACACCATTTTTAGTACATTAATCAGTATAATAAGATGGACTAGATAAAGGCTTAACGTTATTATAAAAACCTATACCTATTATATCATAGCTACGTTTTTTAGGGAAGTTTTTCCAATTAAGCACTGCTTCATATTTAAACAAATTCCCACTTTGATATATTGAAGAAGTTAATCTTTTATAAGTAGTCTCAATAGAAGCTGAATTAGTAGAGATACTTATATTAGCATTATCATATTCTTCTTTTGTAATTTCATACGTTTTTGACGTTTCATCATTAATTGAATATAAATTATTCTGAAATTCAACTTGCTTATTAACTGTAATCGTCTTATAATATTTCTCAGTTTGAGATACTAGAGAATACTCATTATTAAGATTTATTTCACTAGCATCAATAAATCTTACACATGACATAAATAAACAACAAAAACTTAAAAATAATACTATTTTCTTCATTGTTCCTCCTTTCTATAATTCATTCTAACATAAAAAAGAAATATAGTTGCTTGCCTATATTTCAAGTAACTAGCGTGATAGGCTAGTTTAAAATCATTATTGCTTTTCTATTATAAAATTTAAGTCTTTTTTATTATTCTTTTCACTTTCATCAATATACTCTATTACTAATTTAGATTTTTTTAATTGATTTATATTAATATTTTCATCTATCAATTCAATGAATGATTTTTCTATCGCCTTTGATAAATATAGTTGCTCCATATTATCAAAGTTATCATAACTATATTCTACTAAAGTATTTTCTTCATTACTCAACTCAAGTTTATAATATAAAATTTTTTTATCTAAATCTTTATTCAAAAATTTAAAATTATTTATTGTTAAAGCACAATTATTTTTTCCTATCATTGCGTGACCAGAAAAACTTACAAAATCATTATTGCTATTTATTAAGAATATTTCTTCATTTTTAATAAATATTGAACATAATATAAATATTGATAAAAGCATGATTATTATAATAATTGCTATTTTTATATATTTCTTATTCAAAGGCTGTTCTACTTTTGGATTTATATTTCCAGACAATAATTCATCTATATTAATTCCTAATTCTTTTGCAAGTAAAGGCATGATTGAAATATCTGGAGCGGTTAGTCCACGTTCCCATTTAGAAACTGAACTTCCACCAACACCAAGTTTGTTTCCTAATTCCTCTTGAGTATAACCTTTTAATTTTCTTCTATTCAGTATTAATTGACCTATTTTTTCTAAATTCATTAAATTCCTCCAAATTTAATTACTAAATTTCTAATTTAAATAATTAATAAATTCTTTAGTTGATGATGTGATTTTATTTTTATTAAATGATAAATAAACTTCACTTTTGATATCAAAATCTTTTATACCTATATTTATTTATGTTTGATTTCAATAAGAGTTTTTAAGACAATTGCGACTCCTATACCTTCTTCAACATAAGATATAATACTGGTTACATTTTCATGTTTAGAATTAATAATTAGTTTAGCAATGACTTTAGAAGAGGGATTAGGTACTTATAGGCCTATAAACAGAACTAGGTGTTGTCTTTAATTTAATACTAGCTTCAGTCATATTTCTTGATTGTGCCAAAACGATTAAATTATCAAACAGTTTAATATCTTCTATTAGTTTTAATATATTCAAAGTAGTCTTTTTTTAATGAAGTAGATGTTGTTTCTTCTAGAAGTGTTCTTTCATCGTCTGTAAGTGTGTTATATGATGAAGTTGAAATCATGAAATCGTATAATAAACTAAGTTCTTCTATTTCTGTTAAGCCAGTATAAGAATCACTTAATAAATCGCTGTTTAATTCTTCTAAGGATTTTCTTATTGAAGATAATTCCAAATTAAGAATCTCTCTCATTTTTTTGTCTTTGTAACCACTAAAGGCTAATGTACTAAAAGCTCCTATACCACTAATTGGAAGTAATGCTTCTAAATAGTTGGATATTGTTAATTTTTCAGCTTTGTTAACATTTATTGTTATTCCACATGCACTAGTTATTGTTAAAAGTGCAGTTAAAGCAGATGCAATTAGCTTGATTTTTCTTTGGCTTTCAACTTTTTCTTTTTTAGTAATAACCTTATCTTCATTATCTATTTGAGTGTCTATACCTCTTTGTTTAGATTGTGAATCTTCATGCAATTTATTAATTCTTTCTATTTTATTAGCAATAGTTTCTCTTACTAGTGTTCTTCTTTCGCTAGAGTTATAACATTTAACTACTGAGTTTATAACTTCTAAGTCAACTAGTCTTCTTTCTTCATCAGTATTTACTTCTGCACGCGCTACTGCTTTGTTTAATTCTACTAGTTCTTTAGATTTTATAAATGGTGCGTTAATTAAAAATAATATATCTTTTCTTATAAGCTCATTTATATATTTTTTGTTATTTTCATTGTTTTTTATTGTATCGAATAAAGTTGAGCCTCCATCTGCAAGTTGAACTTTTAGTATTTTATATATGGTTCCATATATTTCACTTGCCATCTCTTCTGTCATTACGCTTAAACCACTTTCTAATTCTTTAAGTGCAAGTTCACATATAGATACATAAGCTTTTAATTCAGAATTTATATCTGTTTCATATTCTAATGCTTCTTCTAAGTGATTCATACTTTTCTTAATTTGGTTATAAATATTTTGTTCTTCTAATTTTAACTCAAGTTCTTTTAGTTCATTTAACATACTTTCTAATGTTTCTAAATCGTATGGCAAGTTTACGTCTGGTGTATTTTGTTTTAATGTAGATTCTTCTTTTTTTGTATTATACCCTTCAATTTTTAATTTTTCTAATTGTGTTTGTATTTCTTTTATCTTTTTTTCTATTTCGTTTCTTAGTTTATTTTCGTTTTCATTCATTTTAGTTTCCTCCATTTCGAGAGATTAATATACCACATGTACCTAATAAAGTCAATTATTTTATTATTAACAATTTATAGACTTATAACATATACTAGTAGTGAAAGTGAGGTATTTTGTGAAAAAGATAGTTTATATTGCTAGTGTATTAGTTATTGGTATTTTATGTTTTGTAGGAATATATTTTGGTTTAAAAAGTGAAGAAAGTGGAGATAATCAAAAATTGGTTGTAGCAGAGGTTACACATAGTGTGTTTTACGCTCCATTCTATGTGAGCCTACACAATGGTTATTTTGAAAATGAAGGTTTAGATGTGGATGTTATTTTAACAAGTGGTGCAGATAAAGTTGCAAGTGCTGTTTTATCTGGGGACGCTAATATTGGACTTTCTGGTCTTGAAGCTACTTTATATGTTTATAATAATGGAGCAGATGATTATTTAATTAATTTTTCTAGTTTAACTAAGAGAGATGGGCAATTCTTAGTTGGAGATTGTTCTTTAAAAGATAGTTTTGATGTTGAGATGTTAAAAGGAAAGAGCGTTCTTGCTGGTAGAACTGGGGTTCTGTTACAAAACTTATGATAAAAATAAGACTAGGTGTTTTCTAGTCTTATTTATTCATTTTCCATAAAATGTCTTATTAATAATCTTTCTATTAAGTCTTGTACTCTTATTTCTTTTTCATTAAACTTAGTCACTATTTTCATTTTTGTCACCTAAGTAATTTTATGTAATAATTATTATTTAATGTTTTTAGATAATATTAAATTTATAATTAATTTCAACAGTTTTATCTTCACTAATTTCTATTTTATCTATTAAATTTACTAGTAGTTCTCTTGATGGTTTTTTAAAAGATAGAATTTGCTTTATTTGGTTTAATGTTTTTTCTTGATTTTTTAGTTTGGCTTTACTAGTAAGTTCTTTAGTTAGTTCTTCTTTTCTATTTTTTAAATTTTCTATGTCATTATTAAATTTTATGTTCATTCTGTTATATTGGTCTAATGTTATGATTTCATTTAATTTGTCTTCGTATAACTTATCAATATGGTCTGTAATTTGTTTTATTTTAATTTCTATGTTGTTAAGTTCTGTTTTTAATTGGTCTTCATAATTATTTTTTTTCTTAATTTTTTCAATTTTATTTTCAATTTTTTTATAATCGACATGTTCACTAATTATTTTTGCAATACTATCTAATACTGCTTTTTCAAGTTTATCATAATTCATAGAATGAGGTGTGCAAACTTTAAATTTACTATGGGAAGTATAATAACAGCATGCACAGTATCTTCTTTTTTTGTCCTTACTACTATTTATCCCTATGCTATGACCACATTCTTTACAATATAAAAAACCTTTTAGTAAGTGAGTATTTTTACCTCGGAAATTGTTCTTATTTTTTTTGATTAGTTCTCCTACAGTTTTAAAAGTTTCTTCATCTATTATTGGTTCGTGAGTATCTTTTATTATTATCCATTCTTCTTTTGGTACTCTAACTTCTTTTTTAGATTTATAACTTACTTTTTTTCTTCTTCCTTGAGTTAAGTGGCCAATATATGTGGGGTTAATTAGTAATTCATCTATAGTTCTTGGACACCACAACTTAGATGTTTTAGTTTTACTTCCGCGAATTAAATTGGCATATGTGCTAGGGTTAGGTATATTTTCTAAAGAAAATATGTGTGCGATTTTTTTAGAACTATAGCCTTTCTTAGCAAGTTTAAACATTCTTATTACTACATCTTTAACATTTTTGTCAATTATTAATTTATGTTTATCGTTTGGATCTCTTTTATAACCATATATACCTTTCCATCCTGTGTACTGACCTTGCTCCTTTTTATTTCTTAAAACTTTTTTTATTTTTTTTGAACCATCTTTAATGTAAAAGTCATTGAACATCAATTTGAATTGTAGATATTCTAGCCCTGGTGTTTCATGTAGCGTGTCTATATCATCATTAATTGCAATATATCTTATATTTTTTTCTGGAAATTCTCTTTCTATGTAATTACCCATTGTAATGTAGTCTCTTCCCATACGAGATAAATCTTTCGTTATAATAGTGTTAATTTTTCTTTTGGTAACATCTCTCATTAAATTTTTCCAACCAGGTCTTTCAAAATTAGAACCAGTATATCCGTCATCAACGTACTCATCAACATAGATTAAATCTTTATTTTTATTTATGTAGTTTATTAAAATATCTCTTTGGTTTGTAATACTCTCACTTTCTAAGTTATCACCATCTTCACGTGATAGCCTTATGTATATAGCAGTGTTATATGTTTTGTTCACTTTTTACTCCTTTCGGTAGTAATACATTATATATTCCTAATAAAATTTATGTGTTTGTTTTTCTTTTTATCAATAATTCTTGCAAGAAAAAAACACCTAAATATTAATGGTTTAGATGTATCTTTTTATATTTTTCTAGATAATATTTTATGAGACTGGCTTCCTAATTCTTCTCCAGTTAAGTTTTGCATACTGCCTTCATAAGTATTAGTAATTTCTCCATCTGGTGTAAGATAATATATTTGACAGCATTTCATATCTCTATATATTTTTATTGGCATTGTAGGTCTAACTCCCATGTGCCAGTAGCCTTTATAACCTATTGAGCCCATACCAGCAGAACAATGAGCGTGGTATCCTAACCTACCTAGTGAACTTCTACCACTTAACATAGGTACTAAGTTTTGAGTTTCTGTCCATTCATTAGTTCTTGCTATATAAATCTTATCTGGTGATAATATTGAGCCACTTTCTTTTATTTCACCTATTTCAATTGGGTTATGTTTCTTTAAATCTAATATCGGTTCTGTATACCATGCAATACTTTTACTTAATGTTAGATTAACAGAATTTGGATTAATAACTATATTGTCTTGTGGAGTTATAATTATGTCTCCAGTTTGCATTCTTTTCTTTATTTCGTTTCCACTCAACATTCCTAATTTGTCACTTTTTTCATTTAAACTTCTATAGAAAGTTAAGTTACCAATATCAATGTTAGGATATATTATTGTAGGTTTTGTAACTATAATACTTAATAATATTTCTCCGTCATAATTATCTTCCAAGTAACCACTATTTAATTCTATGCTTACTCCTAACATAGATAATGAGTTTCTTCCATTTAAAACTGGTATAAAACCATTAGTTTTTATTCTTTCGTTAGTCTTAGTGAGATATACTTTTCTAGGTTCTAATAATAAGCCACTTTGAGGAATTGAAATTCTTCTTAACTTATCTATATTATCAGATAAAACTTCTTGCATGTAAAGATTTTTATCTTTTGTATCAACTATAGAATAATCAAATGTATATAAAGTATCGCTTATACTCACTGTGCAACTGTTTGGTTTTTCTAGAGAGTTTTCTTTTAGATTTTCTATTTGTATATTGCCGTTAGCAAGTTGTTTTTTTATTTCATTGTTAGTTAGCATTTTTAGTCCCCCTTGCTAATTTTTTCGTATATTCTTGACTTAACCTTGATTCAGTTGGTTCTATTTGCCCTAAGTATTTACCTCTATATTCTATTGAAGGGTCTCCAATTAAAGAGCAATAATACAATTTTCCAACTAGCATGTTTGGATAAACTATGGTTGGGTTTGCACATACTATTTCAAGAGTCCAAGTGCCTTCAAATCCATTATCTCCGAAACCTGCAGTTATGTGTATTTCCATTCCAACGACTGCCATTTCAATTAATCCAGAAAGTAACGGCACAAAGTTATATGTTTTTGTGTATTCGTTAGTTCTTCCTAGATAAAGTTTATTAGGTTCTAGTAGTAACCCTTCTTCTGGTATTTGTATGGTTTTATACTCGTTTTGAGTTTTTGCATCTATTACAGGACTTTCATATACTTTTAGTGTATCTCCAAGGGTAACTGATATGTAATTTTCTCCAATTTTTTCATCACCATTATCAACATAAATATTACCATTTATTTCTTTTTCCAGTCCTTTTTTGTTTAACATAATTTACCTCCCTTATGTTTATTATACCATTTACTATTTAAATAGCATAGTGTTTGTTATAAGTTTTGTGTAAGATGTGGTGGTATGCCTGCGATGGTGTTTAATTATGCTTTATATAAGAATGGTTTGACTGACAAGGATGTTATAGTAGATAATTCTGTTGATTTTGCTTCTTTAAGTGGTGCTTATATTGGAGGGCAAGGAGACTTTGTTAATTTATTCGAGCCTACTGCTTTGAGTCTAGAAAAAGAGGGCAAGGGATGTGTATTAGCTTCTTTAGGACTTATGAGTGGTGAAGTTCCTTATACAGTTTTTCATACTAAGAAAAGTTATTTAGAAAAGAATAGTGAAACTATAGAAAAATTTACTAAAGCAATTAATGAGGGGTTAAAATATATTAAAGAACATTCTTCTAGTGAGATTGCTCAAGTGATAAAGAGTGAGTTCCCTGATACTAGTATCGAAGATTTAGTCAAAGTTGTAGATAGATATAAAAGTGCAGATTCTTGGTGGGAGAATACTTATATAAGTGAGGATGCTTATAATAATTTACTTGATTTAATGGAATATAATGATGCCTTGGATAAAAGAATAGACTTTGATTTGATTGTTGATAATTCATTTAATGAAAAATAAGATTTTATCGGTAAATAATATTTTTAAAAGTTATAATAGCAAGAGTGGAGAAGTTATAGCAATAGATGGTTTAAGTTTTGATGTTTATAAGGGAGAGTTTTTATCAATAATTGGTTCTAGCGGATGTGGAAAGTCAACTATTTTGAATATATTATCTGGGCTTGATAATGATTATGAGGGGACTTATACGTTTAAAGATAATGTTAACCATAGTTATATGCTTCAAGAAGATGCTTTATTTCCTTGGCTAAGTGTACTTGAAAATACTTTAATTGGTCTTAAAATTCAGAAGAAATGTACGAAAGAAAATATAGATTATGTTAAGCATTTACTTGCTAAATATGGGTTAAAAGATTTTATGAATACTAAAATAAATAATTTAAGTGGAGGTATGAAGCAAAGAGTAGCGCTTATTAGGACTATTGCTACAAAGCCAGATTTAATTTTTCTAGATGAGCCTTTTTCAGCATTAGATTATCAAACTAGACTTAAGGTAAGTGATGATATTTATAGGATAGTCAAGGAAGAGAAAATTACTGTTATTATGGTAACTCATAATATTTCAGAGGCTATTAGTGTATCGGATAGAGTTCTAGTTTTAAGTAAGCGTCCTAGTAAAGTTAAGAATATTTATGAGATTAATTTGTCTAATAAGTCTACTCCCATTAATAATAGAAAGGCTCCAGAGTTTCAAGAATATTATGATAAGTTATGGAAGGATATTGATGAGTGATGTCTAAAAGACAAGAGTTATTTTTAAAGAAATATAGGCATAAGCAGGTATTTATTAAATTTGTTCAAATATTCTTGGCAGTTTTTATTCTTGGTGTTTGGGAATTGCTCGCAAGACTTGGGTTAATTGATACTTTTATTACAAGTGAACCTAGCAAAATATTTCTTACTATAATAAATCTTTTTAAAGAAGGAAATTTACTTGAGCATATTTGGGTTACTTTAAGCGAAACTTTGATTGCTTTCTTTATCACTGGAATAGTTAGTGTCTTTGTTTCAATATTACTTTATAGAAGCGAAACTTTATCTAGAATAGTTGATCCTTATTTGACAATACTTAATAGTTTGCCTAAAGTTGCTTTAGGACCAATATTAATAATTTGGATAGGCGCAAATAAGAGAAGTATAATCGTTATGGCAATTCTTATATCTATCATAGTGAGTATTCAATCTATTTCTGTAGGACTTAAGAATACTAATAAGAGTAGAATTAAGATTCTTAAAACCTTTGGCGCAAATGAATGGGAAATTTTAAGATATGCAGTTATTCCAAGTAATTATAAGTTAATAGTTAATGCTTGTAAGATTAATGTTGGTCTTTGCCTTATTGGGATTGTGATGGGAGAGTTTTTAACAAGTAAAGCAGGTATCGGTTACTTAATATTATATGGAAGTCAGGTATTTAATTTAGACTTGGTTATGAGTGGTATCGTTATTCTTTTAGTTATGTCAATTTTACTTTATTCGATTATTTCAAGTATAGAAAAACATTTAGATTGTTAGCTCTAAATGTTTTTTATCATTACTATATGTCTCTAATAGCAGTGTTTAACTGTTCTTCAATAGGTTTATTACTTTCTTCTATTTTTAGTAAGTTTGTATTTTTAAATATAGATTCAAGACTTGGACTGGAATAGTAGTCTAAATCTAATTCTATTTTTGTATTAGTGTATCTAAATGTAAATTCATATGTTTTTCCTACTGCTAAATCTGGGTATAAATCGCTATTTATACAAGCTGTGTATACTGGCTCTTCTCCTTCTTTCATTAAAGTTACAAATATATAATTTTTCAAATAGTTTAGCTTGCTTCCTTCCACTATATTTAATATTTTATAAGTCTGTATGAAAGTCTCATTTTCATTTGAAATACATAGATTATTTTTGTCCTTTATATCTTCGTAATAAAAGTATATATCGTTGTTGTCCTCATTATTGCAATATAGTATTTGCATTTTAGAAGACTGATATAATTCACTTCCATTATCAAAAACTTTTACTAATTCTATTTCGTTTTTATAGTTATCTAAAAGTTCAAAAACATCGTCTTCATATTCTAATAGCTCTTTACCTTTTAATTGTATTAATCTGCCATATAGCTTATTTTTATTTGATATAACAGTGTATATGTTTCTATCATTTTTTGTATAATAAATTTTTGGTCGATATGTTAAATTAAAAAAATTGTTAGTTTTAATATTAGGAATATTAATTATCTTGTTATTATTGTTACTACTTTTAATAATGAAGTAAGTATTAGAAATAATAAGTAAAATAATTATTAATAAAGGTACATAATTTTTCAAAATTTTTAAGCAGTGCGTTTTCTTCATTTTTTATTTTTCCTTTTCATTAATTTCTTTAATTTTATTGTTTATCTTATAAGAAAAAGCATTCTTTTTAGGAGAGTGCTTTTACATTTACTAATCTTCTGGAATAAATTCTCCTCTTGCACTTATTTGTGATACAAAGTATTTACCTTGTGCAGCATTTTCTGCATCTGATTTTAGCCAAGCATAAAGATACATAACTTTAGTTTCTCCTGGCTTTAATTCAACCTTTGTAGCGATTATTTGTCCTCCAGTTGTGTCTACCTTAGTATCAGAGTATAGCATTTTTGTAGGAAGATTACCTTGTTCACCTATTGCTATCATAATTTGGTCGTCATCTACTGGATCTTTGTATATTACATCGTCTACTGTGTAACTTAATCCAGGGGTAGTATCTCTATTTAAAAATATTGTTACATATAAACCTAGTGTTCCATCATTTGTTAGTGTAAAAATATAAGGAGAAAGTTTTGCATAATCTTCAGTCGTCCATTCTTCTTCTTCACTTTTTTCAGATGGATAAATTGGCACATATTTTGTTATGCCATTTTCGTCAGTTGTTGTTCCTATAACGTTTCCTATATTTGGTATAGTTTCTGCACATGTTGAATCTTTACAAAACGACATCGCTACATCACCAAATGTTATAACATTTGTGTCTCCACTTACATCAACTTTAAATATTGCATAAGAGAACATAAGGAATACAGTTGTAACAAGTAAAACTGTTGCAATCGTAATGCTTATCTCACGTTTAATCATTTTTTCTAATCCCATAACAATTCACCATGATTCCTATCTTTCATTTATAATTTTATACCATTTTTGTAGTTTTATCAAGTACTTAGGCGCAAAAACATTTTTCTTATATATATTTTACATTTTATTCTTATTTGATTTCCTTTATTTTAAGGTCATATTCTACTGGAGTATTTAAAGAAACAAAATATGACTTTATTTCTCCATAGTTAATACTATCAGAAATTATTTTATAATTAATATAAGCTTTGTCAGTATTATTTTCTATATCATTTAATGATATTTCTTTTGTGCTTATAGTTACTAATCCGTCTTTTAATTTTGTTTGTTCTTTAAAATTTACGCTTAATAATACATCATATTTTTGTGTTATATTGTTTTCATTTTCAATTTTTATAAAAGTTTTATTTTCTTCATCTAAACTTCTTTCACTTTTAGAAAAACTTAAATTTTGACGATTTTGATTGTAAATGAATGCTATTTGTTTGCTTTCTTTTATTTCAAAGCTATTCCAAATAAGATAAGAAAGTATAATCATTAATATTAAATATATAATTTCTCTAGATATTTCAATAATTCTTTTGTTTATTGCAACCATATGCATCCCCTCGATAATTGAGAGTTATTATAACAACTTTCTTTTTATAAATCAATAGAAAAAAGTCTTCATTTTCTTGAAGACCTTTTTTGAGCATAGTAATCATTTCTTCTTTTTGAATAGTTTTCTCTTTCATCCTGTTCGTTAAGTTTATCTATTAGTCGATTTAATTCTTCCTCGTAGTTTGTTTCTCTCTTTTTGTTTTTTCCAATTTTTTTGTTATATTCATATTTAGATTTTGATAAACTATTTTTTCTTTCATAATAATCATCGTATTCATCTTTCAAGTTTTCATATTCTGGTTGATTATTATAAATTAAGTTTGATTCATCTTTTTCAAATGAATATTTATCATAATCATATTTAGATTCTCTATTTCTTTTTATTTTACTTCGATTAAGCTCATCATCATATTCATAATTGTTATTTAACTTTCTATTTGTGTAGTTGTCTGTTTTCTTGTAATTATCATTCAATTTTTCTTTTCGTGATGGTTTTTCTTGATAAAGATTTTTCTCTTTTTTTATAGTAATGTTTTCATTTGAAACTTGTTTCATTTTATTTTTAACTGATAATAGTTTTATAAGTTTTACTATGTCGTATGCTATTATTGCTAAAGCTGGTATCAATATAGCTATAAACCATCCACCTTTACTTGCTAAGAAAAATTGTATTCTTCCTAAAAATGGTATTACGAATCTTACAGTTCCAATAACCCTTTCACCCATTACAATTTCATTGTCAACTACTTGGTTAGCGTCTCCTTTTGTTCTGAAACTTACACCTGTATTAGTGTTGAACTTTTCTACTACTCTGTGTGTTACTGGTATGTCTCCTATTGTAGAAATAGTACTATAGTAAGAAACTATATCTCCTATTTCTATATCATTTGGATCTTTTCTAACAACGAATACTACATCATATACATCTATATCTGGTGTCATACTTGGGCTTATTATAGTGTATAGTCCCATTGGTGATAATTCTCCTTTGGCATCGGCTATTTTATTTAATACAACTATTGTTAATAATAAACCTCCTGTTACAACTAGAATTGACATTACACACCATGATATTATTTTCATGATAAAATTATAGATTTTGTACCCTTTAGTATTCTTCATTGTATTCACCTACTGTAATTTATTATAATAGATATTTTTATTTTATACAAGGTATTTTGTGAATGTTACTTTATTTTTACATTATTTTATGTATTCTTTAGAATAAGAGCATCCACAGTAGTCTTGTCTATATAAATTATATTCTTTTGATAATTCTATAGAACGTTTATAACCTTCTTTTTTCTTAAAATCTGAATAAAGATATTTTATATTTAATTTTTCACTGATTTCATGTCCTAAAGCATTTAATATTTGACTGTTTTTATAAGGACTTACTGTAAGAGTAGTTCCAAAATAATTAAAGCTTTGTTCTTTTGCTTTTTGTGCGGTTTTTAGTAGTCTAAGTTTATAGCATTCATGACAACGGTGTCCTCCTTCTGGTAAATCTTCTAAGCCTTTGGAAATACGTTTAAATTCTTCGTTTTCATAATCACAGTCCATAAATTTTATATTTTTGTTCAGTTCACTCAAGAATCTTTTTTGCTCTTCTTTTCTTTTTATATATTCTTCGTATGGTTCGATATTAGGGTTATAGTAAAATACTGTTATATCAAAATATTCATATAATCTTTCTATAACACTTGAAGAACAAGGTGCACAACAAGTATGAAGTAGTAAAGTTGGTCTTAATTTTTTTTCAAGATTATCTTTCATAATTTTTTCTAATTCTATATTGTAATTAGTTTTCATATTTTATTCCTTTCTAATTCTATTAGGAAAATTTGAAATTCAAAAGGAATGCCCGAAATTAAATTATTATTTCAAACATTCCCTTAGTAGAAATTATCTTCTAGCATCTTCTTTTTTTCTAAGCTCTGTATTTAATGTTTTCTTTCTAAGTCTAAATCCTTGTGGTGTCACCTCTACAAGTTCTGTAGAGTTTATATAATCTAGTGCGATTTCTAGGGTAAGTTGTCTTGGTCTTTTTAGGACAACTGTATGGTCTTTACTTGCACTTCTTGTGTTTGTTAATTGTTTTGCTTTTGTTACGTTTACTGCTAGGTCATTGTCTCTGTTGTTTTCTCCTACTATCATTCCTTCATAAACTTCTACGCCAGGTTCTATAAACATTACTCCTCTGTCTTCTAGTGCACCTAGTCCATAAGCAGTAGATTTACCATTTTCCATAGAGACTAATACACCTAGTTTTCTTTCTCCAATGTTATTTGCTGTTAGAGGTCCATATTCACTAAATGTATGGTTTATTATTCCATAGCCTTTTGTTAGTATTAAAAATTCATTTACAAATCCTATTAATCCACGTGATGGGACAGAATATTCTAATTTAGTATTTGTTTCAAGAGATGTCATATTTTTCATGCTTCCATTTCTTGATGCTAGACTCTCTATTACTGCTCCGACTGTGTCTGTAGGGCATTCTATTAATACATCTTCGTATGGTTCATATTTTACTCCATCTATTTCTTTTATTATTACTTCTGGTTTTGATACTTGTAGTTCAAATCCTTCTCTTCTCATATTTTCTATTAGTATAGATAGGTGAAGTTCTCCACGTCCTGATACTGTCCAAGATTCTGCATCTTTTTGCTCGACTCTTAATGACACATCACTTTCTAGCTCTTTCATTAGTCTTTCTTCTATTTTTCTTGCTGTTAGTAATGTTCCTTCTTTTCCAGCGAAAGGACTGGTGTTTACTCCAAATGTCATTTGAAGAGTTGGCTCTTCTATCTTTAATATTGGTAGCGCTTCTTCTTTTCCAATCTCACATACAGTTTCTCCTACTGAGATGTCTGGAAGTCCAGATATTCCAATTATTTCTCCTGCATGAGCACTTTCTATTTCTAGTCTTTTTATTCCTTGAAATCCAAATAGTTTTTGTATTCTAAATTGCTTAATTGTCCCATCTAGTCTTACGCATGATACCATTTGTCCGACTTTAACTACACCTCTAGATATAGTTCCTATTCCAATTCTTCCTACGTAATCATTATAGTCAAGAAGTGCTGGTTGGAATTGTAATGATTCTTCTTTATTTCCTTTTGGAGCAGGTACATACTTTATAATTGTTTCAAATATTGGATCCATTGTGTGAGTTTGTGTACTTAAGTCCTCTTCATAACTTGATGTTCCATTTAATCCGCTTGCATATATGATAGGAAAATCTATTTGCTCGTCGTTTGCTCCTAAATCAATAAATAATTCTAATACGTCATCTATTACTTCATTGATTCTAACATTTTCTCTGTCGACTTTATTTATTACTACTATTGGCTTAAGATTAGCTTCTAATGCTTTTTTTAGTACGAATCTGGTTTGTGGCATTGTTCCTTCTCTTGCATCTACAAGTAAGATTACGCCATCTACCATGTGCATTATTCTTTCTACTTCTCCACCAAAGTCTGCGTGTCCTGGAGTATCAACTATGTTAATTTTATAATCTTTATATATTACTCCAGTTGTTTTGGCAAGAATTGTTATTCCTCTTTCTCTTTCAATATCATTAGAGTCCATTACTCTGTCTTCATGAGTTTCATTTTCTCTAAATGTTCCACTCTGTTTTAGTAGTTCGTCTACTAATGTTGTTTTTCCGTGGTCTACGTGTGCGATTATTGCTACGTTTCTTATTTCCATTGTTAATTCACCCTCTTTTTGAAAACCTAAAGTATTATATCATTAGTTTTTTACTATGTAAAGAAAAATGTAACACTAAAGTTACATAAAAGTTCCCTAATAATTAAGTTGCTAATACGTATCCATAGTAAATTATGAATATCAGAAGCATTATTATTCCTTCTTTTCTTGATAATTC
>CAJUGE010000050.1 GCA_910586295.1 uncultured Bacilli bacterium | reverse complement strand
CTACGAACAGTTTGCAACTTATGCACACAGTTTTAAGTATGGCTTGATATTTATTTGATAAAGCAGAAAGTTCCGATAAAACTGCTAAAGACATTTCTGGGAAAATTTAATATTTATCTTGACATATTACCAGATGTCTTTGAAAAATATGTAAGTAACACGCAATATTCCTTTGAAAAATATGACAAAAGTACTATAATTATAATAAACAGTAGAAGTAAAATTAGCAGATAATACAAAATCAAAATCTCTAAATGTTTACTTTGCCACTCATAAGTGATAAAATAACTTCACGAAGGGTGGTTTTAAAATGCAAGAAATACTTGAAGACAAATTTTCTAGTTTAACAGAATTATTAAATAAATATGAAAGCATTGGAATAAATGTAGAAGAAGCAAGAAAAACTTTAAATTCTTTAAATCAAGAATATTATTCTAAAACCAAAGAAGAATTATCTAGCGAATTAAATTGTTTTACAAATTCATTAAAAACATTAGATAACTATTACAAAATAATTACAACTACAAAATATATTAGGGATTCTATATCAAGCATAACTTCTCATAAAAACTATATTGACGAATATAGAAATTTAACACTTGCCTCTTTAAAAATAATAGATGAACTTAGTAAAGATGATATAAAAAAAGAACAAAAAATACTAAGAGAGTTCTATAGTGTAGCACTAGAAGTTTCAAAACTAGAAATTCTCTACTGCAACACTAGTAGAATAATAGACTTTATAACACAAAATGAAAATAAAATACATTTTAGATTATTAAATAAAGCTATAGAAAATAATATAGGAGAAATAAGAAAACTTACATACGTACATCCTGTAGCAATGAAAAACCTAAATAATACTTATAATAGGATTCAAATAAATTATCCAAATGACAATTTAGTAAGCGAAGATGTAATTTTACGATTATTAGCATGTAATGATTTTGAAAAAGTAAAAGAGTTAATAGAAAAAAGTACAAAAAGAGTTTTAGAAAAGTTAGAAATATTACACAGAGAAATCAAAGATAGTATTGAAAAATTAAATTCACTAGAAGAATGCAACAACTCATTAAAAATAGCTAGAAAAAAATCAAGAACTAGTATTACAAAATTACTTGCAGGATTACTAGGAATAGTTACTCCACTTTCAATAGTGAGCTTTATAAAAAGTGAATCATTAGCAAGTCGTTTTACTTTAAAAGAAAAACTATATGAAACATCAACTAAAACATATAGTGAAAACAATACTGAAAGTGAATCATATCACAAATTGATGGAAACTATAACTTGGGAAAAACTAAAAGATATTCCCGCGAGTAGAACCCTTGAAGTCTTAGGAGAAGTCAAAATAGAAGATGGAAAAGTTAAAAGAGATTATGAAATATATGATATATCTTCTTACCCTTTTGATATTCCTACTGATTTTTACACAACAGTATATATAGATGATCCAAATAGTTTTGAAAGTATGAAAATTGATGAAGGTACTAGAGATGCAAGCGTAGATGAATACAAATATACAGACATAATAGTGACTGAAACCATACAAGACTTAGAAAATCCAAAAGAAGTCCCAAATGAAGAAGGAAAGAGAGAGAATCTATTCTGCATTATCTTTTGTGAATTAGCCATAACTTTAGTAGTATCATGCTGTATTTTGAGGTCCCTAAAAAAAGAAATAAAAAAATCTATAGATAAATCAAAAAACATCAAAACTTATAACAAAAACATAGAAGAAACAAACTTTACTTTAATGAATTTACTTAACAAAAGTGCAGATAATATTGCTAAATGTAATGACCTATGCAGAAAATTAACAGAATTACTTGAAACATCCGAGATGACTAAAGAAGAAACAAATATTTTAAAAAAGTTAGAAAGACTAACAGAACAAGATAACACTTTAAGAAAAAAATTAACTAATAGATAAAACAAGTTTATCTCTATTCTACTATTTGCTATAATTATATAGAAAAGAGGTAAACATGAAATATAAAATAATAGGAACAGACTTTGATGGAACTCTATTAAATAGCAAAGGCGAGTTAACGGAAAAAACAAAACAAACACTAATAAATATTAAAAATAAAGGATATATCACAGTCGGTATTACAGGAAGAATATTGTCATCGGTCAAAAGCAGAATAGACATGAATTTATTTGACTATCTTATACTATGTGATGGAACGTATATATATGATGTAACAAAAGATGAAATACTATATGCAAGTCATATTCCTATCTCCTTAGCAGAAGAAATAACTCTAACTATGATAGATAAAGTAACAGAAATAGATTGTGGATCATTAAACAATTACTATATACTAAAAGGAAAAGTAAATAACCCTTCTTCACATGTAAAAACTATTGAAAATATATCTCAAATAACAGAACCAATATCTAGAATGACACTATTTTTTAAAACTAATGAAGAAGTAGAACACTTTTATAAAATGATAAAAGAAAAATACAAAATACTAAACCCATTCATAATGCAAGACTCTTTTAGTGATGAAAGAAGAATTAACATAAATTTAAAAGATACAAACAAAATAAACACATTAAAACTCCTATCAAGCAAACTAAATGTCTCACTAGAAAACATAATCTTTTTTGGAGACGGACTCAATGACTTAGAAATCTTTGAATCAGAAGTTTTTTCAGTCGCAATGTCCAATGCATTAAAAGAAATTAAGAGTAAAGCAAATGATATTACTATATCAAATGATGAAGATGGAGTAGCAATATATTTAGAAAAATTATTAAACCAAGAACTTAATTAAATAAAAAATTAAGTTTTTTTAAAAGTTTTTTACTTTGTAACTCACCTGTAACTTTGAAGTAATATACTTAAAATGTAAAACGAAAGGAGATAAAAGAAAATGGAAATATTAAAAGTTGAAAACTTAACCAAAATATATGGAAGTAAAGATACAAAAGTAGTCGCTTTAGACAAAGTATCATTCACAGTCGAGAAAGGAGAATTTGTAGCAATAATAGGTGCTTCTGGTTCTGGAAAATCTACACTACTTCACTTAATCGGTGGAGTAGATAGACCAACAAGTGGTAAAGTATATATAGATGGAAAAGATATATATAACTTTGATGACGACAAACTAGCAATATTTAGAAGAAGACAAGTAGGACTAATCTATCAATTCTACAACTTAATACCTATATTAAACATCGAAGAAAACATAACATTACCACTAAACCTAGACAACAGGAGTATTGACGAAGAAAAACTAAATAATTTGATAAAACTATTAGGACTAGAAAAAAGAAGAACACACTTACCAAATGAATTATCAGGTGGAGAACAACAAAGAACATCAATCGGCCGTGCTCTCATCACAAATCCTGCTATTATTCTAGCAGACGAGCCTACAGGAAACTTAGATTCAAAAGCAAGTGAAGAAATAGTAGAATTACTAAAAAAATCAAATAAAGATTATAACCAAACAATAATAATGATAACTCACAACCCAGAAATAGCCTCTCGTGCAGATAGAATAATAAAAATAGAAGATGGGCACATAGTAGGGAGTGAATAAATCCATGAATGTATTAAAAAGAGTAGGAATAAAAAGTTTAAAATTAAACAAAAAAAGAACAATAGGAACAATCATAGGAATAATATTATCTGCCTCTCTTATATGTGCAGTCGCAGGAATGTTCCAAAGTCTAAGAGCAACATTAATAAACAAAGCTATAAAAGATTCGGGATACTTCCATGTAGCCCTTCTAAATGTACCCACTAACGAAGTAGAAGAACTTGAATTAAATAGAGAAATAAAAGAGATAAAGAAAATTAATAATCTAGGATTTTCATATCTCGAAAATTCAAAAAAAGATTTCCCTTACATTGAAGTTTATAGTACAGACTTTCAAACATTTGATAGTTTATCATATGAAATAGTAGAAGGATCTTACCCACAAAACGAAAATGAAATCATACTAAACAAAAAAACTATTACAGACACAGGATTACAAATTGGTGAATACATTGAATTAGAAATCGGCGAAAGAAAAACAGAAGATGGTTATAATCTAACTAACTCTAACCCTTATAACGAAGAAAATCCAGAATATATTGATGTAAAGTTAAAAAGAAAATACAAAATAGTAGGAGTTACAACAAAATATAGTACTAACTATACTTACTGGGGGTTTACAACAAAAGAAAAATCGGAAAAAGTAGACAGTTACATAATATTAAAAAACTTAAAAAACCACGAAACAATAATTCCAAAATTAGTAGGTGCAAACTCATCTGCCACAAAATATATTAGTGATACAAATTACGAATTACTAAGATGGGAAGCATTTGCATTTTCAGATAGTACAATCTCAATGTTTTACGCAATATTATCTGTAGTAATATGTGTAATAATTGGAGTCTCTGTATTTTGCATAAGAAATTCATTTGCAATATCTACAGAAGAAAAAATAAAAATGTATGGAATGCTATCTAGTATAGGAGCAACAAAAAAGCAAATCAAAAAAAGTGTAATTTTTGAAGGCATGCTACTAGGACTAATTGGAATACCTATGGGACTAATATGTGGTTCATTTACAGTATTCGTTTTAGTAAAAGTAATAAACCTTATTAGCGAAGAGATTCTCTTTGGTAGTAACAGTGAAATAATATTTAAAATATCTTGGCAAGTTATACTATTAACTTCATTATTAAGTATCTTAACAATTTATCTATCTAGCTTGTCATCAGCCAAACGTGCTTCACGTGTCTCTCCAATAGAAAACATAAAATCTCACTCATCTATAAAAATAACAAGTAAAAAATTAAAAACACCTGAGTTTATACAAAAATTATTTAAAACTGGAGGAGTACTAGCATACAAAAACTTAAAAAGAAGCAAGAAAAAATATAGAACTACTGTCATATCATTAACAGTAAGTATAATAGCATTCATTTCTATGAGTGTATTTATCGAAGAATCATTTGGAGTTGCTAATAGATACTACACATCATATGATTATAATATTGTTGTTTCAGATGTAAGAAACAGCGAAACAGAAAACAAAATAAAATCTTTAAAAGGAATAGACGAAATTTATACTATATCAGCAAGTAGATATTACTTAAAAATATATGATAAATCTAAAATAACAGTTAATGACTTATTATATTTGGAATGTGAAACAGATTATGATGAAACTGCTGGATGTCCAAATGCAGAATATAGGTCGCTAGATATAAGAGCATTAGATGATGACTCTTGGAATTACTACCTTAAAAAGCTAAACATCTCCAAAGAAGAAGCTAAAAACAAAGGAATACTAATAGACGATTATAAGTATTATGAAGGAACTAAAGAAAGTAGTGTTAGAAGCTATAAATATAATGAAGGTGAAACAATAAAAGGACTTTATAACGAAAAAGAATTAAACATAGAATTAGCAAAAACTACTAACATAAGACCAGCAGGACTAGAAAATTCTTACTATAGTGGTGGATTCTTAATAGTCAACAAAAATGACTTTGAAAATCTCGAATACCAAGGTACAAGAATTGTCATAAACACAAAAGACGCTTTTAAACTTGAAGATGAAATATTAATTATTGACGAAGACTTATTTATAACAAATTATTCGGAATCTAAAAAAAGTGATGATGCATTTAAACTAATATTTAGTATATTTATGTATGGTTTCATAACAGTTATTACACTTATTGGAATAACTAACATATTTAACACAATAACATCTAACATAGAATTAAGGTCAAAAGAATTCGCAATGTTAAAAAGTATTGGAATGACAAAAAAAGAATTTAACAGAATGATGAACTTAGAAACTATTCTTTACAGTTTTAAATCACTATTGTATGGCATAATAATTGGAATCATTCTATCGTATTTAATACATTTAAGTATAAAAAATAAATTTGATAAAGTATTTGAAATACCATATATACCAATAATAATATCTATAATATTTGTGTTTTTAATAGTATTTATAATAATGAGGTATAGCATAAGTAAAGTAAATAAAAAGAACACAATAGAAACCATAAGAAGTGAAAATATCTAATACTCACTTCTTTTACTTTTTCCTAATTGACATACTTTTCTTAAGTGTGATACTATTGACTCGAATGATTACTTATCATAAAGGAGGATTTATGCCAGAATCTTTAAAAAAATTTGAAACACACCAAAAAAATTATATTAAAATGCACCCTAAAGGTATAGGTGGAAGTAAAGAAAAAATAGTAATAGAATTTCTAGAACAACTTATAAAAGAAAATAATCTAGCAATATGTGTACCATTCGATTGTTTTAATGATATATTAAAAAGCAACAAAGTAAAAAATCAACTAGAACTAGGAGCAGGTTCTTCACTAAGTTTTGATGGAAGAAAACAAGCTACACATGAACTATTTGAATCGTCATTAGATTTAGACTATACAAAATATCCTAAATATGGTTTTATTCTAGATAAAAGTCCACTAAGACATTTACTTCAAGATAGTGACTTACTATTTCAATATTAATACTAAAAAAGATAAATTTATCAAATATACAACCATGACTGTAGGAAGTAGTCTTGACTTCAATGCTTATAAAAGAAAATGTCCAATGCTAACAACATCTCCTAATATCTGTGCTATAGAGCATAATGCGGGGCTACCGATTTTTAATGCCATAAAGAAAGGAGAACTTCTTCCAGATTCTCCAGGAAACATAACTAATGTACTAGCAAGTCAAAACATAATGGTTACTAACTATGAACTACAATTTCATAAAGACATAATATTCAGTGAAGATATAGAAAAAGTATGTTTACTACCAATGAAAGATAATACAAAATAGAATTTGAAACAAAATACTTAAAAACATTAAAAGAATTAAATATAGATTATGAATTATCAACTCAAAATTTATATTAGAAGGGAAAATTATGAAGATACTTTTAATAGAAGACAACATATCAATATTAGAAAGTCTAGAATATTCTCTAACTAAAAATGGCTTAAAAGTAGAAAAGTCAACTACAATAAAAGAAGCAAAAGAGAAAATAAATACTAAAGAAATAGACCTAATTATTCTGGATGTAACATTACCAGATGGTAGTGGATTTGACCTATACAAAAATATAATCAAACCACTAAGTATAGACACTATATTCCTAACGGCAATTGACGATGAAGAAAAAATAGTAGACTCACTCAACCTAGGAGCAGAAGACTATATAACAAAACCATTCTCAATGTCTATACTTCTAGCAAGAATAAACAAAATTCTTATGAGAAAAGAGAAAAACAATATAATAGAAATTAAAAATATAAAGTTTGATATAGATAAAATGGAAGTATATAAAAACACAAAAAAGATTGTATTAACAAGTCTAGAATTAAAAATACTACATCTTTTATTCATAAATGCAAACAGAGTAGTAACAAGAGAACTAATACTAGATAATATTTGGGACTGGACTGGAAACGATGTAGACACTCACACAATTACAGTATACTTAAAAAGAATAAGAGAAAAACTTGAGTGTGACATAATAAAAACAGTAAAAGGAATAGGTTATAGGATTGATTCAGATGGAAAATAAAATATATTTAAAAAAATATCTAATAATAACATTAATAATTATAATAATATTTATGGTATTATACATAACTTTAAACAACATAGAATATCAAACATATAAAAAGAATTTCAACAATAAAATTAATGGTCTAATCGAGCAAATAGAAAAAGATTACAAAGACATTGATAAAAACGAAATAATAAAAATACTTAATAATGAAAGCAATGACAATACATTCTTAGAAAAATATGGAATAAACATTGAAAAAGATAGCATAGTGATTGAAAATGACAAAACGAATAAAACTTATCATATAATAAATTTAACTTTAATATTATCATTTACTATAACTTTAATATGTACATTTTTAATATATAACAATAAAAAAGACAAAGAAATAAACAAAATAACAAAATGCATAGAAGAGATAAACAAAAAAAATTACAAATTCGATATAGATAACAACACAGAAGATGAGCTATCTATTCTCAAAAATGAAATATATAAAACCGCTATAATGTTAAAAGAACAAGCAGAAAATAATTTAAAAGACAAAATGAATCTTAAAGTTTCCCTAGAAGATATCTCACATCAACTAAAAACTCCTCTCACTTCAATTTTAATAACACTAGATACATTAATTGAAGATGCAAACATGGACGAAAGCAAAAGAATATCGTTTATTAGAAACATCAAAAGAGAAATTATCAATATAAATTTCTTAGTAAATTCTCTACTTAAATTATCTAAATTTGATGCTAATACTATTAAATTTCTAAAAGTAAATACAACGACAAATAAACTCATAAATGAAAGTCTAGAAAATTTAAGTAATCTTTGTGACTTAAAAAACATAAAAATAGAAGTACATTCAAAAGAAGATTATTCATTACATTGCGATTCAAAATGGCAAATAGAAGCTTTAACTAATATTATTAAAAACTCTATAGAACACTCATCTTATAATTCAAAAATAGAAATAACTCTAGATAAAACAAACTTATATAAAATTATTACTATAAAAGACTTTGGAAGTGGAATAGATAATAAAGATTTACCTCATCTTTTTGAAAGATTTTATAAAATAGAAAATACAAGTAAAGAAAGTATAGGTATAGGATTAGCACTAGCGAAGACAATAATTGAAAAGGAAAATGGAAGAATACAAGTTAAATCAAAAAAAGGGGAATTTACTGAATTTATAATAAAATATTTTAACTAAAATTTTAAAACAAACTTTACAAAAAAACATAAAAAACATGAAATTCTAAAATACACTTTATAAAAATTGACATTTATTTTGAAATTTATTAAAAAGGGTGATAATTATGATAGAAAGAGAAGAATACTTAAATAAACTAATAACATTTAAAGACAAAGACCTAATAAAGGTAGTTACAGGCATAAGAAGATGTGGAAAATCAACTCTATTTGATTTATACATCAACTATCTTAAAGAAAGTGGAATACAAGATAATCAAATAATAAAATTAAATCTAGAAGATAGTGACTTTGATTTCATAACCGATTATAAACACATATATTAAAGAAAGATTACAAAGTGAACAGCAAAACTATGTTTTCATAGATGAAATACAAAAAATTAAATGCTTTGAAACTGCTTGCGATAGTCTATATATAAAGAAAAATGTAGATTTATATATAATTGGTTCTAATGCTGAACTATTACCAGGAGAGATAGCAACACTTTTAAGTGGAAGATACATAGAAATAAAAATGCTACCTCTATCTTTCAAAGAATATATTGGTTATAAAGGCAATAGCGACTTAATAATAAAATATAATGACTAAAAGTTCTTTTCCATATACTCTAAAATTATCTACAGATGAAGAAATAAAAATGTATCTTGATGGAATATATAATACCATAGTAATTAAAGACATAATAACCAGAAGAAAAATAACAAGTGTAAATGTATTAGAAGACATAATGAAATTCATGTTTGACAATATCGGTTCTTTAGTATCAGCAACCAAAATTTCTAATACTCTCTGTTCAAAAGGAAGAAAAATATCAGTACAAACAGTAGAAAACTATTTAACTTATCTTTGTGAATCATTCATCTTATACAAAGCAGAAAGATATGACATAAAAGGCAAAGAAAGACTTTCCACTGGAGTAAAATACTATCTTTCAGATATAGGACTTAGATATTATTTGTTAGGTAGCAAAAAAGCAGACCAAGGACACATACTAGAAAATATAGTATATCTAGAATTACTAAGACGAGGTTATAAAATATTTATTGGAAAAAATAATGAAAACGAAATAGACTTTGTTACCTATAATGAAAAAGGAGTAAACTATTATCAAGTTAGTTACTCAGTTATAGAAGAGACAACTTTACAAAGAGAACTAAAACCATTAAACAACATAAAAGACCATAATCCTAAATATTTACTAACTATGGACTTCACCCCTTACACCTCACATAATGGAATAAAACAAATTAATGTATTAGAATGGTTACTAGACAAATAAATACAACTTAGATATTTATTTAGCTCTTAATATAAAAATCATGATATAATTAAATCACAAAGTAGGTGATTAATTTGAAAAAAACAGAAAAAACAAAACTATCAAAAGCACTCTTAGGAGTATTATTACTTATAGTAGTAGGAGCTTTTAGAGAAGAGATAATGCTAACCTTAGGTTACACTCCAAAAAGCATAGTCTCTTATAATTTAGATGAAATACCAGATTATAATGGAGAATCATATGTAATACTAAACAATAATGAACCAAACTTTGAAAGTGAAGATTTTAAAAAAGAATCTTATGAAGAGTATGGAGAATTAGATGAATTAAATAGATGTACATATGCTATTGCAAATATAGGTAAGGATTTAATGCCAACCGAAGAAAGAGGTTCTATAGGAATGATAAAACCATCGGGATGGCACACAGTAAAATATGATGTAGTAGATGGAAAATATTTATATAATCGTTGCCATCTTATAGGTTATCAACTTACAGGAGAAAATGCTAACCCTAATAATTTAATTACTTGTACTAGAGAAATGAACACTAAAGGAATGTTAGACTTTGAAAATAAAGTTGCAGAATACATAAAAGAAACTTCTAATCATGTATTATACAGAGTAACACCAATTTATGATGGAAACAACCTTCTGGCAACTGGTGTCCAAATGGAAGCATATTCTGTAGAAGATGAAGGAAAAGGAATAAAATTTAACGTTTTTGTATATAATGTACAAGATAAAATAGAAATAGATTATAAAACAGGAGAAAGCAAACTTAAATGAAAAAAAGATATTTAATAATTTGCGCACTTGTCTCTTTAATATTATTAATAACTTCCATATTGTTCGATTATTTCGAAATAACATCACTAAAAACTACATATTATGAGATAACAAGCGAAAAATTAGAACCAGAATTTAACAACTTTAAAATTGCACAAATAACAGACTTTCATAATACAAAAATAAAAAAGTTAACTAATAAATTAATAGAAGAAATAATTGAAGAAAAACCTAACATAATTGTAATAACAGGAGACTTAATAGATAGTGAAGACACAAAAGAATCTCTAGATTTAATAACAAAAATTAAAAACATCGCACCAATTTACTATGTTACAGGAAATCATGAAGCAGAAATTCAAAATATCTATAACGAGTTTGAGCAAAAGCTAAAAGAAAATGGAGTTAATGTTCTTAGAAACGAAGTAGCCAACATAGAACACTTAGACTCTAAAATTACAATAATAGGAATAGACTCCCCAGAATTTATGGCAAGTAGTTCCATCTTAAATGAATGTGAAATAATTTTTAAAAGAAAATTAGAAGAGCTAACAGAAAATTTGAATACTTTCACTATACTTTTATCACATAGACCAGATTTTTTTGAAGAATATATAAATCGAAATATAGATTTAACTCTATCTGGCCATACACATGGTGGACAAGTAAGAGTTCCAATAATCGGAGCTCTATATGCTCCTAACCAAGGATTATTTCCAGAGTTAGACAAAGGAATATATGAGAAAAATAAAAAATACATGATAATTAGTGGTGGCATTGGTACTACAGGGCTACCATTAAGAACATTTAACAAACCAGAACTTGTAGTGGTAGAATTAAAGACAAAATAGACTGTAAAACAATAAACAGTCTATCTTTTTAATCAATTAACAAATAATTGATATGTAACAGGAAAAATATCTTCGCACCCAACATAAGTCGCTATAAAAACATCTTGCTCTCTAGAAATAATAATCCCAACAGTTTTATTATTAAAACTTTCTTTAACATGTTCATCAACTAACTTCATATAAAGTTCTATTTCACCTTTATCAGTTTGCCTTAGCTCACGAAATTTAAGTTCTACAACAATAAATTGATTATACTTATAGTTAAATAAAAGAATATCAATAAAATAATTCTTCCCATTGTGAATGATTTTATATTCGTTACCTACAAAAGTAAAACCACTACCAAGTTGTAAAAAGAAAGATTGTAGTTGAGATAAAATCTTTAATTGCAATTCTCTTTCGCTTTTTAAACTTTCATTCTTATTTAGTTTTATTAAAATAGGATTTTTAAGATTATATTTAATATTTTTTTCACTAATTAGTTTTTCCGTTTTAATGCTAATTAAAGATGTTTTATCTATTAATCTATCATAAGTCTTTTCCTTAATTACACGTTCTAATTCACGAGTAGATAAGTTTTGCTCTAAACATAAATTGATATAATAATTTCTTTCATTCTCACTTTTTATAGGCATAATAATCTTAAAAAGACTCCAACTTAAATTTTGCCACACTGTGGCAAAATTAGGAAAAGTTAAATAAAATTGTCTATATCGATATAAATTAGAATAATTGTATTTTTTACCATAATCTTCTTCAAAATTTAAAGACCATTCTTTTATTAAAGTGTTACCATATTTAATATTAGTCCTACCACCTTGTGCCTCCACAAGAAGCCTACCAATATTCCACTTAGTATCTAAATCTTCGCTATTATTTTGAAGTTTTCTAACTTGTCTATTAACTTCATTTTTCTTTATTAAATGTTCTATTTCTATATAATATTTATTACCCATTAAATCATCCCTTTCGAAATAAATATTCACATAATAGTCTACAAGATATATAAGACAAAGCCAAACAAAATATAAGACATATTGATTTATCACAAACATAAAGTCAAGAAGCAAATTTAAAAAATTGACATTCCAAACATAAAAAGAAGTGCATCATCATGCCTTCTTTTCGCTTGGTAAAACCACCAAAAACTCTATAAACTCATCTTTATTACTAACACTAATCATACCACCATGTAAAGTTATTATATCTCTTGTAATCGCAAGACCTAGCCCACTCCCACCAGTATTACTTGCTCTAGCTTCATCAGCTCTATAGAACTTCTCAAAAATCTTATCTAACTTATAATCTGGTATTCTCTCACCCTTATTTCTAAACCTTATATTTATATTTTCCTTATCTAACCACATCTTCACATAAATAGTAGAGTTCTCAAAACTATAACTAATTGCATTCTTAAGCAAATTGGTAAACGCTCTAGCAAGCTTATCACCATCACCAAAAAAACTTACTGTCTTTGTATCTAATTTAATTTTAATATTTTTCTCTTTACTTATAGGATAACATTCCTCCACTAATTGATTCAAAAGTATTTCCAAATCTAACTTATTCTTAGAAATAGGTATTTCATTTAAATTATACTTAGTAATCTCAAAAAATTGATTAGTAAGTTCTTCTAACCTATAAGCCTTATCTAGAGCAATTTTTATATACTTATTTCTAACTTCTTCAGAAATATCATGCTCATCATTAATCAAACTTAAATACCCTATAACAGAAGTTAAAGGAGTTTTCAAATCATGTGCCATATACATAATAAGCTCATTCTTTTTATCAATAGCCTCTTTCTCATTATTCTTACTAGTAATCAAATCTACTCTAATATTATTAAGTCTTCTCTCCAAAACACTAAGTTCATCAGGCAGGCTAATCTCTTCTTGAGGATTATTTAAAATTTTATCCATACTTTTAATAAGCAAAGCTAAACTATTTCCAGTATTTTTTATAACAAAAAAAGATGCAATACAAAAAACAAATACACATGTTATGCACATAAAAAACACTTTATTAGCCTTAAAATATATATACAACCTTTGACTATAATTATTAACAATAGTAGCTAAAACATCTTGAAAAACAACATCTATTAAAAACAGAATCACAATAAAAACAACTAAAGAAAATAGAAATATCTTTAAAATAGAAATAACAGCAATCCTAGTCTTTAACTTATTTATCTCTTCACTATTCAATTTTATAACCCACTCCCCACACAGTCTTAATAAACTTGTGTTCACGACCATCATTTAACTTCTCTCTAATTCTTCTAATATGCACCATTACTGTATTATTACTATCATAATATTTTTCTTTCCAAACATTCAAAAATAGCTCCTCACTACTCACAGGCATTCCTCGCTTATTAGCAAGATAAAGTAAAATATCAAACTCTATCGGAGTGAGAGTAATCTCTTTATCATAAAGCTTACACTTATGAGTATCGCTACAAATCTCAAGCCCATCTATATAAATAATACTATTATTTGGAGCTTCATTGTACTTAGTATACCTTCTAAGTTGTGCTTTAACTCTAGCAACTAACTCTAAAGGATTAAAAGGTTTGGTAATATAATCATCTGCACCTAAAGTTAAACCATTAACTTTGTCAGCATCCATAACTTTAGCAGTAAGCATAATCACAGGAAACTTAAATCCTTTATCCCTAATCATTTTAAGAATTTTAAGACCATCAGTTCCCTTAACCATAATATCTAAAATAGCAAGGTCTAATTTTTCAAAATTGATACAGTTAATCGCACTCTCACTATCATAAAATTTATGAACACTATAATTCTCATTCTGCAAATAAACTTCAACCAAATCTGCAATCTCTTTCTCATCATCTAGAACCAAAATATTCATAATGACCTCCTACACCTATTATAAGACACAATAAAATTTTTTTCTACCCTGATATTATTTTGTAAGAAAAAATTAAGATTTAAAATAAAAAAATTAATACAATAAAAATGACAAAATCACAAATAATATGTTAAAATAAAGATACAAAGTATAAAATGATATAAAAAATAAAAAAATAATTATTAGGAGTAATATTATGTGTGGAATAGTAGGATTTATAAATAAGGAAAAAGATAAAAAGAAAACCATTACTGAAATGGCAGAAAAAATAAATCACAGAGGACCAGATGGAGAAGGTTTTTATGTAGACGAAAATATTGCTCTAGGACATAAACGCCTAGCTATTATTGACATAAACCTTGGAGTTCAACCAATCTATAATGAAGACAAGAATTTAGTAATAATATTTAATGGAGAAATATACAACTATAAGAATTTAAAAATTGAACTTGGAACACTAGGACATAAATTTAAAAGTGATTGTGATACAGAAGTAATAATACATGGCTACGAACAGTGGGGAACTAATGTAGTAAATCATCTAAGAGGAATGTTCGCATTTGCAATATGGAATAAGACGAAAGAAGAACTATTTATGGCTAGAGATCCATTTGGAATAAAACCATTATACTATTCTTTAATGGATGATACATTCATGTTTGCTTCAGAAATCAAAGCTTTCTTACCACATCCCAAATTCAAAAAAGAACTAAATGAAAAAATTATATCAAGCTATCTTTGCTTTAACTCTAATCCTAATGAAGAAACGTTCTTTAAAGGAGTATTTAAACTTAATCCTGGAACTTATTTATTATATAAGGATGGCGAATTAACAAAAGAAAGATATTTTAAATTTGAATTAGAAGAAAAAGAAGAAGATATGAATACAATCATAGACAACATAAAAAAGTCGATGAATAACTCTGTGTCTCATCATCTTATAAGTGATGTAAGTGTAGGCTCTTTCTTATCAAGCGGAATAGACTCAAGTTATTTAGTATCAACATCTAAAGTAAAAAACACATACACAGTTGGCTATGAAAACAAAAATTATGATGAAATATCTTATGCCGAAGACTTAGCAAAAAAACTTAAAATAAAAAATAAGTCTAAATACATAACAAAAAAAGAATATATGGATTTATTACCTAAATTTCTATATCATATGGACGAACCTCTAGCAGATCCATCTGCATTAGCAATAAGCTTTGTATCTCAAATTGCCTGTGAAGATGTCAAAGTAATAATGACTGGAGAAGGTGCCGATGAATTATTCGCAGGATATTTAACTTATAGAGAAGAAATTGATCACTCTTGGTACAATAAGATACCTTACTTTTTAAGACATCTAGCATCTACTATTTGCAGTCCACTACAAGAAATGAAAGGGTTTAACTTTATTTATAGAAGAGGACAGAAACTTAAAAATTATTATATAGGACTTGCCAGAGTATTCACAGATAAAGAAGCAAAGAACATACTTAATATAGAGAATCAAATATCGACAAAAGAAATATTAAAACCATTCTATGAAGACTATAAAGAAAGTAATGATTTATGCACAAGACAAGCACTTGATTTTTATTACTGGCTAATTCCAGATTTCTTACAAGCAGCAGATAGAACTACCATGATGTATGGAATAGAAGGTAGAACCCCATTTCTAGATTTGGAGGTTTATAAAGTAGCGAAAAATCTGCCATTTAACGCTAAATTGAATAAAGAAACAACAAAAGTAGCATTAAGACAATCAGCAAAGACAGTAATACCAAATGAAGCATACAAAAAAAGAAAACTTGGTTTTCCAGTTCCACTACGTGATTGGATGAGAGAAGATGATGTGTATGAACAAATAAAAGAAAAATTTACTTCATCTACAGCAAACAAATTCTTTGACGAAAAGAAAATAATGAAGCTATTAGAATCTCACAAAAGCAAAAAGAAAGATTGCTTCAAAAAAATTTGGGCTATTTATGTATTTTTAGTTTGGTATGATATATATTTTGGAGAAGAAATAAATTAAATTGATACAAAAACTGAAGAATACTTCTAAAAGTCAAAGAAAATAGTAAAAAGTTGACTGCGATTTTTGCAATTCAAGTTTTATGCTAGATGATGAAGTAACGCATATTAAATATGATAATGATTACTTAGCTAGTTATGAATTTGAAAAATGTAGAATATCTACTATAAATGAAAAAGTAATATACAAAGAATAAAACCAATCATCTTATTGATAATAGGTTATCTTTGTTTCTTTCTTTTTCACTAACAAAAGCTTTTTGTCTTTAACACTAATTTCAAAGAAATGAATTAAAATCAATACAACTAGTTCTTTATTGTATTATACTCACTTTACACACTCTTAGTATAAATAACAAAAAAATCAAGAAAATAATAAAGTATACATGATATAATTTAATAAAAGAATGTGAGGACTGTTTATATGAAAAAGAAAATATTTTATATAGCACTATTCATAATATATATTTTATGTTTACTAGATATATTTTTATTTAAAATGTATATACCACCAAAGACAGGAATATACAATGAAATAAATCTTATACCATTCTATGGAGATAACTTTAAAATATTTGGTTCACTTTTGCACATACTTGCTTTTATTCCATTTGGAATATATTTAGGAATAATCTCTAAAAGAAAAAGCTCAGAAAGTGTAATAGTCGGTTTTATATTTATAATATTATTAGAAACTTCCACACATGTTTTAGGCACAGGAGTACTAGACATAACAGACATTATAACAAATACATTTGGAGTATACTTAGGCAGAATATCTTACAAACTTACTTCAAAAGTAATGGATAAAGAACTTTTAGATAAAGTAATTTTAATAACGGCTTCCATCTGTACTTTATGTATAATAGTCTTTCTTATATTTATGGCATTACTAAATAATAGATAGCTCGCAACTAAAAGTTGGTAGAGTTTTTTTCTGTCATAAAATATAATGCTCATTGAAAGGAGAGAAATCTAATGAAATTTGGAGAAAACTTAAAATCTTTAAGAAATAAGTTAAACATAACTCAAGAAGAATTAGCAGAAAGAATTAAAGTGTCGCGTCAATCAGTATCAAAATGGGAATGTGCTGAATCTTACCCCACGATGGATAACATACTTGAATTATGTAAAATATTTAATTGTAAAATAAATGATTTAGTTCATGAAGACCTAGTTGACTTAAACTCTTTAGACGAAGAAATAATTGTGAAAATAACAAAATTAAGTGAAGAAAAACAAAGAAAGGTAAAAGGAATAAGCAAAGCAATCTATATAATATCTCGTATATGTAAAATAATGGTATTAGTAGGTCTCGCAGCAGTAATACTAACTATGCTAATAACACCAATAATTTCTAAAAATATAAAACTAAAAACTATAGGAGAATTAGAAATATTTAATGAAAAAATAGAATATACGAAAAGTGAAAAAGAAATAATTCTAACTTACAAAGAAAAAAATATTACTATAGATAAAATAGAAGAAACATACGTACTTAATGAAATTCTAGAAGTATTAGAAAACGATAAACTCTTTGAAAGTACAGTTCTTATTGAAATTGCTTATATTTGTTTAATAGTATCTCTTATATTTTTATATAAGTCATTTAGCAATCTAGAAAAACTATTTATAAACATTTATGAAGGAGATACACCATTTACTAAAGAAAACATAACATTTATTAAAAGAATAGCCTTATTCATGGTATTAACCATAGTTATACCAAGTATATCTGGGATTATAGTATCCAAAATAATAGAAAAAGACCTAGGAATTGGCTTTAATATGTTAGACTTTCTATATATATTATTCCTAGTTAGCATGGCATACATATTTGAATACGGCTATGAGATACAAAAAGATTCAAAAGGTAAGATGTATGACTAAAGTGAATAAAAGAGAATTTATCAACATTTTAAGCAAAAAGACAAAATTATCAACAGATAAATGTGAAAACATAAATAATATTTTAGAAAGACATTTCTTACTTGGAAAGAAAAATAAAGACAAAATAATAAATGACATAGAAAAAGAATTAGAGATTTCTAGAACTTTATCAGAAGAAATGTATAAAACGTCCTTAACAATATTAAAAGAAGAAATAAAAAACAAAATAAAACACCCATTCAAAAGATAATCTATGTTGTAAAGGTATAAATCTTCTATAATGTAAAAAAACAAAAAAACAGCAAAAGAATTACTGTATAAAGTAAAAAAATGACTTGTACCATGAAATTCAAAACGTTGAATCTTGGAAAAAAGTTGTAAATTCATTGGGGCTACTAAGAATACATCTATTTTCATAACAGGTTCAAATAGTGATTTTTTATCTAGTAATTTAGCAACTCACATAGCAGGAAGATATGTAAGTTTCAAGATAACACCATTTACTTTTAGTGAAGTATGTGAGCTTTTAAATATTAATGATAAAAGTTTAATAGAAGATACTTTTAGAGATTATAACAAATGGGGAGGAATGCCTCAGAGATTTATGAAAAATGATGATATTTCAAAAAAACTTATTTAAATGATATATATAATTCTATTGTTATAAAAGATATAGTAAAAAGATTTAATATTAAAGATGTTGATTTACTTTATAGGATTGTAATCTACATATTAACAACGCCATCTCAAACTTTTTCGCCAGAAAGTTTAAAGAAATATTTTGAAAGTGTCTCTAGGGGAGTATCGTTAGAAACTCTATATAATTATTTAGATTATATCACCAGAGCTAATCTTATATCTAAAGTTAAAAGATATGATGTAAGAGGTAAAAGGATTCTTACTGGGAAGTATAAATATTATTTAACAGATTTAGGTTTTACAAATATATTAAGTGAAGGAAAAAAAGAACAAATAGGCTCTTATTTAGAAAACATAGTTTATAATGAACTAATAGCAAGGGGTTATAATGTAAATATAGGAAGCTTAAAAAATGGTGTAGTTGATTTTATTGCTACAAAATCACAAGAAAAAATATATATCCAAGTAGCATATATTTTAGCTGACGAATCTGTTATTGAGAGAGAATTTGGAGTATACAAAAAAATAAAAGATAACTATCCTAAATATGTTATTTCAATGGACAAGTTTGATTTTTCAATGGACGGAATAATACATTAGCTACTCGCCCACTCATAATTTAAAAACTAACATACATTATATTAGGTAACACAAAGAATAAGTGTTACAAGAATAAAAAATAAAAGTAAACCTCCTTCAAAATTACTTTTAAAAAATATATATCCACGATTATACAAAGTTAAAACCTCAAGTAATAAAGAAGGATATCCTTAATATAAATTCTTTTAAAAAACTACTAAAGTACAAAAAATTAGTAGTTTTTTCTATGTAATTATTCTATTTCAAAAGAAGGTTTAGTATAAGGTTTAAATACATCAGTAATTCCAAGTATATAATCCACACTAGTATTGTAAAAATTAGCTAAAGTAATTAATTTATCATAAGTAATTTTATACTCTCCTTTTTCTATACTTGAATATTGTTGCTGTGAAAGTCCAATAATTTCTCCTGCATCTTTACCAGTCAATTTTTTAGACTTTCTAAGCTCCTTTAACTTTAAAGTATTACTATAACTTCTCTTATAAGGTACTATCTCATTAGTTAATCCTAAAATATAATCGATACTAGTATTATAAAAATTAGAAAGTATGATTAATTTATCACTAGTTATTTTGTTAACTTCCAGTTCTAATCTTGAATATTGAGGTTGAGAAACGTTTAAAAGTTTTGCAATTTCAGTACCAGTTAAATCTTTATCTTCTCGCAAATCTATTAGTCTTAACATAAATTCACCTTCTAACAATATTTTCTCATATGCGTTAAACAAGTATTGACTTTTATGCGTGTAGTCGGTTATAATTATCGTAGTATACGCGTAGCCAGTAAAACATAAAAATAATGTAAGGGTAGAAAGAGAGAAATTGATTATGAAAAGGTCAAAGTCTAAGATATTTGTAACTCTTACATTTTTATTATCCCTAATAACAGGACTTTCATACGGAGTATTTATGGTAACAACCCAAAAATACAATGCAACT
>CAJUGE010000049.1 GCA_910586295.1 uncultured Bacilli bacterium | reverse complement strand
TTGTTTATTTCTTCTTCTGTAAAATTTTTTCTTTCCATAATTCACCTCAAAGTAGAATATAACAAGAAAAAACCATAAAATCAATTTAAATCCTATGGTTAAAAAGCGTTTTTTATTAAACTGTCCGAATTATGGGGTACAGTTCAAATTTGGAGTTTTATTTTATTTCTAACGTGTATGCTAGTTTTACTTTGCCATTATACGTTTCTATTTGGTTTTCTTCAATATAACCTTCGTTTAGTATATCATATATTTCTAATAATTCGTCTATTTCATATGCAATTTTTAATGAATTAGAATCTATTAAATTTGATAAATTTCCATACCAACTTTTATCTTTAGTTTTATCTACCAATATTGTAGAACTAAATTCTCCTAAATTTTCTGGTCCATATGCAAATATTGCCTCGCCGTCTTCATATTCGGTAAACATTCCTATGCATTTGTTATTTTTTACATCTCTATAGATATATGTTTGTGATTTGTTATTTGGTAAATCTAATTCTTCTGAATGTTCAGTCCATATTTTATACATAATCACATATCTTCCTTCCATTCCATTACTTAGTACATTAGGATTATATGTATCGATTACAACTATGTCTTTTGTGTCTATTGATGTTTCACTTACACTTATTCCTGTTTCTTGTTTTTCTTTAGTTTTACATCCAGTTAAACTTGTTGTTGTCGCTCCAAATAGCATAACTCCTGTTAATGCTAATGCTACTTTTTTTTCTTTTGTCATTTTTTTCCTCCTTTAAGCGCTTGATAATTTTAACTCTTTTTTATATATATTTCAAGTTTTTTTCTTTATTTTCTATGGTATTATTTCTATTACTTATACTTTCGTAGTATTCGTAACGTTTTTTAGCATTATTCATATTAGTTATGTAAAGACTTTCATATTCTTTTTCATTTAAAGTTTCTAGGTTTTTATATCTCATTTCTTTTGCAAATACTGTTTCATATAATTGGAAGTTAGGTTCTTTTGAGTCTATATATAGTTTATCTTCTTCTGGTAAGTATCTCATTAGAATGTTGTAGCCACTTTCTACAAGTAATTTTTGTTCTTCTATACTATTAGATAAACCACCTTTTATTCCATGTGCGATACAAGGGCTATAAGCGATTATTACGCTTGGTCCATTATGTTCATTTGCTTCTTTGAAAGATTTTATAGTTTGTTCTCTAGAAGCTCCTGCACTTACACTTGCTACATATACATTTGGGATGTTCATAGCAATTTGAAATAAGTCTTTTTTAGGTTTTAGTTTTCCTGTGCTAGAAAATTCTGCTACTGCTCCAACTCTAGTTGATTTTGATGTTTGACCTCCAGTGTTTGAGTATACTTCAGTATCTAATACTAAAACTTTTATATTTTCGTTTGTTCTTAATACATGGTCTAATCCACCAAATCCTATATCATATGCCCATCCATCTCCTCCTACTATCCATACTTTTCTTGAAGGAATATAGTCTAGTAAGTCTTTTAGGTCTTCTCTAATTTTTTTTCTTTTTAATTCACTTTGTACTTTTAAAGTTATTTCAGAGTTGTCTTGATTATCTATCCATGTTTTAAATATTTCTTTTGTTTCTGTATCAACTTGGTCTTTTGTTTCAAGCATGATTTCTTTTATAGTTTTTCTTGCGGCTTTGTATGCTGTATGTAGTCCTAATCCAAATTCAGCATTATCTTCAAATAGCGAACTAATCCAAGGTATTTGATATGGTGTGCAAGGTAAGCTTGCTCCATATATAGAGGAACAACCTGTAGCGTTTGCGATTACTATTTCTTCGCCATAGAGTCCAGTTAATGTTCTTAAATAAACTGTTTCACCACATCCTGAACAGGCACCAGGGAATTCAAATAGTGGTTTAGTAAATCCTAGTCCTTTTACTGAGTATTTTGAAAAACTAGTTGTATTAACATGTTTTTCTGAGAAGTAGTCACATATTTTATCTTCTTCATGATTTGGAGTATCCATAATTAAAGCTTTTTCTCCATTTTTTCCTGGACATACTTTAGCGCATAAATTACATCCTGTACAATTTTCTGTATTTATACTTAAGTAGTAGCCTTTGTTTTCTTCGCCTAAACTTGGTATTGTGTCTACCTTTTCTATAGGAGATGATTTTATTTCATTTTCCGTTAGTGACACTGGTCTAATAACCGCATGAGGACATATGAATGCACAAGCATTACATTCTATACAATTTTCTTTACACCATTTTGGAACTAAATTACTTATTTTTCTTTTATCTGAAGCACTAGAGCCGCCATCAAATGTTCCGTCTGCATGTGAAATAAAGTCTGATACTTTTAAATCGTTTGCACGTCTACTAAGCATTGTTTCTATTAATCCAGTAGGTTCTTTATGTGATTTGGTTTCAGTTAGTTTAGATATATCAAATTCTCTTAGATAGTCTATACTTTCATCTAAGGCTTTTATGTTTGATTCTATGACATCATTACCTTTATCACTGTATACCGACTTTATATTTTCTTTGAAGAGAACTATATCTTCACCATTTACTCCTAACATTTTTAAGATGTACATTGATATTATGTTGTTTATTTTTCCATGAAGTTTGTATTTTTCTGCTAAGGTATCCGCGTTAGTGACAAAGAACTTTATGTTATTTTCTTTGATTTTTGTTTTTAAATAATTTGGTATGTACTTGTTTAGTTCTTCGTCTGTCATATTTGAATTTAATAAGAATATTCCACCTTTTTTTATTCCTTCTAATACATCATATTTTTCCAGGTAAGAATCTTTTGATACAACTACTAGATTAGGTTCGATTAGGTAGTAAGGCGCGTTTATTTGTGTGTCTGATATTCTTAGATGACTTATAGTAACTCCACCACTTTTTTTAGAATCATATTCAAAGTAGCCTTGTATGTAGTTACCATCTTTTTTTCCAATTACTTTAAGTATATTTTTGCTTGCACTTACCATACCGTCTGATCCAAATCCGTAGACTTTTATTTCTTTGTATTTTTCTATTAATTGATATTCTTTTTCTTCTAGACTCGTTTTTGTTACATCATCTACAATTCCTATTGTAAAATGATCTTTCATTTTATATTTATTCATATTGTCAAATACACTTTTTATTTGTGATGGGGTTGTGTTTTTGCTTGATAAACCATATCTACCTCCTACTACTTCGATGTTTTCTCCTTTTAGTGTAGCACATATGTCTAGGTAAAGTGGTTCTGCTAGAGATCCCGCTTCTTTTGTTCTATCTAATACAGTTATTTTTTCTACTGTTTTTGGTAATACGTTTAGAAAGTATTTTGCACTAAAAGGTCTATATAAATGAACTGTAATGATTCCTACAGATTCTCCTTGATTATTTAAGTCTTCTACTACTTTTTTTATGGTATCTGTAACTGAACCCATTGCTACAATTATGTGATTAGCATGTGATGAACCAAAATATGTGAATGGTTTGTACGCACTTCCAGTTAGTTCGTTTATTTTTTCCATGTATTCATTAACTATGTTTGGGAGTTCTTCATAATATTTATTTCTCGCTTCTGTATTTTGAAAGTATACATCTTCTGTTTCACTTACACCTCTAGTTATAGATTTTCCTATGTTTAATGAACGATTTCTAAATTTTTTTAAGCTATCATAGTCTATTAAAGTTTTTATTATTTCATCTTCTAATACATTTATTTTGTTTATTTCATGGCTTGTTCTAAATCCATCCATAAAGTGTAAGAAAGGAACACTTCCTTTTATGGCAGATAAATGACTTATAAGAGATAGATAATATGCGTCTTGAACATTTGCGCTTGAAAGCATAGCAAACCCTGTCATACGAGTAGCATATATGTCTTGGTGGTCTCCAAATATTGATAATGCATGTGTTGACAAACTTCTCGCTGCTACATGGATTACTCCTGGTAATAGTTCTCCTGCAATTTTATACATTTCTGGTATCATTAGTAACAATCCTTGACTTGCAGTGAATGAAGTTGTGAGAATACCTGCTTGAAGTGAGCCATGAACAAATCCTGCTGCTCCTGCTTCTGATTGCATTTCTACTACTTTTACATTTTCTCCAAATATATTTTTATCTCCACGACTTGCCCATTTGTCTGTAAGTGTTGCCATAGGACTTGCCGGAGTAATCGGATATATACCACAGTTTTCTGTAAATCTATAAGAAGCAAGCGCGCAAGCTTCGTTTCCATCTAGAACTTTTAAATTTTTCATATCATCACCTAGTTTAAATTATACACGTTTTTTTCTTATTTAAAAAGGTGTTTAATATGAAAATTTTATGTACATTAATTTAGTTATTATTTTCAAACAATTTTTCTAAGTTTTTTGTTATCTCATCATTATATTCTGTGAGTGGGTTAAATTTATTTATTGGATGTTTTTTATAGTTTTTTAGGTATTCTAGGGTGTTCTTTTCTGATTTTATTAAGGGACAGTACTTTTCTAAGTGAGGTGGTATTAATACATCTAAACCTACTGACATTGCTTCTAATAAGACCATTCCTTGTCCTTCATATCTACTGGTTAAATAGAATAAGTCCATTTCTCTTAAGTATGTAAATGGGTTTTTTGTGCTTCCAGTAAATGTTACATATTCTTCTAATTCTAGATTTTCTGTTAGATTTTTTAAGTTTTGTTCTTCTTCTCCACTTCCTATAATATAAAGATGTATGTCTTTTCTGAAGTTAGTTAATTCTTTTATTTCTTTAAGCATTATGTCTATTCCTTTTTGGTGGCAGAGTCTTCCTAGTGTTACTATATTAAGTTTGGTTTTATCAGTTTTTATGTTACATTGTTCTTTCATTTTTTCTTTTACTTCATCAGTGTTTATGTAGTTTGGGATGACCATATATTTTTTGTTTTTATTATAATTTAGTTCTTTGAATGAGTTAAGTGCACCTTCTGATACTGCACAGTAAGTATCAAAGTAATCATATTTTCTTTTAAAAAAGAAGTGTAAAATTCTATATTTAGGCTCTTCACTAAGTTTTACTGGTATATCATTATGTATCCATATTGCACGATTACTTGCATTTATTTTAATGGCACTTGCAGATGTATAGAACTGATAACTGTCAAAGTCTATGGATAGGTCGTATTTAGTTTCTGGGAGTTTAGGATTATATAGTGTTAAGGCTATTTTAAATGGTATAAATCTTAGGATAGATAGTGATTTTTTTATTTTGATTATATTAGTGTTTTGAGGTAAGTCATAAAAATTATTTTCTCCAAATATGTATAAATCTACTTTATATTTGTTAGTATCAATTTTATTTAGCATATTTACTGCTGATTTTTCTATTCCTCCCATTCCAAGTTCGTTAATAAATATTGCGATTTTTTTCATTTTGACTCCTTTACTTTATATATTTATTATACATTTTTTTTGGTATTTTAAAAAGCCTATTTTTAGGCTTAGTTTTAAATATTATAGTGTTTCTTATTATTTTAATTACTGTCTATAAAATTTTCTATGAGATTAATCATGTTTTTTGTGTTACTTTGATATTTTTTTGGTTTAAATATTTTGGCTGTTTCTAGTGCTCCTGCTAATTTAGTAGGATCTTTTAATGGAATTATATATCCTTCTTCACTAAATTTTTTTACTATTTGAAGTTGGTGGTCATTTGTATGTTCTTTGTATTTAGAAAGACGTGGACATACGATTACAACTTTGTTAGCATTTAGTGCATCTATTATAGTTCCTACTCCACCATGAGAGATTACAACACTAGCATTTTTTATGGTTTTCTTAAATTCTTCCATTTCCATTAAGTTTACCATTTTCATTTTTTTTGATTTAACTTTTGTACATCCACATTGTACTATTACTTCTTCTTTGATAGTGCCTTTTTCGATTTCTTTTTCTACTGAACGAATCAGTCTGTCAAATGGAACGTCTTGTGTTCCCACAGTTACGAATATCAATATATCCACCCCCCGAATGTTGCATTTTCATAAACTTCAAGCATTGATTCCCACTGTACTATAAAGAGGTCTGCGAATTTGTATACTATGCTTCCTGTTACAGTTTTTGTTTCACTGTTTGCGAATGTCTCTATATAAATTATTTTCTTTTTGAATATATGTGCAATACAACACATTGGGCCTGCTGTGTGGGCACCTGTAGTTATTATAAAGTCTGGTCTAAATTTTAAGAAGAAGTATAAACTTTTAAAGCAATTTATTGTTAGTTTGAAAGGGTATGTTATTAATTTCTTTCTTGAACCATAGATTAAGAATTTTGCTGTGAGAGTTCCGTATTGTTCTCTTAAGCATTTATTAGATTTTGTTTTTTCTGTTATAAGCATAAATGGATACTTTTTGAACATAGGCAGTAGCATTAACATTTCATTTAAGTGTCCGCCTGTTGAAGATATAAACATTACTTTTTTAGTACTTCTTACTTCTACATCTTTAAGTAGGTCTACCCATTCTTTTTTTATTTTGCTTACTGTGTAGTTTGAGGCTTTTTCTTTAGATTTTTTACTTAATTCTTGTAATTCTTTTTTGCTTTTTAACAAGTTTACTATAGTGTTTGCGAATGTTTCTTTGTTTCTGTTAGGTATTAGTATTCCAGTGTCTTTTATCAATTCTCTAGCACCAGAAGATGTGTCAAAACCAATTACTGGAAGTCCTATGTTCATTGCTTCTAGTATGACAAGCCCAAATGATTCAGATATACTAGTCATAGCGTATATGCTACTTCTTTGCATTTTTTCTTCTATTTCATATTGATTTAGGTATCCTGTAAGAATTATATTTTTTTCTAAACTTAGTTCTTTTATTTTTTTTATAATTTTTTCTTTTTCTATTCCATCTCCAATAAGAGTTAGTGTTACCTCTGGGTATTTCTTTACTACTAATGACATTATATCAATTAAATCTAAAAAACCTTTTTCTTTAGAAAGACGTCCTACTGCGATTATGTTTTTATCATTTAATTTACTCTTTTTAGGGCTTAGTTCATCTATAAAGTTTGGTATGTATATTACTTTTTCGCCTAGGTATTTTTTGTAAATTTTTTCTATTTCTTGGTTTACAACTACTATTTTATCAAAATTTGTAGTGTTTCTTAAAAGTTTCCTTCTGCACCTTTTTGTTGGATAACTGTGGTCTGTTACTATTTTCACTATATTTTTCTTTTTAAGAAGTTTGTTTACTAATTTTGTTTCGTATGGTCTAGTTGTAATTAAATAGTCTGTATTCATTTCTTTTATCGCCTTTTTTGTACGTACTCTTTTTAAATAAATTAATTTTATGGCTCTTGTTAATTCTTTTATGAATGAAAGTGCTTTTTTTCTTTTTATTGCACGCCTAAGTTCATCCCTATTTGGATGGTCATCTATGAGATATTTTATGTTTACTTTATCATTAAATAGGAATTTTGGGGTTTCTTTTATGTTGTATGTTATGATTAGTTCAATTTCATAGTCTTTCTCTAACATTTTAGTGAGTGAAGAAATGTATTTTTCTATTCCACCTACGCCTAAGTGTAGAGAAAGGATTGTTATTTTTTTCATTAGACACCTCGCTTATATATTTATTATACCATTTATTGTGATATATATAAAGAAAATCAAGTTATGTTGTGGATAACTTGACTGTATATTTTTATATTGTGTATAAATTGTTGTTTATTCACTTTTGATTATCATTTTCTAAGACAAATTCTTTTAAATTTGGTAATGTATCTATTAGAAATCTATATTGGCTAAAGTACATGATTACTTCAGAAACCTCACCTTTTACATAACACCCTTGTATTACATCTTTGTTAGGTTTTAATGGTCCTTTAAAATATTTGATGAAATGTGAATTACTCTCGTTTATCTTTTTTAGATATTCTTTGGCTTTTTTTGTATTGTCTAAATTATAGTATAATGCAAAAAGTGGGAATAAAACTTCTAGAGCATTTTCGCTATATTTTTTACTTAGTTTAAGTAATTCTTGCTCTTTGGTTAGGATTGCATATATGCCCATCAATAGGTATCTTGAACCTGTATTATCATTTTCGTTTAGTTTGAGTATTTCTTTGCAAACATTTTCTGCGGATTCTATTTCTCCTACCTCTAATAAATAAGATGCTTTTAAGTAGAGTCCTCTTATGTAAGACCTAGTTTCAAATATTCCATAGAAATGTCCTATATTTTCTTTATCAAAATAATTCTTTTCTTTTAATCTTTTTTCTTCATTTTTTAAACCTTCATTTAAAAGTTCGTTTCTTTTTCTAGGGTTATGTTCTAACCTTACTTGAAATAGAATTGCATCCAAACAATCCGGGCATATTTCATATGCTTTTTTAACAAGTCTTATTGCTTCACTTTAGTTTCTTGCGTATTCTGCTTTTTCTAGAAGTTCTAGAGCATCGTCCATTGGAGTATTCTCATATTCTATTTCTCCATTGTTATATTTCGTTATAAATTCCATTAATTTTCCGTTTAATTCTTCCATATTTTTTGTATCAGAGTTGTTTATAATTCTTGTATCATATTATTTAGTTTATTGTTCATTTTTATCTCCTTATCTTTTATATTATTTTAGCAAATCAGCTAAATATAATTCATCTTTGTTATGTTTTTTTATATTGTTAACTAATTGGTTTATCCTTTTTCCATTATAATACTCTAGTAAGAATTCATTTGATTGGTCATATTTTTCTTATTATATGTTATTTTTTCTTTTGCATAATCTTTTGGCCTCTTTTTACTTTTTAGATAATCCTGATATAATTCTTCATTGATAATTAGTAGTATTTCAAGCTCTGGTTTAGTACAATATTTATAAATATCTTTGCTAGAAATTATATTCTTTAAAATAATTGGAATTTTTAATTTGTCTTTTTGAGTGTCTCCAATTCTATAAACTATTACTCTTTCTCCATATCTTATTAATTCATTTATTATTGTAGGATTATTAAGTTGTCTAATATTGTATGGTTTAAGTCCAATTAGTTCACTTCTTTTTATTTTTAATTTGTTATTATCTAGTAATAGTTCAACTAGTTTTTCTTCATTTGTTCCTTCACACATTATCAAATATCTCATTACATTAATTCCTCGTATAATATGTTTGTAAGATTTAATTCTTACATAACATAAATTTATTAATATTTTAGTTGGAATTAATACTCTAGTACTATACAATATTCTTAGAATATTGTTAGTTGAGAGATATTCGATTCATTCCTGTAGC
>CAJUGE010000048.1 GCA_910586295.1 uncultured Bacilli bacterium | reverse complement strand
TAAACGTATTAAGAGACTTTTTACTAATAAGTTTTTTAACCCCTATCTTCTTTTTGATTTAATTATTAAGTTTGTTATCTCTCACTATAAGAAGAAACATTCTGATAAACGTGTTCATATTATTTTTGATCATATGTTCTCTCATAATAACTTCACTGTTTTCATGATTACCATGCGTATTGGTAAGCAAGGTATTCCTTTATGGTTTCGTTGTTTTAAAGGTAACGCTCCTTCTGATGCGATGGCTGAGTTTCTTATCAAAGATGGTATTTCTTATGTGTCTTCTCTTTTCACCAACGACTTTGATCTAGTGTTTTTAGCTGATAGATGGTTTAATTCTTCTAACTTACTTAGACACATCAATGATTTAGGTCATACTTACTGTATTAGACTCAAGAAGAACATCAAAGTTTTTATTTATGATAAGAAAGAAGGTCATAACGTTTGGCAATTTTTATCTGACTTAAAGTCTTATGCTAGACATTCTGTTTCTTTTAATGATATTCTTCTTTATGATGAACAATATAAGACTAATATTGTTATTTCTAAATACAATAATGTAAGTGAGCCTTGGATTATTGTTACTAATGGTGATACTAGACGTGCCATTAAAGATTATGGTTACCGCTTTGGAGGAGTCGAGTGTGTCTTTAAAAATCAAAAATCTAATGGGTTTCATATTGAATGTACTGTTAATGCTTCTTTAGAATACTTCACTTCTATGTACACTCTAGTTTGTATTGCTACTTTACTTTTAACTATTATTGGTGCTTATTATAGTAAGAATACTAAAGTATATAAGGGTGTAACTTTTACTACTCATACTACTTCTAAGAATTCTAAGATTAGAATAGTTTCTTTATTTAATACTGGACTTTTATTATTCAATCTTGCTACAAACTCTGAACATTACATTCTGTTGCCTCTCGATTTTATTCTTTACAATATATAATCTTTATTAAATTTTATAATTGCTTATAAAATCTGTTTTTGTATGTAATAAACTACATATTTTTAGTAAATGATTACTAACTGGACGAAGATTTCAGTCTTTTTTTCATTTGTTTATATGCGTTTTATCTAAACTGTCCAGTTATAAGGTCAACGTATAAGGATCGCTTCCTGTTCCACTTCCTCCAGTTACCAGTACGTTAGATTTCAGAGACACTACTGGACGAACGACGCCGCTATTGACGACATAGTAAGCAAACAAACGGCCAGGAGCACCAGAACCGAACACAGCCAACAAGACCGCAGAACCATCACTGCCAGACGGACTCATTGTCCACCAAAAACTGTCTCCAATTGAACTGCCTCCACTTGCATTTAAGTAATAATATGCCTTTGGACTATTTGTGTAATATTTTCCTCCTGCGAATGCTACTTCATCTGCTGACATTAACCCAAATGTTGTGAATCTATCACTTGTATTACTACAATTGAATGTTGGTGCTTTATTATCTGCCAGTCTTCCAAATGCTGCATAATAGAATGTTGCGCTTGTACTATATGAACTTCCACTTGCTAGATTTCTATCATTACAATATATCGCTCCCGTATCTATGTAGTTTTTATTTGTACTTGAAAGTCCATTATACCATGTCTCTACTGTACTATACGCAGTACTCTTATTTTCATTTCCTCTATCTGCTGATGAACTTCCTCCTACTGTATACTTCCACCCTGCATATGCTGGATGCTTATATGATGTATTATATGCTGCACTTCCTATATAGCCATCTTCTCCTCCACTTCCTGCATATAAAAGTCTTACACTTCCATTTCCATTGATTCTTATTATTCTCCATAGCTTTCCTGCAAAACTTACCCAGTTGTTCATACTATTTCCATCTCCACTAAAATAGTATGTTGTTCCTTGATCATCACTTCCTGTATATAATTTTGGTGTTCCATTGTCTATACTACTAAATGATGTTCTTCCTGGTTGTGGCGGATATGATGCTTTTATAGCATCTGCTAGTGTTAGCTCCATTGTTATATTACATGTTTGATTTTCTGTTACATTACTTACTATTACTTTGTTTCCTTCTATCTTTCCATTACATCCACTTACATTTTTTATTGTAGATGTTGAATATATTATTACTGTTCCATTCTCAGTTGTGGCTTTTGACAAACTATCTAAACTTGAAGTATTATTTGAAGTTGCTGTAATTCTATATCCTGGAGTACTTATATCTTTCGTAAAATCTACTATACATCTATCTTTACTCTTTATTTCAGTAAGTTCTACTTCCCAATTATCGTTATCCCACATTAAGTCTGATCCATTATCGCATATTATCTTATTAACTATATAGCCATCTTCTTTTGTGGGTTTTTCAGTAGTAAGCTCTCCATCTATGGTATAACTTAACATACCATTTGTCTCTACTACTTGTTTGCTTTCTTCTTTATTATTAGTTGTACAACCTGTAAGTATTATTGACCATATTAGTATAAGTAAAAATGTTTTCCTTTTCATTATTTCCTCTTTCTACCCTTACTTAGCTCAAATTGAACTTTATATTGATTATAGTGCATTTTGAGCTAATAGTCAATAGTTCAATATGAACTGTGAGAAAATAATATTTATGGGTGATACAAAATGCGATTAAAAGATTTAAGGGAAGATAGAGATTTAAAACAAAAGGATATAGCAAAAATTTTAAATATTGCAGAGAGGACCTACTCTGGTTACGAAACTGAAAGTCGTTGGTTACCTAGAGATATATTAATAAAAATTGCTAATTTTTATAATACTAGTACTGATTATATTTTGGGTATCACAAATGAGATCAAACCTTATCCTAGAGATATTAACAAAAAATTCTAACTTGGAGAGAGTTAGAATTTTTTGTTAAAGCATTTTATTTTAAAAAATGGCTTATATTTAATTTTATAGTTATATTTTGTTCTTATAAATAATATATAGAAAAGAATCCCTAATATAATTAATGCTCCTGCGATTATTCCAATAATAATTAGTTTTAATTCAAATGATGTGAATTGTTTAGTATCGAATATGCTTTCTTTATTTTCAACTCCTTTGTTTTTTTCTACTGTTTTATTTACTTTTATTGTGTATGTATTAGTACTTTTTTTATCTTCGCTTGTTACAATTATTTCTATTAGATTTTCTTTTTTTAATAAATCTACATCGCCTTTAAGCTTAACTTTAGAATTTGGATTTGTTGCTTCGTACGTAATATCTAATCTTTTAGCCGTATTAGTATCTATTTCGTAAGAGTATGTGTTACTGTCAAAATTTATATCTATGCCACTTACTGTAAGAGTTCTTAATGTCGCATCTTTTTTATCTTGTTTGTATTCTCCTCTTGTTATGTTTAAAGTATATTTTTCTTCTTGAGTTTCATTAATATATGAAATTATTTCTATAATATTTAAGCCTTTTTTTAGGCTTATACTTCCTCCACCAGTAACTATTTCATTTTCTTCTTTTGTTATATTTATTGTTATTATTTCAATATTCGAGTTTACAAAGACGTTATATACATTCATTTCTTTGTTGAATTCGGGTACTAATGTATTATTATTAATAGTTATATTGGCTATTGCCTTACTGTTTATAGTAAATGAAAAAAAAGTTATCAATAGTGTTAATATCAAATATAATTTTTTCATAATTCTCCTTTTATAACACTTATTATAGTAACCATTTTATGATATTTTATTTATTTAATAGTAAATTTATAATGCTTTTAATAATTAAAAAGCTTCGATTAACTCGAAACTTTACTTTACCAATTTTATAACTATATCTTTTTCTTCTGGCTTATCACTTTCTATTTTTATAATATCGCTAGCACGTTCTTCTAGATTTTCTATCTCTTTATTATAGAATATGTTAATAAGTGAATCTCCGACATTTACGTGTTCATTGATAGTTTTAATAAAAGCCATTCCTACGGTTAAATCTATTGTATCTGTTTTTTGTTTTCTTCCTGCTCCTAAGTCAAAAAGTAGTTTTGATACTTTCATAGGGTTTATTTCTGTAACATATCCTTCTTTTGTTGCTTTGATGGTCAATTTATTTTTTGCTAGAGTTACTCCTTTTATGTTACCTCCTTGAGTAGCAATCCATTCATAGAATTTATTTTTTGCACTTCCATCTTCTAAAACTTTTTCAACTTGTAATTTAGCAGAGCTTAAAGGTATATCTTTTCCTACTGAAAGCATATTAGAAGTAATACTAATTACAAGATTATTAAGTCTTTTATCTCTTCTTCCTAGAAAGAAGTTTTCTGCTTCTTTTACTTCTATACTATTTCCTACTGTATTTCCTAGAGGAGTGTTCATATCCGTTAGCACACACACGACTTTTCTATCAAAGTATTTTCCTATATTAATCATGTATTCTGCAAGTTTAGTTGCATTTTCTATATTTTCCATGAAAGCACCTTTACCAACTTTTAAATCTATTACTATGTTAGGTGCACCACTTGCAATTTTTTTACTCATTATACTGCTTGCGATTAATGGTATTGACTCTACTGCACCTATTTCATCTCTTAAAGCATATATTTTTTTATCAGCAGGTGCTAGTGTTCCTGTTTGACTTATTATACTTACTCCGATTTCATTTACCTGCTTAATAAACTCTTCATTTGTTAGTGAAACTTTGTATCCTGGGATACTTTCCAATTTATCTATTGTTCCACCAGTGAATCCTAAAGAGCGACCACTCATTTTTGCGACACCAAGTCCTAAAGAAGCAATTATTGGAGAAATTATAAGTGTTAACTTATCTCCTACCCCACCAGTCGAGTGTTTATCAACTACTGGTCTGTTTATTTTACTTAAATCTAAAATATCACCACTGTTTATCATGGACTTAGTTAAGTAGAATGTCTCTTCATAAGATAGTCCTTTTTCTTTTATAAGTAGTAAAAATTCGCTCATTTCTTTATCTTTTATTTCTCCTGATGTGTAGTTTGATACCATATAATCAATTTCTTTTTCAGATAGCAAGTTTCCACTTTTTAGTTTTTCATTTATGTTTTCTACTTTCATACTCTCACCTTGTAAAGCGTTAGGGGTTAAATTTGTAGATTCATATTGCTCTTTACTTATAAATATATTTTTACCTGTTTTATTGTCTCTAACAAGATAATCTCGACCGAGCAAATAGTCAATTGTTACTTCAAAGTAATCAGAGAGATCAATTAAATTTTCTAAGGTTGGTGTACGAGTTTCTTTCTCATAACAACATATTGTGGCTTTTGTGACATTCAGAATATTACCCAACTCTTGTTGAGTTATTCCGAATACTCGTCTTAATTCTTTTAATCTTCTTCCTACTAGCATTTATTATCACCATTATGATTATAACAAATTCTAGTATATTTTTAAAGGTGAGAGTGTGGAAATAGAAAACATTTACATTTCTATTTCTCTTAGATGTAAACTACTGGTTAATTTCTTCTGTTTCTTCCGTTTTACTACGATTATCTGATAAAAATGTTACTCTTTCCGCTACTACTTCTGTTACATAAACCATTTTGTCATCACGTTCAAAGTTATTTGTTTGTATTCTTCCTTTTATTCCTACAACATCGCCTTTTTTACAATACTCACAAGTATGTTCAGCAACCGAATTCCAAAGTATACATTTTATGAAATCTGTTTCATATATTCCATCAATATTTTTAAATGGTCTTGGAACTGCTACTATTATAAATGTTCTTTTGTTTCCTTTTTCTGTTTCTATTACTTCTGGATCTTTAGTAAGTCTCCCTACTATTACAACATTATTAAGCATAATACCTCCTTTCTGGTTAACACTTTATCATGCTTGATATTGTAATGTCAAACTCGCAAAATTGAATTTTTGAGACTATTTTCAGTATTTTTTTATGCACTTTGTTGTTATTTAAATACTTAAAAGCTTTCAATTTTAAAAATTGAAAGGCATTTTGCCTCTCAATTTTCAATTTTAGTATATTTTTAGTTTTTTGCAAATATTTGTATTTCGTCATACTTAGATAAAGCTGTGATTAGTTCATCAATTTCTTCATAGGTGTTATAAAAGTATAAACTTATTCTTACTGTGTCTTTGAAACTGCTTTCGTCACTTAACATTTTCACACAATGACGGCCACTTCTTACACATATGTTCTTTGTATTCAGATAAAGTCCTAAATCTCCAGATATTATTCCATCTATATTTATTAGTACTGTGCTAGATGTGCTAGATGTGCTAGATTCATTATAAATTTTTATGTAAGGTATTTTTTTTAATTCTCTTATTAAATATCTTCTTAAATATTTTTCTGTTCTTTCAATATTCTCCATTCCTAGTTCGTTTAAAAATTTAATTGATTCACTAAATGCGATGATTCCCGCGATATTGGGTGTTCCTGCTTCTAGTCTATATGGTAGTGGCAATAGTTCAATATTTTCGTCATTATAGTTTTCGTTCATTCCTCCACCAAATTTTGTTGGTACGATTTTAGATAGTAAATGTTTTTTTCCATAAAGCACTCCAACACCTGTTGGTCCACACATTTTATGAGCAGAAAATGCTAGAAAATCGATATCTGTATCTGTAACATCAACTTTTTTATGTGGTACGCTTTGTGCTCCATCTACAACGACATATATTCCATGTTTATGTGCAAGTTTAGTAATTTCTTTGATAGGTCTTGTGTCTCCTACTACATTAGTCACTTCTGCTATACTTATTACCTTTGTTTTTTTTGTAATTTCTTTTTCTATTGATTCTAAAGTTAATTCATTATTTTCGTTTAGTGAAGCGTATTTTATTACTATTCCTTTTTGAAATTTCAACATTAACCATGGTAGTATATTTGAAGCATGTTCACTTTTTGTAATTATGACTTCATCACCTTCGCTTAGGTAGTATCCAAAGAATCCATTTATTACTAAGTTTAAGCTGTCTGTAGTATTAGATGTAAATATTATTTCGTCTTTGTGTTTCGCATTTATAAATTTTGCTACTAAATCTCTTGTATTATCTATTTCGTCGTCCACTTTAAAACTAATATTGTAGTCACCTCTGTGTGAATTAGCTGTGTATTCTGTTAAGTATTCTAATTCTTTGTTTATAACACTTTTAGGTTTAAATGTTGTGGCAGCATTGTCAAAGTATATTATATTTTTCTTTTTCATTACAAAGCATTCTTCTATATTCATTATCTCACCTACAATATAATTTATGAAGTTTTAATTTTTTAGTATATGTTATTAGTTGATTTTTGGATCAAAAATTAATATAATTTAGTTTAGATGGAGGTAAGTAATGGAAAACTGTTTGTTTTGTAAGATTGTTAATAATGAAATATCTTCTTATACCATTTATGAAGATGATATTGTAAAAGCTTTCTTAGATATTAATCCTACAAGTGTTGGGCATACATTAATAGTTCCAAAGAGTCATTATTTGGATTTAGATGATATTCCATTAGAAGTTTTAAATCGTATTATGGAAGTTAGTAAGAAAGTTAAGATATTAATTCAAGAAAGACTTAATCCAGATGGTATGACTTTAGTTCAAAATAATGGCTTTGTACAAGAAATTAAACATTATCATTTGCATTTAGTACCTAAGTATAGAGGTTCTTCTAAGAAATTAAGTGTTAGTGAAGTTTATGATATTTTGAGGAGTGAGGATTAATGAGAGAAGTAAGAGTTGGGCAGGTTTATAAACATTTTAAGGGGAATTTAGTAGAAATTTTACTACTTGCTAAAGATAGTGAAGATTTAAGCGAAAAGGTAGTTTATAAGCACTTAGATACAGGTGAAACTTGGGTTAGAGATAAAGAAATGTTTTTATCTAAAGTAGATAATGAAAAATACCCTGAGGTTACTCAAGAGTATAGGTTTGAACTTGTAGATTAGAAAATAGCAATTCACGCTATTTTTTTATTTATAGTAGTTCTAGTGATTCTACATTTTTGGCGAGCCCATTTGGTCTAATTCTGATTTTATGGTGTTACTTAATTTCCATTTTGTTAATAAATCTTTTTGGTTCATTTCTTCTGCACATTTGCATATTACTTTTAATTCTTCTAGTGTAAGAGTTTCTACATATTTATGCATTTTATGTAACATTTTTAACATATTTATTTTCATAGAAGATAGAAGTACATTTGTTTTATCATATAGAACTATAAATTCTTTTAGATAGTTTAAATCTGATTTTGTTAAGTTAGAACTTAAGTTTATATGTCTACTTTGCATATAAGTAAATAATAAACTTTTAATATTTCTTGTTTCTAATTCTTTTATAACATCATTAATTTCTTGATTTTTTATTTTTAACGCTACTGAATTCAACTCATTAAGTTCTTGTTCTGCTGGTGCAAAAAAATCTTGTGTTTTATTTCCTCTGTTTTTCTTATCTGTATAACTTTTAAATTCTTCTTCGTTAAATGGTGGGTTCCAAGTGTTAACTTCTATCTTTACTTTTTCATACAAATATAGAAAATTATCATAATACTTTGCATTTTTTGTTAAAGTTCTCAATTGACTTTCAATGCTATTTTTATAATTATTTATTTCTTGTGGTGTAAGTACACCTCTTTTAGTTTCTATACTTTTTCTAACTTTGGTAGAAGTGAGTCCAAATTCTTTAAATTGATCGTCCATTAAAGTTAAATATTCCACGAAGTCATCAAAATCTTTTGTATAATCCACTTTTTTGTTAGTATTAAAGGGATTATTAAAGGGATTATTTGAAAATCCATTCATTATTTCTGAAAGATAGTCTTCAAATGGATTGTTTGTTGTATTATTTGGAGTGAATGTTTGCATACTAATAGTTTGGTCATATTGTTTTCTTTTTTCTTCATTTCCTAGTATTTCATATGCTTCATTCACTTCTTTTGTTTGTTCTTCTAAGCTTTTATCATTTGGATGTAAATCTGGGTGTAGGTCTTTCATTTTTCTCCTATACGCTTTTTTGATTTCTTCCTGAGATGCATTTTTGGGCACGCCTAGTATTTCATAATAGTTTTTTGACATTTCTATCCTCTCCATGGTTGTATTTTATCATAAATTTAAAACTTTATGCAAGCAAATCAAAAAGAAGTAGACATTGTTTGACTACTTCTTAATTTTAGAAAACTACCATCCTATGCAAGCGCCGAAAATTATTGCCAATAATATGAATAGGATTAATATTACGAAGAAACTATTTCCATAACTGTTATTATTGCAACATGGTGTTGGCTCTGGGCAGCAAGGATTCACGTTTCTACAACAATTATTCATCTTAACCCTCCTTTAAATTAGATAAATGCACCTAGTATGATTACTAGTAAAATAAATAGTACTAAAGCAAATGCTGCACCTGAAAGACCATTATTTCCGCATCCACAATTCATTAGTCATTCCTCCTTTTTTATCTTTACATTTGTATTATAAGCAAATTTTAAAAATATGTGAGTGCTTTACCTTGAGTTTTATATATTTTTTTGTTATTATAGTTAGTAATGGAGGTATTTTATAAATGAAAAAAGTTTTAGGAGTTATGTTATGCCTACTTCTAGTTACTGGATGCGCTACTTCTCATTTAAGTAATGGAGAAGAAAGTGTTGTTGAGTTTAATGATGGTGGCATTAGTGCTCAAGAGTTATATGAAAAATTGAAGAAAGAAAATGGACTTGATGCTTTGACTATTTTAATTGATACTGAGTTATTAAATAGAAAATATGAAAAAGATGATGTTGAAGATGAATATATTAAGCAAGTAGTTACTGGTTTGAAAGATCAATGGGGAGATAATTTTGAGAGTAATATAAAGTCTGCTTATGGTGTTACTGACGAAAACGGTTTAAGAGAGTATGTTAGATTAACATATAAAAGGAATAAATGGTATGATGAATATGCTCTTAGTCAAGTTAATGATACTCAAATAAGTGATTATGAGACTAGTTCTTTAGTCGGTGATATGGAGTTAAGTCACATTTTAATCGAGGTTAATGCTTCACAAAATGCAACTACTGAGGAAAAAGAAAAGGCCGAGAATGAAGCAAAGGAGAAAGCTCAAGAAGTTATTAATAGATTAAATAACGGAGAGAAGTTTGAAGACTTGTCTAAAGAACTTAACGATGATGCGAGTGTTAAAGAAAATGGTGGTTATCTAGGTAAGGATATTAATGACCGTAGTTCTTATGATGAAAACTTCTTAGATGCTGCGATTAAGCTTGAAGTTGGAAAGTATTCTAGTTCACCAGTTAAAACTCAATTTGGTTATCATATTATTTACAAAGCTAGTCAAGGTGAAAAGCCTAGTATAGATAAAGTAAAAGATGAAGTTAAAACAAAGATTGCTAACGATATGAGAAGCACTGATAGTAATTTTAATATTAATGCAATTAAGGCTTTAAGAGAAGAATATGGTCTTAAAATAACAGATTCTGATTTAAAAAAATCTTATGAAGATATTTATGGAGAATAAAAATTACACTAGAAATATAAAAAGTTTCTAGTGTTTTTTAATAATCATCATTGGATGAGATAAGTGATGTAATGTCATCAATAGAATAACCTTTTCTATAAAGATATGATTTTATTTGGTTATTCAAAAGTGATCCTTGATACTTTTTAGAATATTTGCTATATGCTTTGTCATATTCTTTCTTTATAGAGTCTGAATCGTTTTTATTAATTTTATTTAAAGCTATTTCTATTAGACTTTTATCATATCCTAGATTAAATAAGTCTTCTTTTAGTTTATTTTTAATTTGATATTCTGATTTATTTTTCATAAGATTTAATCTTTTATCAATTATTTTGTTAAGCTTTTCTTGCCATGTTAAAGTAGATACTTTGCTCAAGTATTCGTCTATTAAATATTCATGTAATTCTAAATCTAAAAGATTTCTTTTGATTTTAAAAGGACCATCTTTTGATAAAGCTATTTTATCGTTTATGTAAGCTTGAATGTATTTTTCTGCATTTATTAAGTTTTCTTTTTTTAATCTTTCTATTACATCTTCAATAAGTAATTCATCAAAATCTTTCTTTATTAAATATTCATGTAACTCTTTTTCCGTTCTCATTTTTTTCTCTATGTAAGATAAGCTTTGGTCATAGATTTCATAGTATCTATTTTCTTCCATTATAAGTTCTAGTAGTTCTAATGAAATATCTTTCTTTCTTAGAAGATTATTTTTCAGTATGACTTCTTCATATATTATTAGCTCATTTTGATTCAAAGTTACTTTATATTTACTCCTACCTATTTTTTTAAATTTTATTATCTCCATATTCAACACACTCCTTATATAGCTATAATACATCACATTTGTTCGTGTGTCAACTACAAAATAAAAAAGATTACTATTTGTTTTCATCCTTTTCTACTACTTTTAGTAATCCTTTTTCTAATTCTTCTAGACTTCTTCCAATTTCTTTTTTTGATGTATATTCCCCTTCTTTAAGTTGAAAGTGATTATTTTCTATCATTTCTTTGCTCCTTTTTGAAGCAACATGAACTAATTTGTATTTAGAGTCTACTATATTTAGAAGTTTGTCTATAGATGGATAAATCATTTATTCACTCTCCTCTATTTTAATATACTATGAGTGGTGTTTTTACTCAAGTAATTTCCACTTTTTTTACATAAATTTTACAAAGACGTTTTATTCTTCAACTATTTTTCTGAGTCCATTAAGTATTTCAACCATAGCCCAGGTATCTTGTTTACAGTATTCTATTAGTGCTTCTTGTTTTTGTTCTCTTTCTTCTTGTGTCATATTTTTATAGTTAGCATATTCTACAAGGGCATCTACTCCGTTTTGTACTTGCAAATCTTTGTAACTAAGATTCGTAAATAGTGGTAGTGTCTTTTTTATTGAGAAAGAACCACTTTGCGATGTATTATAATAATTCATCGTGTTACAGTCGTATTCATTAAATCCTAGGAACTCGTATAATTTTTTGTTGTTGTCTATGATTTCTAGTAAGTCTCTTCCACTTTCAAGTATATGCGTAAGTTCTTTTTTATATTCTGGAAATATTTCTGCAAGTTCTTTTAGTCTAGCTTTTTCGAATGATACATTTTGTGCTAACATGCAACCACCCTTTTCTATTGGTATTCTTTTAACTAATTCTTTTACAAGCTCTAATCTTTCATCTTCATTAGTTTTAGCTAAGAATACGTAGTTGTCTTGTTCTTTATCACATATTCCAGGTTTACGCTCGATGTGAAGACTAAACTCAAAAGGGCTTTGATAATATGGATGTTCTCCTTTAAATCTTGGAACAGGACAAGGAAATGTTTCGAAGTCTAAATGGTATATTGGGTATGAGAGTGTTTTTAATCCTGCGATTATTTTTTCTTTGTTAATGTAGGTTTCTCCTGTTTCATAGCATTCCCTTTGGATTTTATGATTTTCACTTTTTAACCATTCTTTTGGAACATCATCTAAATTCAAATATCCTTCATTTAATAGGTCATATTTATCATATTTTACTTTATCATGTGTAAAGTTTCTAAATAGTTTATAGTTAAAACTTGCGTTAGTGTCAGGGATTTTTTCGTAACATACTTTTTTATATTTACATTCGGCATTCTTTTTCAGTGCACAGTGTACACCAAATTTACAAGGTTTGTTGTCATTTTCAAATATAAACTTTTCTAGATTTTTTCTTTCAATGTTTATTTTGCTTTGGTACATTGCAGTTATGTCGTTCACTTCATAAAAGTCTATTATATTATTACCAAATATATCTTTATTGTATATTCTTTTATTGTTTTCTTTATAACCATCATAAACGTATTCATTATTTAAAACTGCTAAGTAGTAATTGACATTAGCAGATATGTCGTTTTCTCTTAGAAATCCCTCGATAAAGAATCTTTGTACTGCTATGTCATACATGTATTTTCCTACGTCTGTAAATCTATCTAGTAGTTCTTCTACTTTTGAAGAATAGTTTTTAGATAGTTTTGGATCTTTAGATAGAGTATAGAAGTTTCCCACTTTTTTGAATAAAGGAAATTTTTCTTTTTCTATAGAGTATTCTAGTTTTTTGTATTTTCTAGATGTTGTTGCTTTTACTTCTATTATGTTAATGCTATCTTGATTTTCATTATATATATCTACGAAGCAAAGATATTTTATTCCATTTTTGGAGAATGAAAAACTTTCTTGTTTGAATGTGTCTTTACTATAAATTGTTGTTCCACCAAATATTTTTTCTACATTTTCTCCTGCGATTAGTTCTACTTCTTTGTAGTATTCCATCATAGTTTCTAGTTGTCTATCTATTTTTATAGTTTTGTCTATTTCTCCATCTTCAGTTAGTTCAAACATAGTATTTAGCATTTCTTCTAGTTGTTCGTTTTCTTCTTCTTTTAGGTATTCTTCTAATGTCATATCACTTTCTAGTTTCTCTTTGTGTATGTTTTCAAGTGCACCATATCTTCTACATCTAGTGTAGTTTATAAAATTAGTTTTAGATATTGCCATAAGTATCACTTCCTAGTTATATTATACTATGAACATAGAAAAAAATCGAGTTAGTCTCGATTTGAGTTTAGGTTTTTTGCGATAATTATTTGACTAATATTATATTATTCAAATAGTTTTAGAAAATATCTTAACTTTTATCAATAATTTGTCATTTTAATCCATGACTAAAACTGAACATATTTAATGTTCTATTTTTCT
>CAJUGE010000047.1 GCA_910586295.1 uncultured Bacilli bacterium | reverse complement strand
TTTGCTACTTTTTGAGCTCGTGTTGGTGCTTCTCCACTAGATGGATCAGTTGTACCAAAAGTTCCCAATGCCATACCAACTTTTGATAAAGCATCTGAACCCATTGCTTTCCCTGCTTTTATGGAAGCACCAGTTGCTAGTAAACCTCCACCTAAAACTGCTCCTGTTCCAACAGTTGCTCCTATTCCTGCCATTTTTCCATAACCCATTAAAGACATCAACTGTTCTCTACCACTTGCTGCACTTACATTTGAGCCAATAAACCTATTGATTACTTGACTTCCAGTCATGATAAAAGTTGCACATCCTAAATAAAGCAATGTTTTTGTAGTAATATTCATAAATGAATTAGTAAAAAAAGTAGTATCATTTACTTGTTGCATAACCATTACACTTAAAGTTACAACAAGCATTACTACTGCACTTTGAAGAGCTAATGACACTAATTGTTCTATTACTGCCCCTCTTCTCTGTTTATTACAAATACTTGTTGCAAAAACAATAGGAGCAATAGAAAATAAGAATAAAAATTCTATTTGCCTTCTACCTAACATAATTCCTGCAAAAAATAAACTATATAAGAAAAACCCACCACAAAATACTGCCATTAACCAATTAACATCATATTTATAATCTTTCTCATCAGAAAAAATAATTTTTGCTTTTGTTACATATTTTGAAAGATATAATTCATCATTATCAAATGAACCATCTTTTACAACTTCTGCTATACTTTTAGATTCACTAAACTTATCACTATTTTTATAACTATCTTTATAAGAAATAAACATGGTTAACATGGTATTACTCATTGTTGCATTATTACTACTTTCAAAAATACTACCAGTATAATTAGAAAGTGATATGGAAAAATTGGATACTTGGACAAATAGAAAAGTGGAAAGCATGATAAGCGAACCACATTTTACTATTTCCATAATTATTGTTTTAAAAGTTGTTTCCTCATCTGGATCTAAAAGTTTATTTACAAATTTCCATATAATGAATAAAGCAAAAATTGTTACTGCTATTGCCATAGCACCTGTATAAAAGTTTCTGAATGCTTGATTATCTGATATGGAATTAATTATATCAAAGGCATTTAATTTTTTGATAATGGATAAAAGAGCATCTATTAAGTCATAAATAAAACTAACTAAATACCACCCTAAAGTTCTTAATAAATCAAATACTTTTAACATCATAAGAACCACCTATGTAAATAATCTTATGATTATATTGACTAATGAAATTGCTAAAATAATACCAAAAATACCAAGTAATGTTTGTGTTATTCTCGTTTTTACTCGTGGTTTTTGGTCAACATCAACTACTGCATACATAATAAAACTGATAACTAAAGCAACACCTGCAAGTGAAATACCTACTGCTAATGCCCAGTCAGTAATTTGTTTGATTACTTTTAAGATGGTGTCAACAGTATATGTACCACCTTCTAATTGTTGAATTGCTAAAACATTTAATAAACCTTTCATTGTATCACCCTTTCTTTCGACTAAAAAAAGCCAAAAAAAAAGAACTGTGCAATTACTAATCAAAAATGATCAATAACTACACAGTTCCAATGAGCGACACTTATCCTTTGAAAAACGAAAAAAACTACACTGTAACAAAGTGTAGTTATCAACCAAGTTTTCAAAGAACTTACAACAATTCCTTTTTATTTAGACATTTCTTTATTATTGTTTTTTTCTAATCTATTTTTTAATTCTTCAGTCATAGATGAATCAATTAAATCCTTATTCATAATGACCTCTTTTATATCAACTTTATCATCATTTCCTGCAAGATAAAACTTTCCATCAAAGGAATTATCTCTATCACTAAAATTTCTTTCAAAAATAAGTGGAACACTATTCTCACAGTTGGAATGATAAATTGCAAAAAAACCTTTTTGCTTAGCTTTTAAAGAATTATCAACATATATATTATTTTCAACGATAAAGCCGATTAACTCATAATATTGATTAAATTCTTTACTATATGCTTGTCCTCTTACAAGTGGACCAACATCTGTTGGTTTCAACTCTAATTCATTATTATTAGAATTTTCTATAATATCTAAACATCTTTTTATTTTTTCTTCAGTAGATGCCATTTCTAACTCTTTAATAGACTGATAATACCATGTAGTATCTTCTATCAATTTAGATTTCTCATCTAGTATTTCTTTTATGAATAAATTACTTTTTTCCATATATTTTTGTTCAGTATCTGTCCATAAATCTAGGTTGGTAAAAAGAATTTGCTCATCATAATCTAAACCCAAGAAATAGTATTTTTGGTCATCTATTCCAATAAATGCTTGACCCTTAACTAATTTATCTTTCATGTTCACCATCTCTTCCTCTATCATCATTAAAGCAACATTGTAAACCACCATATCCACAAATCATATATTCTCCATCATCTAATGTAATGTAGTCATTTAAATTATATTTTCTAATTTCTTCTTTTAAAATTTCAATATCTTTTTCCACAAAGTCATCTTCAAGTTTTAACTCTTCCCAGTCATTATAATCAATATGACACATATTTGCTTCGCTTTCACATACAAAATCAAAAATATATGTTAATAATGGACTCAATTCACTTACTTTAGGTAAAGTTAATTCTAACCCATTATTTTTCTTTAAATGTTCTTGTATATATTTTTCAATTTCACTTCCAATGCCATTTTTTTCTAAAGCAGTACAAACATGAGCAACTTGAGGATTGTTTCTATCCTTAACCATATAATCAACATACATCTCATCATTATCCTCCCAAGAGTTTAATATATGAATGTCATAATCATCATGCATACTATCTCTCCTGTTCTTCTTTATTATTTGAGACTTCTTTAACTTGACCATCTGATAAATAAATTTTATTATTAGTTCTATCAATAATTTCAAATCCTAAAATCTCAATAGCTTTATCCTTATATGTCTTACCATTTTTTTCAATTTCTTTAGGATAGGTAGTAATGATTCCTTTTACAGTTATCCAATTACCTTTCTCGATTTCATCTGCATAAGCATTTACAAGTTCTCCTTTTATTACAATGGGAACAAATTGTGTGTTTCCATTATTATTTTGAGCAATATCAAATCTTAATGTTTTTTTACCATTTTGATTTTCATAGACATCTCTAACACTACCTATATTCCCTTCTAATTCAAATTTATTTACAGAATTTCTTAATTCTTTTTCATTATTCATCTTACATTTTCCTCCTCTAATATTTCATTTTGTTTTAAAATAATTCGATCATAGTCATCTAAATAAAGTCTGCCTTCTTTTATACTTTCTAATTCACAAGCATTATCTTTTAAAAATTTCATAAAATCTAAAAGAATAAAATGATTTCTATTTATGTTAGAAAGAGAAATGACAACTACTTTATCTATAATGCCACTTTCTATATCTTGTTTTAATTTTTCTAATTCTACTCGTGAATTTGTATCCATATTATTTTTTACAATATCCACATATAACTTATAATCATAATTATTCATCAAGTTATAATTAGCGATTTGCTCCATCTTATAATTTCTTGATGATTTATTTGTTTTCTTTTTAAATGAGATATAATTTCCTACTTTTGCCATAAAATATTATCTCTCCTGTTCATCCTGTTTTCTTTCTTCAACTCTTTTATTAAAGCATTCTAAAGCATCATCTAAATCTTTGCCAAAATAACTGCCTCCACCCCAGTTTCCTGTTTCTTTATTTAAAAATGAAGCAATTACAAATTGACCACTTTCATAAGCATAGATTAAAGAGTACAATATGCCATCTTCTTTTAAAAGGACACATTTTCCCATTCCACCATTTGTAAAATGCACTTAATATACCTCCTTACTTGTTAATTCTGCAATAATGACAATTTGTTTATTGGTATTATGTCTGCAAGTAATCAATGTTAAAGTATTCGTATTATTTTTTTTAGAAATACTAACTTGTCCAGTTTTTTCAACATCATAGATATTAGTAATCTTATAATTAAATTTTTCTCCATTGTAATAAACATGGACAAAATCATTTAATTGCATTTTATTAAGATTTCTAAAATATGAAATATTGCTATATCCACTATGACTTGCCAAAACAAAATTACCATTTTCAATGTCTGGCATATCTGATCCTTTTATAATTTCAATATTTCTATTAACATTGTTATTTTTATCATTTATTGCTACTAATCCTCGTTTTAATTTAATACGAGGAATTTCTAATATTGCTATGTAATTATAAGAAGATTCTTTTTTTGACTCTACTTGTTCATCAACTGGTTCATCTACAATTACATCTTGAGTATCTTCATTTTTAATTTCAAAAAACTCTTCAATAGCATTTTCTTCTTTTATATGGATAAAATAATTTATATAAAGTTTTGTACCTATAACACCTAATCCAATTAAAAATAAAAAAGAGCCAATAATTAAATATTGACCCATTTTCTTATTTTTGTTTTTTCTTTTTTGCATAGATAATTATACCTGTACCACTTAATATTGCAAGTCCACCTAGTATATAAGATAAATCAATTCTATCAATCCCAGTATTAGGAACTGAATAATTAACAAGAGTTGATTCAATGATTGCACCATTCTCAGTTACAGAAAAATATACTTTTTCATCATTAAGAATAAATCCTTCAACTGTTTCTAGTTCTTGATAGTAAAATTTTCCATATTCACTAACAAACTCTATATCTCCTGATTCGTTGGTATAATATTTTCCTAGCAAATTATTTTCTAAATCGAATATACCAATTAAAACTCCTGCTAATGGATTATTATTTTCATCCACTTTATGGATTTTAATAGTAGATTTAATTTTTTCATTTGTCATAGTAGATTTTACAACTTGTCCATCTTCAGTAATTTCAAATTCCATAGGTTCAGTATTTAAAATATACCCTTCTGGTGCTTCAGATTCAAACATTACAAATTTTGAAGTGAAAAGTCCTTTTATAATAATTTTTCCAAATTCATCAGTCTTACCTGTGAAAATAAGTTGCCTTTCTTCTCCCTCATTATTTGTATATATTGTAATAGTAGTATTTGGTAATGGTTTACCTGTACTTACATCTACTTTAGTAAATTCAAAATCTGATTTTTTTAAATAATTTTTAAGGTTTAAAGTGTAAGTAACTGTTTTAGTATATTGATCCTTATATTTTAATTCAAAACAATAACTGGATTCATCTACAACATGATTTCCCACACTTGCCTTTTCTTTTAAGCAATATTTTCCAAGATATAACCCTGTTACTTTATAAAATCCATTTTTAGTATAAAAATCTTTAACTAAATCATTTTTCTTATAAATAAGTGTTCCATCTTGAGAATATATATCTTCATCTGCATAAAGTTCATAATGAACACCATCTAATTTAATTTCTTCATATCTAAATGAACCATCTTCAATAATTACTTTTTCTCCAACTTTATTTACATTTAATTCGCCTTTGACTTGTTCATTTGCAAATTTTAATTCTAAAAGTGTTCCATATTGTTCATCTTCAGTAAATTTGCTATTTTCTCCAATTTCAAAAATCAAAGGTTCACTATTCCAAAGGTATCCCTCTATTTGTTGATCCTCTACCTCTTCTAATTGGTAGCGACCACAAGATAAAGCATAAGGAGTAATAATTACCCCATTTTTATCCATTTCAAATACCTCAATCGTTTGAGCTGTTGGATAAGTAATGGTTTGTTTTACATATTCATTTGTATCTAGGTTTTTAATTTTAAATTTTAGCCCTTCACGAATAATAACTTTTTGTGAATCCTTATCAATTTTTAAAACTTTTAATTTTGCAGTTATTGGTGCATTTGAAAGTAATTGATAATATGGATTTTCAGTATTTTCATTTACTGTAATTTCAAAGTCATCCACTTTTTCATGGTTTAAACTTGTATTTTTTTGATGAACACGCCACTTTCCATAAGGAAGAGTTACTTTTAATTTTCCTTTTTCATTGGTCTTTCCTGTTGTATAAAGTTCTCCACTTGAAATTAAGTAAAACTCAAACTCAATGTTTGGTTCTCCAGTTAAAATACCAGTTTGCCCATTTGCAAAGACTTTAAATAATTCAACATCTACTTCAATAACATCTTCAAATACTTTTAGTGTTGGATATAAATTATCTTTTGTTAATTCAAACCAGTACATAGTTGTATCTAATTGATAACCTTTTCCACTAATTTCTTCTTTTAGATAAAAGCGACCTAGACTTGGTAAGTAATCACTTGTCCCTGTATTATTATTTCCAATACTAACTTGACCAACTCTAACATCATTTTCATTATACACTCCATAAACTGCTCCTGTCAACTTAGCGTCGCCTAAAGGTTTATAACTTAATGTTTTGCTATCTAGTTTTTCTGCAGTAATTTTACCACCTAAAATATTAACATTTATTTTTGTATCGATTGGATCATAACTACCTACTTGAACAACATCTTGTGTTCCAGATTTTACATAAACTATTGTAGGATGGGAATATTTAACATCTTTTTTTGTTAGCGAAATATTAGTATTTCCAACTGCAGTTGCAGTTAAATATAAATCATTTCCAGATTTACTGGATGAAATGAATGAATTGCTAGTTACCTCATATTTTGATAAAACACCACTATTATCAGTCAATTTTAAAGTTTGACCTATAACTGTTTCAAAATTTGTTGCTCCAAAGTCTGGTGTAGCATAATGTTTACTTAACAATGCTTCCATTTCTGCCATTTCACTTGTATATTTACTAATTCTATTTCCATTAAGTGAATCAGCAAAGTAAATATCATAACCATGTGGTACAGTTTGCCAAATCATAAATTGAGTAACTGAATACCATTTTAAATCAGTATGATTTACTTCTGAATCACTATATCCATAACCATAGTATGCTAAAAGTTGAATTCTTCTCCATTGTGATTGTGTCATGTTCGCTACATATGCTTGGTCATAATCTTGACCTGTATAAATTTCATTACTATCTAGTGGAGTCCCAGGTTCAATGCAATATACAAACTGGTTATCACTTTTTCTAGTAATCACTGCTAATTGTTGATATTTTTTTGTGCTTCCTTTTTCTTTGTTTATAAAAGTATCAGGAATCCACTTATATTTATCATTAAATGTTTCTTGATAAGTTTGAGCTTTTACTTGAATACTAGGACATAATGCTAATAAACCAAATAAAAGCAATAAACACTTTAACTTTTTCTTCATAAATCTAATCCTCCTTTATTTTATTGCATAAAAAAATTACCTGTTAAGGTAATGGTATTGTATGAAAGTCATACTCTTTACCAGTATTTCTTTCATAAATTGTTAGCATATAATATGTAGTTCCACAATCATCTTGATAGTTATCACAAAAATAACCATATCCCGCCTCTTTATATTTATCTCCTTTTGCAGTACACTCTCCAAATGATGAAAAATCTGCTCGTACAAAATTCATATCAAACTTTTTTGGAGTGCAACTTGGTACTACTGGTTGTTGATTTTCTTGTTTTGGTGGTTCTTGTTTAGGTACTGTTTCTGTGTTATTACTTGAATTATTTTGATTTTTATTTATATTGTTGTTGGTTGTTACATTATTTGTATTAGGTTTAGAATTTTGAGTTGAAGAACTATTATTATTTTGTTTTGGAGTGCTTTCAACTTTTGTTTCATTATTTTGGTTGATGCTTTCCTCTCCCTTATCTTCTACTTTTTGTTCTTCAGAATTCTCATTATCTTGTTTGGTATCTATTTCTTTATTCTCTAATTCTTTATTATCATCTGATTTTTTTGAACTTTGTTCTTGCGAATTATCTTTAAATAAATTATGTTGATTTATACAGTAAACACTACCAACAATTACTAAGAGTAATACCCCTAAAAATATCATTTTTAAAGGCAATTTCTTTTTATCTCGCATAACTCATTCACTCCTATCATAAACTTGCTTATATGGTGTTTTAATAACCAAATAATAAGTTTTCCTCTTTATATATTTATCACTTAAAAAAAGAAATTTTGCAAGAGTTTTTTATCAATTTTTTTAATTTATGGGATTTTTAAAATTGTTTTCATGTTTTTTCCTCCTTCCTTTGGAAGAAATGGTTAAATATTTATTTATATTCAATGATATTAAATGCTAATGCAAATCTTGCGATACTGCTATTTTTAGCATCTTCAAAAGTTTTTCTAGTAGCATTAAACTTCTCTTTTACAGAGTTTTCTGATCTATTACATAATAAGCAATCATTGATATAAGCAATTTCAATTTTCGACATTGTTTCATATAACTTACTTAAATGATAATTAAACTCATTATATTCTTGTTCTGAATCTAACTTATATTCAACTGCATTACCTACTTTATCAGTTACACTATTAGTAAATGCTTCTAATCTAGGTTGATAGTCTGGAGTAAGTCTTAAATGATAACCATTTATAAAAATATTCCTCGCTTTTTTTAACTTTCTTATCTTTTCTAGTACATTATTAAATGTTTCTTCCATATCAAATTCTTTTAATTCTTCTGGACTTAAAATAAATTCATCAATATACTCTTCATTTTTCAATTCATTTTCAATAACCATATCAAACCATTCCTCCCATAAAAAAAGAGAAGATTCCAAAAAGGTTTCTTCTCCTCAAAATGAAAAAAATAAAAAGAGGTTTTTCCTCCTCGCATAATTTTTTCATTTTACCATATTATAGCACTTGACAAATTCATTTCAATAGAATCGTATGTTCAATTCATGTTGTTTCGTGCTTTTTTCATGTTGTTTTGTGTTTTTGTATAAATTTACCTATGCAATAGCCATAAAAGTTCTTTCTAATGTCTCATCAACAGTTTCTGGTAATAAATTAAATTTTAAAGCAACTTTAACATAACAACTTTTCTTAATAATGAAATAAGTTTTATATGTTTTGGTTATTCGATCACAAAGCTCTTTATCAGTTTCTCTATCTCCAATACTATATTTGAATACTTTTAATTCATCATCTGTAAAATTTGCTTTTAAGTCTTCAACTTTTTTTTCAAACTCTTTTAAATATTTTATATATGATTCTCTTTTTAAAAGTGATTTTAGTTCTTCACTTGAACTATTGGATTTATTTTTAGCATAATCTCTACAATTCGTTTTTTCTATCATATGATCTCTAACTAAACTGCAAATGAAATTATAATCATCAAATAAATCAAAAACTGCTTTGCTTAATTCTTTCATTTCAAAGTTATCTAAATACTTTCTTGAAATAAGTGCTTTCATATTTATCCCCCTCTAGTTTCTCAAAAAAGAGAAAATACTATCGTTCTAGTAATTTTCTCTTGTTGCTTATAAAGTTATAAATTGAAAGCATTACCAGAACCCCAAAACTGCTAATTACTACATAATTTATATTAAAGATAATATAAATAATTGTAGTATATAATACAACTTTTTATTAAAAAGTCAAGCATTTTTGCATTACCAACTGCAATTTTGCAGTGAAAAAGGTAAAAAAATAAGACCTCTCTACATGAAAAGTCCTATTTATAACATTGTAACATGGGATTTTTGGAATAACAATATCCAAAATGTAGTCATATTTATAGGTAAAATTATTGGAATTTATCTTCCATTTTAGAATAGTTTACTAAAGAAGCTAACCTTTCCCATATTTAAAAACTTATCTTCATAACATTTATCAATAATTTCTTGGTTAGTATTATTTTCAACTAATGCACATATTTCATTAAAATATTTGTTTGTTCCTCTCTTACTATTAAATTCTTTTTTTAATAACTGTGGAATTGGTTTGTGATTGATAATTGCTAATAAACATACAATATAGTTATCAGTATTCCTATCAGTGTTTACTAATTGCACTGAATACTTAATGTTATCTTTGTTATAATCTTTAGAATTACATACTTTACCATCGTCAAAATAAAATTCTTCTGGTTTTCTTTTCTTCTGATGATTTATTGTACGATAAAGTTTTCTAATTTTTCTTTGCATAATTCCTTTCCCCCTTTTTAAATTTAACTTCGTTAAAAGTGATATGTATAAACCATTTTTTATATATGCCTGATCTAAATCATCTATGGTAATTATCATATCTTCACTTTCTGAATTTTTACCTTTTATATTCTTTATTTTTCCATTTAGTAATTTAATTAAATCACTAATATCAATTTCTACAAATGATAACACCTCTGATGTATCAAAATTCTTAAATTCTTCTACTTGAATATTTAAGTCCAAACTATAATAATATTGGAACTCTTTTATTTTATAATCCTTTGAAATAGTCTTATTACATTTTCTTTTTTCTAAAAAAGTTAATTCTTCATACTCAACAGTAAATCCTGTTTCTTCTTTTATTTCACGAACACCATTTTGTAATGTTTCGCCAGAGATAAGATGTCCTCCTGCAGTAATTTCTAAAAGTGGAATTTTGTTTATTTTGTTATAGTTAGGATTTTTTAATTGCATAAATACTTTATGTCTTTTACTGTTATAAATTAAACATCCGAATACTTTATGCCAATAACCTAATTTATGAGCTTTTCCTTTTTCACAATAACCTAATAGATTTTCATTAGAATCATATATATCAATATATTCGTTTACTTTATTATTTCCTTTTCTAAATCTATCTAAAAAGCCATTAGCATCTTTTAACATATCATCAAATTCTTTAATCATATCTAACTTATAATCTTTAGATATGTTATAAGTAATGATAAATAGTTTGAATAAACGATCCTTTACAAAATCATAACTAGAATCAAATCCATATCTACTCTTTTTAAAGCGACATTCATTGATTTCCATAACTGCTTCTGTTAATTGTCCCAATAAAATTGTAATTCCATTTATGTTATCATATTTAAAGTCTTTATAATCTTTTATATCATACATATTGATATTCATGATTTTAGCCAAATTGATTAGTTGCAATAAAACATCTGATAATTCATCTCCTAGATTATCAATTTTTCTTTTATTTTCATTAACATTTTCATTCGCAAATAAAACATTATAAACATGACCTAATTGTACATAAAGTTCATTTAGATAAATTTGAGGATTCCATGCTTTATTTTTGGTAATATCAAAATCGCTTACTAACTTTAATGCTGATTTATAATGGACATCTAAAAACTTAATAATATCTTTCATTACTTTGCACCTACTTTCAATACCAAAGGTTTTGCACCATTTAATGTAGAATTGTAAGTATCTGGAACAATACAGTTTGAAGAAATATATACTTTAACTCCTAATTTATAAGATAAATAAGAAGCATCACTTATTTTTAAATCTATATTTTTAAGTTCTAAACTGCCAAATTCATCAAAATAAAATCCTACATTTTCAATGTTAAAATCCAGTTTTTTTAATAGATTTTTACATTGATTTATTATTTGTTGTTGGTTTAATAATTTATGAGCTAGTTTACAACGATTTCTTTGTTCTTCACTGCAATGATTATAATTTTGACATTCAAATGTTCCATAATATTGTGATGATGCTCTTTTTAATTTTGCATTTAATCCACAAGTATTCGTTTGAAATGTTTGTTGTTTATGAGAATATGAATTATTAAAATAATCCCATGCACTTTGAGGCCATACACAGTTGGCTTTTAGTGCTTTTTCTTTATTCTCTTTTATTTCATTCCAACACTCTATTTTATCAATAAATGTTTCAATGAGAGCAAGTCCAGTAATTACTGACACATCAGTATATTGATTCACAAAATCTAATATTTCTTGAATCCTTTCTGGATTAGAGTTTTGAGGAAGAAATGGTCTAAAGTAATGAATAACATCAATATTGTTCTCACTTAACAATTTAAAATTTCTTTTTAAAATTTCTTCAGAAATAGCAGGTTCTACATCCTTTCCTAATCCAGAATAACTAATATAAAATACTATATTTTGCCCATTTGATTTCATCTTTTTTACTAAATCAATTACATTATTAGTAATTTTACATTTTGTAATAATTACTAAATCATTTTTTATATGATGTTTTCTTATTTCTTCTAAAAGCTCAATTAAATAATTTATATTAGTTTCATTTAAGAAAGCATCAGTATTAGGTAATAGACAAACTGGAATATCTAAATCATAATATTTATAATTTAATAATTGTTCTACTGCTTCCTTTGGGGTTGCTAAAATCTTTGGTACATGACAATTATCATTAGTTGCTTGTAATAGACAATATTTACAATTATTAGTGCAACCTATAATAGAGTTAATTGCTAACCAACTCGAATGCATTTCAATTACTTGCATATAAACACCTCGCTTTAATGGTGCTTATAATAACATATCTATTGAAATAGATAGCCATACAATTTTACAACTGTAACTGCAAAATTGCAAAATAATACTCTAGTCTATTAAAACTAGAGTATAAAATATTTTATTATTCAAATTCATTTAATAACATTTTAGCAGATTCTGATAAATTTTCTGGAATATATGCTATTATAATTTCTTTGTTTAAATCAATATCTAGAGTTTTATATTCATTATCAGTAATATATCTTTTAGGAACTAAACCAAATCCAAGTCCAGAATCAATATAATCCATAATAGATTCATAATTATCTATTTCTAACGAAAGATTTTTACTAATATTTTCTTTCTTTACTAATTCATCAAACATTTTTCTTTCAGTTTTAGAAGTAATTGGTAAGATTAAAGGTAAATCCATTAAATCTTTTATAGAATTCAATTCAATTTTAAAATATTGTGGAGAATATGCTATGCAGTATTGATCTAAAAATAATTCTTTTACTTTAATATTGCTACTTTTTTTAAAATTATTTACTGGAGTGTCAATAATAAAATCAACATAAAATTGGGACAATTTTTCATATAATTCCTGTGTTGGTAAATTAATTATTTTAACAACAACATTAGGATACTTGCTTTTAAAGTTCTTAATCTTATCATTTGCAAATCCTAATTCCATCTCTGGACTTATACCAATAGTTAATTTTCCACTATTAAGAGATTTACTTTGTGTATATGTTTTTTCTGCTAAAAGCATCATGTTATATGCTTTTTCATATCCTTCAAATAATTTTTTTCCATCTTCAGTTAATTCAAAAGTTTTTTGATTTCTATTTAATAATTTCGTTTGCATTATCTCTTCTAATGCTTTTATATGTCTTGAGACATTAGTTGGATCAATATTAAGTTTTGATGCAGCATCAGTTAAATCTTTAGATTGTCCAACTATTACAAAAGTTCTAATATAATCCAGATTCATTGATTGAGTTTTTAGCATACTACTTCCCCCTCTTTAAATTGGTTTATATAATATACTATAAAACGACAAAAGTCAACAAAAAAACTGCATTTTTGCATTTTTAAATATATTTATATTGCGATTTTGCAGTTTATATATATTTGATAAATTATACTTATTTTAGATAATTTACTCGATAAATTGTAATTTGTTGCCCTCTTTATAATTTTGATATCCAATTATTTTATCATCAAATGTTAGAAATGTTTTATCTTTGATATTTTTCTTTTTGTCTTATAACATAATTACTAATATTTTTATCATAATCTGGATATAAATAATTTAAACATTGTGCCACTTCTTTTGATACCATTCTAAAAATTCCCATACATAATTCTAAAGATTTCCACATTTCTGTATATGACCCCATATTATATGTAGCAAGAATTTTCTTCCATAATTCAGGTGAAATATATCGTTCTAAAAATTTATAGTTTTTTCCTAGACTAAAACTATAACCTTGCTCTATTCCAACCTTCCATGAAATCATTCGCAGTAATTCCATACGCACAATATTATTTAAATGGTCGATTGCAAATAAAATTTCCTTTCGACATAATCCTTTCACTACATATGTTACAGTATTCCAAAATTCATTACAGCAATCATCAAAAGAACGTGCTGTCGGATGTTCTATATAATAATCTTCATCTGTAGGTACTGGTATATTAGTAACACGATTATCCTTATCTAATAATAATTTTACTAATTTATCCCAAGTAAAATATTCATCTAAAACTTCTAATGGCAATAATGTCAAATCTATTTTAACTCCGTCCCAAAATAACATAAGATATGAATACCCTTTTTCTTCTTTTGGAAACAATTCCATATCCTCGGGTTTTTGCATAATAAGTCTCTCTCCAAAAACATTAAGCCACTCATCACTATTAATAAAACTCTGCATGTCTGTGACAAAAAAAGTAATATCATAATCTTGAAAATCATCTGGTATAATATTAATATTTGTTCTTGAACCTTCTAAAGTAACCACCCTAATTCTATCATCTGCTTTAGCAAAATTAAGTATAGTATCATATATTTGTTTCTCTGTTCTCATTTTCATATCAACTCACTTTTAAAATTATTATTACTTATATTATAACAGAAAAAAGTAAATTTTCTATTGCCTTAGATTTACCTTAAACATAAAATTATTCTTTAAATTTAACCTTGTATCTATTTTATATTTTTTCCTTTTTGGATTTCCATCAATCCTATAAATGCTATTATTTTTAATATCATAGCTTACAGACCAAATTGTATTAGCATCCTTTCTCTATCATAATCACATCTAAACAGTACAAAAATCTTTTTGATTTCTAAATACTTATCCATATCATCAACTACTTAACAAATTGTAATTTAGCGAATAGTAACTTAATTTTCTTTTTTATTAAACATATGGCGTACTTTATCTATTCGATTATTTGGTCTGCGTGATTGAATAACTGGTTCACAAGTAGCAATTTGATAATCTTTTAATTCTGTCAAAAAAACTGCTTGCCCATTTGTATATAGAGTTAAAGTATTACGATATTCATTAATACAACGTGCAGGAATATGTCCTGTAAAAATAACTTCATCATTTTTTGATTGACTTGTTTCAATTATTGCACAATGTTTTTGTGCATCATTATATGCACGAGAAAAGTATTCCTGTGGTGTAAAAAGTATAAACGAAAGATATGGCTCTAATAATTGCGTTCCCGCTTTTTTCAATGTTTGTTCAAGTACAATTGGGGCAAGAAAGCGAAAATCCGAGGGAGTACTAACAGGGCTATAATAAACACCATATTCAAAACATATTTTACAATCTGTCACTTTCCAACCATACAATCCTTGCTCCAGTCCATAATTAATACCTTCTCTTACTGCATTTTGGAAACTTTGATTTAAATAACCGAGTGAAACTTTGCTTTCGTACTGTATTCCACTGCCAATTGGAAGTGGAGTTATTGATAATCCAATTGATGCCCAAAATGGATTTGGTGGTACTTCAATATGAATAGTATAATCTGCCTTTTGTAATGGCTTTTCCAAATAAATTACGGTTGGATCTTCGATTCTTATGTTTATGTGATATTTTTCAATCAACAGAGAACAGATAACTTCTAACTGCACTGTTCCTAAAAAAGAAATGATGATTTCATGTGTTATCGTATCAACATAATAACGTAAAAGAGGATCAGTATCTGCAATTTCTGTAAGAGCATCCAATAATTTTTCTCTCTCTTCTATTTTTATCGGTTCAATTCTTGTTCGTAGTATTGGTGCAGTATTGTCATTCCATACATTGCATGGCAAAATCTTTTCATTTCCTATAATATCGTTCAATCTTAATGTATTGTTAGGTATAATAAAAATATCTCCAGAACAAACTATTTTTGTCTGTATCATTTCCCCATTTGAAGGAATATATATTTCTGTAAGTTTCACTTTCTTTTTTTCTGGCAATATAATTGTATCTCGTAAGTGTAATGTTCCACTGTAAAGACGCAAATAAACTAATCTTTGCTTATGGTCTGTATATTCAATTTTAAAAACTCTTCCACATAGTTCTGAACCATTCTCATTCATTTCAGAACAAAAAAGATTTGAAATAGCTTCAATGAGTTGTTGAGTCCCTATATTATTTCTAGCACTTCCATGGTATATAGGAAACAACGAACCTTTTTTAACACACCTATATTCTTCATACGTTAATTCCTGTATAGTCAATTTTTCTCCTGCAATATATTTTTTTAAAAGTTTATCATTTCTGGAAATTACAGGATCCCAATCATCTAAATCAATAATATTTTTAATTGATATTTCTGGAGTTAATGTTACATTTTGCATAACAATAATATCATTTGAAAGTTTTTCTTTGATATTTTGATAAATATTATTTAAGTTAATTCCATCCTGATCTATTTTATTTATAAAAATAATTGTTGGTATATTCATTTTTTGAAGTGCATGGAATAGTATTCGAGTTTGTGCTTGTACACCATCTTTAGCAGAAATTACTAAAATAGCTCCATCAAGAACAGATAAGGAACGATACACTTCTGTTATAAAATCTGTATGTCCAGGAGTATCTACAATATTGATTTTGTAGTCATTCCAATTAAAAGAAGTAACTGCTGCCTGAATTGTGATTCCACGCTGACGTTCTAAAAACATAGTATCTGTCCTTGTTGTTCCCTTATCTACACTGCCTAATTCTAAAATCGCTCCACTTGTATAAAGTAGACTTTCCGTTAAGGTCGTCTTTCCTGCATCTACATGAGCAAGAATACCAATGTTGATTATTTTCATGGAACTTCCCTCCCTACAAATTTATCTTTTAACTTAAAATCAATATTTGCTAATTTTTTTCTTTTAAACTATTCTCAAAATCAATTATCCACTTTTCTAATGTTTCTACTAATGCTAATTGTTGTTTGAACATTTGTTTTCCAACATTAGGAATATGTTGTCTATGAGATTGTCTTTCATTTAGTAATTCTTTTAATTCTAATATCTTTGATTTTATATTAGAAACAAGAATCTGTTTTTGTTCATCATCTACTAAATCTAAATTCGTAATAATAACATTAAAATCCAAATATAGACTAACATCAGAATTTGAAATATCATTCATAAGTTTATTAAAATAATCATTACCTTTGTCAGTAATAGTATATACTGCTTTATCTGGCATATTTCCCTCTTTCTCTTTATGACTAACAATATATTTTTTTGATTCTAATTGTAATACTTTCTTATAAATAGACTGTTCACTAATTTTTACCCATCTTGGTATATTACGATATTCTATATTTTTTTTAATATCATAAGCACTTTGTGATTTTTGTTTAATAAGTCCTAATAATACCAAATCTATATTTGACATAATCTCTACTCCTTACTTAATATAATCTGTAACGCCAAGTCTATTTCCAAATGGATCTTCAAACTCGACTGCATTACCAGTTCCAATTTTAAAAGGCTCACTCAAAAATTTTATACCATTATTCAACATTTCTTTATAGAAGATTGCGACATCTTCTACTTCAAACCATATTGTAGGCTTTAAATTCTCAAATTTATTTTTGTCTTTTAGAATTATTGCAGGTTCTTCATTTCCAATATTATAAGCAACCATTCCCTTATTAGAGAAATCAAATTTCTTTTTTAACCCCAATATTTCCTCATAATATCTTTTTGCTTCTTCCATATTATCTACTGGAAGAAAATAGTTGTCATAATTTTTCATATACTCCACATCTCCTTTTTTGCTATAAACTACACTACTATATTTTATAGTAGTTATCGTTAAAAGTCAATATATAACAAAAAAGACTGTCATTACTGACAATCTTTTCGGTAAATTACTATAAATCAATAACTATAAAATTGTAATTTGTAATTATAGTTCTATCAAACTATTTTCAAAATCCTTAACATAGTATTTTATATTCTTTGTTCCTTTTGAAATAATTGTGTGTCCTTCTTCTTCAAGTAATCTTTTTTGTAATTTTATTCCCTCTGGATATTTAACATTTAATTCTCCATCTGATTTCAAAGTTCTCCAATATGGTGTAATATCTTCATCTCTTTGATAACTAGCCCAAGCAACTATATTTACAAATATACCTGCTGTCATAGGATCAGTGAAGTCTGCATTATTTGTCTTTGCTAGATAATCTCTCATAACACTAACAGTTATAAGTTTTCCCTTTGGTACTTTTTTCATTAACTCATCATAATAAATAGGTGGTGCAAAAAACATTTTAGTTCCACCATATTTTTTTATTATTTTTTCATCTTCTACTATTTGTATTTTAGGCATATCTTTATTGTTGTTCATCATTACATTAAAATCTTTTTTACTTTCATTAGCCATAGTATTCCAACTCCATTTCAAATTGTAATTTGTCTATTTTGCAATAAATCTATAAATTGCATAAACCACCCATATAAGCCAAGAATATGCCCACGCATCAAATATAATACTTATTGATAAATATACAATAGCCACTATAATTGCTATTACCCAATTCATTATCTTTTTCTTATCCATTTAGATTCCTCCTATTAAACAAATTACTATTTGTTGTTAAGATTATTATAACATTTTTTCCAAAATAAAAATAGTTCTGTACTAGCAACTATTTGAAAGTGAGATGCCTGTATGATAGGCACTGTTAAATGGTTCAATAGTTAAGTTATTATCTTAACTATTACAAGTATAACATAAATCGCCAAAAAACTACAATAGTTCTACACTATTTTTATTTAATCATAAATCTCCCCTCTTCTTTTTATAATTTATTTCAATTCCAAAAACTATAATTATTCTCTTTAATTCGATTTTGTTCTTTTATAATAATTAAAAATCTTTTAATATCATCTAAAAAATAAATTCTATCTTTATAAATTATTTTATCTTCATCATATAAATATAAATGTAATGCTCCTAATAGTTTTCTTATTTTACAATCATATGTATTTGTATTAACTTTAACTTGAAATGTATAAACTTCAATGCTTTCTTTATTTATTACTTTATTACAATTTTCAAAATCGCTAAAAATCATTTCTTTTTCAAAATCCTTCAAAAATTGTGGAATATTTGCAATTAGAACTTTATCTTCTTCCAATAAAAAATTTGGATATACGATTATATTTGAATCTTTTTTATTAAAGGTTTTTATGATATTCTTCATAACTTTTTCTTCATCTTTAGTTAATTGTTCTAAATTCTTATTTAAAAGTTCATAAATAAACATAATTTCTTCATTTTTCAAATTTTTACTTATTTTACAAATAAAATACTTTAATTCTTCCTTATTAAGTTCATTTTTATAATTTAAAAGATATCTGTTATTAGCTCTTCCAAAGAAAATATTATAATATAATTTCATTTTATTAAGTCCTGTTAAAAAATCATTTGTTAATAAATACAAATTACTTTTTTTAATAGAATCATAAGTTGTTGAGGAATAAGCATTAAAAACATCTCCTGATATGTCACTACAAAAGTTAGTTAATTTATTTTCATTCATAAAATAAGAATCCAAAAAAATTTTAGAAATACCTTTTCTTTTATGTAATTGTTCTAATTGATCTAATAATGTATCAAAATAAACTAAGACATATGTAAGTGATCTTATTGATAAATATCCATCTCGTGTATATCTATAACGCTTACGATTTAATTCAAATACCTTTAACACATTCTTATCTTTAAAATAATTTAAAAGTATTTCATTATGATTCAGATTATATTTATCCATAATTTTTTTAATCATGGATAATAATTGTTCATTACTTTGAAATTCAATTTTATCATTTGTTATTTTTTCATAAATTATATTTTCTTTCATGTTACTTACTCCATTCTTCTTCATGTTTAATAAATTCAACTATTCTTATTGCGTCTTCTTTTGTAAATATTCTATCTTTAAAAATATTAGTTCCTTTAAAGTTAACATAAGTATAAATAATTCCCTTTATTTTAACTATTTTAAGAGCATATATGCGATTAGTATTTACTTTAATTTTCCCTTCAAATAATTTAATCATATAATCATTTTTTATATTATTTAATATTGTAAAATTTTCAAGAATAAATTTATTATTTTGTTGAGTAGTTTCAATAAGCAAGCCTATATAATCATTTACTAATTTATTTTCATGCAAACTTACATCATTACTTTTAACTAATGCTTTAGGATTTGATACTGCTATGTCTTCTGCTATTTTATCTATTTTAGAAATATCTAATAAACTTAAGTCTTTATCATTTATAAAAGAAAGATAAAACAAATCAAAAATAGTTTCATTGCTCAATTTTTCAGTTGCTTTATGAATTTGTTCTAATATATCTTTATTTTGTGTCATTGAAAAAGTTCTAATTTTTGAATTAGTATTCATTCCTATTTTTATATAATATTGTGTTTTGGTCTTAAAAAATCCTTGACGATATTTTCTTATGATAAAGTTTTCTGCATTACTTAAAGAATCTTTTACATTCAATTTCTTGTTTTGTAATACATTATAAAAAAGCCTATAATTAGTTTTTTGGTCAAACAATATAGTTATCATAAAGTTGATTAAAAATTTATTATCTCTTTTAAAAGTTGAATCAACAACAGATAAAAAATAATCAAAATAATTTATTAAATTAAATAAACTATATTTTGAAAATATCAATGTATTCTTATATCTATTGTTGTTAAAGTAAAGGAAAAATTCTAAATCTAAATCATCCATAATTCTAAATATTGCATCACCATACTGAAATTCATTGCCGACAATAATATTCTTAATTATGTCTAAAAAATCACTCTCTTCTTCAATAACATTCTGACTATAATTATTATCATAATGATATTCGCATTTACTAACATATTCTTTTTTGTTGATAATATTTTTTATTAAAAATTGTTTTATAACATCAAAACTTTTATTATCCACAAAAACATTTTGTAAATCATAATTACTAAATAATGTTTTTACCCCATCTATTTCTCTATATTTAGACATAAATTCAAAATAATTCTCTAACAATGTAATAATTTCTTTTTTGCCTGTTGTGTCCTTCTCATCATAATGTTCTCTCATAATTTCACACATCAATATACTTCTAACAACACTATATGGATATTCTACATCCATTTTTTCAACTTTATTTAAAATACTTTTTACTACTTTTAATTGATTCATTCTATCATTTCCTTTCAAAATAAATTAACAATTTTAATGGGTATTAAGTTTGTTAAGATAAAACTTTATAATTTATATGTAAATAATTTTTACATTTTTAAATAATACTATAAGAAAGAGGGTGCAATATATGAACACACAAGAATTACTTGGACTTAATACAAAATGGTATAGATACCAAAGAAAAATGACACAAGAACAATTTGCAGAAAAAACAAAATTTAAAATGGCTTATATAAGTCTTATCGAATGTGGTCATGCAAATCCTACTTGTAGTAATATTGATGTAATATCATTTGCTTTAGGAGTAGAAGTTATTGATTTATTTAACAAACAAACTGCCAATAAGGCAAAAAAATTACCAGCTCGAGTTGATCAATATAATCGTAGATAAGTTTAGAAAATTATAAAAGTGATAGTACACCCAAAACAAATACTACCACTTTTTATTATATTATAAATTAATAATTAATAAATTATCTACTTTTTAGAGTTTATCATAGTATTTATAATAAGTCAACGCATATGCGTAAATTTTTACACTCTGATTTTGATAAAATTATTATGAAATATTAAAGAAAGAGAGGTAAATGTTATGACTTTTCAAGAAGCAGTTAGCAAAAGAATTTTTGACCTTTGCGATAAATATGGTTATACTCCAAATGGTTTAGCAGAAGCGTCATCTGTGCCTCCTTCGTCTTTACAAAATATTACTACTTGTAGGAATATCAACCCAAGTTCTTATGTTTTATTTCAACTATGTACTACTCTGAATATTACTTTAAAAGATTTTTTCGATAGTGATTTATTTAATCCCAAAAATATAATTATCAAATAGTTTATCAAGTGATAGACTATTTTTTATCTTACATATTCTTCAAAAAATTCTTCTTCATCTTCCCATAAATTTTCAATGGGATTTTTTAATTTATTTATATTGCTTATTATTGAAGATTTAAAATAACCAAATTTGTTCTCTATTACATTACCATCTTCATCAATAAAATTTCTTTTTGTTACTCTAGGAACTATATAATGAATTATTTGAATTAAATCTTTATAAGAATTATCTTCTTCTAATAAATTTTCAAACAACTTATCATAATAAAATATTTGTGTATCTTCTTCAGTTATATATCCTCTATCAATTAGTTCTAATGTTAAAATATTATGTTCTTCAGCAACAAAAAAAGATGGTATGGTTTTATCATCTTTATCTATTTGTCTTTTATTATTTTGTTTATTAGTATTTATTTGTAGTTGTTCTTCCATATTTGGATTGTCCAGAGGTGGATTTTCCATATCTGGACTACTTTCATTATCTCTATCAATAATATGTGGTTTTTCATATATTAAATAATTATATTCAAAATACCCTTTATTTCCTCTTACTTTTTCTATTTCTAAATAGTGATTATCTTGCAATTCTTTCAATGTTGATCTAATTGCATCTCTATTTTCTTTACTAATTGCACATAAACCTTTTAAAGAATAATCCCAGTCTGGTGGTAAACTTAACATAAATGATAATAAACCTTTTGCTTTAAAACTTAAATTTCTATCTCTCAAATGATAATTACTCATTATGGTAAAATCTTTTGTTTTTTCTATTTTAAACACTGACATTTATCTCACCCCCTAATTTTTTTGAAAAAAAAGAATATAGATATCTATACTCAATTTTAATTTTTAATTATTTTTGTTTTGGCTTAATATATTCCATACCACCCATATATGGTTGTAAAACCTTTGGAATCTTTATGCTAGAATCACTTTGATAACATTGTTCTAGAATTGCAATAAGTGAGCGTGGAGAAGCGATTACTGTGTTGTTAAGTGTTGCAAGGTATTGATTACCATTTTCAGTTTTCATTCTAATACCTAATCTTCTAGCTTGAGCATCTCCTAAAGTTGAACAAGAACCAACTTCAAAATATTTTTGTTGTCTTGGACTCCATGCTTCTACATCACATGATTTAACTTTTAAATCTGCTAAATCTCCACTACAACATTCTAAAGTTCTAACTGCTATTCCCATACTTCTAAAGAATTCTACTGTATAACTCCACATTTTGTTATACCATTCCATAGCATCTTCTGGTTTGCATAATACAACCATTTCTTGTTTTTCAAATTGATGAACCCTATATAATCCTCTTTCTTCAAGACCATGAGCTCCTACTTCTTTTCTAAAACATGGAGAATAACTTGTCATAGCGATTGGTAATTCTTTTTCATCTATAATTTGTCCTTTAAACTTACCTATCATACTATGTTCACTTGTTCCTATTAAATATAAATCTTCTCCTTCAATTTTATACATCATTGCATCCATTTCTGCAAATGACATAACACCTGTAACAACATCACTACGAATCATAAATGGTGGTATTGCATAAGTAAAACCTTTACTTATCATAAAGTCTCTTGCATAAGCAATAGTTGCTTCATGAAGTCTTGCAATATCCCCAACTAAATAATAGAATCCATTTCCACTTGTTCTTCCTGCACTATCTTTATCAAGTCCACCTAATGCTTCACAAATATCTGCATGATATGGTATTTCATAATCTGGTACAAATGGTTCTCCAAATTTTTCTATTTCAACATTTTCACTATCATCTTTTCCAATAGGCACACTATCATCAATAATTTGTGGTATAACCATCATTTTACTTTTTAAAGTTTCAGAAAGTTTACTCTCTTCTTTTTCTATTTCTTGTAATTGACTGTTGATTTCAACAACTCTTTGTTTTTTAGCATTTGCTTCTTCTGTCTTTTTTTCTCTAAATAAAATACCTATTTCATCACTTGTTTTATTTCTTTCCTGTCTTAAAGTATCTCCATTTGATTTTAATTCTCTAATTCTTTGATCTAGTTCTACTACCTCATCTACTAAAGGTAATTTCTCATCTTGAAATTTCTTCTTAATATTTTCCTTTACTTTGTCCTTATTCTCTCTTACGAATTTTATATCTAACATTTCCAATCATTCCTTTCTTACTTGGTATTACAAACTCTACCATCTTGTTTTAAATATATTTGTGAGATTATTTTGTAATTGCCTTTAAACACAAACAGCAACAATAACTTTCACATTTTCGAGATAAAATTTAACATTATTTTCGTTAATTGTTAAGCACTTATGAGAGTCGATTTTGCTTGAAAATTCAAGGATTTCAACCAATTTCCTATTTGAGTGCATAAGCCTACTACAGGATTGTTGAGTGTCGCTAAGTATTGGTTGCCATTTTCTGTTTTCATTCTAATTCCTAATCTTCTTGCTTGAGCATCTCCTAAGGTTGAGCATGAACCAACTTCAAAATATTTTTGTTGTCTTGGACTCCATGCTTCAACATCACATGATTTTACTTTTAAGTCTGCTAAGTCTCCACTACAACATTCTAAGGTTCTTACAGATATTCCCATACTTCTAAAGAATTCTACTGTGTAACTCCACATTTTGTTATACCATTCCATTGCATCTTCAGGTTTGCATAGTACTACCATTTCTTGTTTTTCAAATTGATGTACTCTATAAAGGCCTCTTTCTTCTAGTCCATGTGCGCCTACTTCTTTTCTAAAGCATGGAGAATAACTTGTCATTGCTATTGGTAATTCTTTTTCTTCTATTATTTGACCTTTAAATCTACCAATCATACTATGTTCACTTGTTCCAATTAAATATAAATCTTCTCCTTCGATTTTATACATCATTGCTTCCATTTCTGCAAATGACATTACTCCTGTTACTACGTCACTACGAATCATGAATGGTGGTATGCAATATGTAAATCCTTTGTTTATCATAAAGTCTCTTGCATATGCAATAGTGGCCTCATGTAATCTAGCTATGTCTCCAACTAAGTAATAAAATCCATTTCCACTTGTTCTTCCTGCACTGTCTTTGTCAAGCCCTCCTAATGCTTCACATATTTCAGCATGGTATGGAATTTCATAGTTACGAATGAATGGCTCCCCAAATTTTTCTATTTCAACATTTTCACTGTCATCTTTTCCAATCGGTACACTTTCATCAATTATGTTTGGAATTTTCATCATGCGAGATTTTATTTCTTCTTCTAGATTAGTTTCACTTGTTTCTAGTGCTGTTATTTCTTCTGATAACTCTCCAACTTTTTCACGTAGAGATAATGATTCTTCCTTTTTACCTTCTCTCATAAGAGCGCCTATTTCGTCACTTATACGATTTTTTTCTGCTTTTAAGTCGTCAGCTTTCTTTTTTGACTCTCTGTATTTTATGTCTAGTTCATATACTTCTTCTACTAAAGGAAGTTTTTCGTCTTGGAATTTCTTTTGTATGTTAGTTTTTACTTTTTCTTTGTCATTTCTTATTAAATTAATATCTATCATTTTTTCACCCTTTCTTTTTAGAAAACAAAAAGACTATTTTAGGAGCATTTTTAATGTGCGGTGCCATCCTAAATTTAGTCTTAATTTATTATAACGGGAATTCCCCGGAAGCGTTTTCACTTCGCTATAGAAGTAGATTTCATAAAGACTCATAATAGTTTGCACCAACCACTATTTCTCTAAAGTATAAGTACTTTTATTACTTAGCTTCTAATAATCGTTTTCATAAGTTAATTATATAATATATTTAATGTTGTTTCAATACTTTAGCGTTTTAAAGTTAATTTATTCTCTTCTTCTATTTCTACAGTTACTATACTAGGTGTACTTGGAATAAACCATGAATATTTTGCTATACCTCTGTTAACTATACTAGCAGTTTCATCTTCGTTCAATAATATTGTTGTACTTTTTTCTTCATTTGGCAAGATTACTTTACTTGGACCTCCCTGTGACACTTTAAACGCTCCTCTACACATATCGATTTTTGGAGGAAATTTTTCCCATATACCATAGTCTTTCAATTCGTCACTAAACATTCTTTGTAACCATATTGGGATGTAACCATCATGTAGGTGACCGCCTATGATCAAAGTCAAATCATTATATAGTTCATTATAATTTTGTGTTATATTTCTATGTGTAAAAAATTTGTTATCATGAGATAGTAATATATTTATATTCTCTTTATTAAATCGAAAATTACATTTATCAAAGCTTTCTTTTGCTATTTCTATGGCTTTATCTGGCATAGCATTAGGATTATATGCATCTCTAGTAGGAGAAAAACCTGTTATTACAACATTATCAATTTTATATTGTTCATTATTTAATACAAAAGTCCCTTGATTTCTATTTTCTATATAATTTGCTAATTCCCATTCTTTTTTTTCTTCTTCACTTAGACTTTCTTCTTTAAATGGTAAGTCATGATTACCATATGATACGAAAACTGGTGCTTGTAGTGTAAACGCAAGATTTTCTAGATCCCTTTTTAATACTTTTATAAAATATTTATCTTGATATTTATTTATCCAAAATATTAAGTCTCCTGGTATAATAATTGCATCTACTTTCTTACCATAATTAGATTTTATGATATACTCAAATAATTTTTTCATGTAGCCTTTATAAAATAACTGTTGTAGAACTCCGTAGTGTAAATCTGATAAAGAAATAAATCTTTTATTAGAAGTATGAATACCTTCTTTTCTTATTAAATAATTATCATTTAATACTTTCATATTTTTTACCCCCATCTTGATAAGATTGTAACATATTTTGCTCTAAATGTCAATCTTTTTCGTTACTATTCTTTTATAAATTTTTGTTTTAGAATATCATAACCATGGAATGCTACAAATTTTCTAACTAGTTCTTTATCGTATAAAATTCCTTTTCCACCATCTTTAACTTCTATCGTGCAGTTTACTAATTCTTCTAGTGTGCCTTTTAAGGATTTATTCTTTTTATATACTCGGTTTGAAAGCATTGCATCATAAGAGTCTGCTATTCCTATTATTCTTGCTCCTAATGATGGTACTATGCCTTTTGGGTAACCACTTTTGTTCATTCTTTCGTGGTGTGATAATATCATGTCTAATATTTCTTCATCTAAGTAGCCTTGCAATATTTCATAACCATGTTCGCAGTGAGTTTTCATTATTTCAAATTCTTTTTCTGTGAGACGTCCAGGCTTGCTAGTTATTCTCTTTGGGACTTCTATTTTACCTAAGTCATGGAAAAGAGCAGCTATGTAAACTTTTTTTGTCATTTTTTTATCAAGACATGCAAGAGTACATAGTTCATGCGCATGCCTTGCAACCCTGAGAGTATGTCCTATTTTTCCTTCTTCCAACATTTCAATTTCAATATTAAGTTGTAAGTATTCTGAAAATCCTTTTATTTTTTTGTTAAATTTTTCATCAATTTTAAAATTTTCTAATTCATTTGGTTTAATAATTGGTATGTTTAGTGTTTCATATAAGTATCTTAAATCATGTGGTAATACATCGTTTGTTATTAAAGGGTATGTTAAATCATAAAGATTGTCTTCTATATTTTTTATATCCTTTGGTAAAGCATTTAATTCTTCCTCGCTTAGGTTAAAGTATCCTATCATTTTTTCACTCCATTTCTTGTTGTTGCACCAATTATATCATGATATTTGCAAGAAAAAAACTAGTAATTTATACTAGAATTAATGTTTTATAAAGATTATATTTAGTATTATTAGGTAAGAAAGGTTAGCTATATATGAAAATTCAAATCTTTGACATTCCATTATTGATACTAATAGATCTGATATGCATACTATCCAACTTTCTTTGTTTGTAGGCTTGGTTTCTTTGAAATTTACTTTTTCTTTTCTATTTATAAAGGGAAATATTTTTTTTAATACTACATGATGAAACATGTGTGTTTTGATAGCAGAAGCAATATTCTCATCTATATTAAAATATTCTTGAGCATTTTTAAGTGCAGTATTTGGATGATTTAAGTAACTATTTTCTATTTTTTCTTTTCTTCCACCAAAAAAGAAATCATGGAGTAATCCTGCTTTTGTAACTGTTTCTATGTTTGCTTTAAATATTTTTCCTAGTACAAAACTACACTTAGAGACTCTAATTAAGTGTTCATATTTGCTACTTCCATGATGCAAATCATTTTTAGTAAGTAAAAAGTATTCATTATTTATGATATCTTTTGTTAATTCATTGTACTCTATTTTGTATTCTTTTTTCATACTTCTCTCCTTAGCTTTTATGCTAATACATAAATTATAATATATTATATGACATAAGGCAAGTTTTAATTCTTTTATACAGAAATTTTCCCTAATTTGACTTAATGCTAGATAATATAAGAAATCCCTCTATATTCAACCGCATATTTTCTTGTTTTTATGTTTTAAGCCGAAACTCTCCCTGTATATTATTTTAGTGTTTTTTTATTTTTCAAAGATC
>CAJUGE010000046.1 GCA_910586295.1 uncultured Bacilli bacterium | reverse complement strand
TTTGCTATCCGAAGTAACAGCCTGTTTATTTCCTTTGGGTCCAACATAGCTACAACTCCTATCGCTTTATTTTGTTTTTGAATTATAGCATATTATGGCTTTTTTGGCAATTATTTGTATTCTTTTTCTACTTCTTTTTACTTTTTTTCTTTGTTTTCTACAAATAGTGGATAATATAAAGCCAACTATTTTTTTAAAAAGGAGTTATAGAGAGTTAAAATTTAGAAGTTTTTTATCCATGCTAATTTCGCCTCTTAGGAAAAAACTCCAAAAAAAGGAAAAGGAATTTAAACCTATATTGATATGAAAAAACTAAAATTTATGTTATAATTATTTTAATTAGGAGTTAAAAAATGAATATACTTAATCTTACAGAAAAAGAATCTCAGGAATTAAAAAAATCTTTAATGGAACATGGAATAGTTTTTGAAAAGAAAGACATAAGAACTTATGAATCTAAATATTTTGAAGCTATAACAATATCAAATATAATAATAAAATTTTTTGTGTTTTTTTGCTTGGGATTATTTGTTATACTTAACTTAATTGGTATACTTTTATCTATTATTTATAACTCGTCAAATTTAACAAATCCTATAGAAACATTAGTAGGAATAATTATTATCAGTTTTATTATATGTGCAATATTTAGTAACATTAATACTAATAAAAAGAAAGAGTTGTCAACCATCTATGTAAATGAGGATAATTTCATTTTTAATTATTGTGATCGTATTATAGATACTCCCCATTTATATTATAATTTACCTTATGATTCCCTTAAAAAAATAGAATTTATCATTCATAGTATAAGAAAAAGACAAGTATTTGGTAGTGTCGAATTTACTTTTAATGTTTTTGGTTATGAAGTAACTCATGCAATAAGATTTACAAATCTCACAGAAATAGAACATCTTTTGGAAAATAAATTTCCATCCCTATTAAATATTTTAATTATAGATGGCAAAAGGAAAAATCATCATGAAATTATAAAAAATAAACAAATGCCAATAAGTTTATTAACTTCTTTAGCTTTATTCATAGTATCTATGTTATTAATGATTGTTCCATATTTGTTTAATCATTATAGCTTAGCGTTAGGTATATCTAGTGTGATTTTAATTATTACAGCACTTATCATATTTTTATCCCCTTTTCTTTATACCTATCATTTAATACAAGGTACTATAATCAGTAGTGTTTTCATAATGATGGGGTTTTGCGTACCACTTTTCATTATAGAACATAGCAATAAATCCTTCATAGAATATATAATTCAAAATAATGAAATACTATTGTTAACAATTTTTGGGATTGTAGGAGTAGGCATTTATATGTATATTATTTCTATAATTATTGGTAAATTACATTTTATATTAAAGAAAAAATTCAAATAACAAAAAAGTCTCAAACCGAGAATGATATGATACCTCTAAAGTAGACAAATAAAATAATTAAAAGAAAACAATCCCCTAGGGGATTCGCGACCTTGAAATTATAAAGTTTACTTTGGAGGTATTTTATTATGGGACGAAAAGCAAAATATAGTAAGGAAT
>CAJUGE010000045.1 GCA_910586295.1 uncultured Bacilli bacterium | reverse complement strand
AATTTTATATTGGTTAGATATAAACTGAATTGATCTATAAAATCTACTTTCTAATTCTTCTTTTTATATCTAACCTTTTTTATAATATCATTTTCTCTCTATTTTTTCTAGTTTATATTTGGTTTACGGACAAGCCTATTTTATTTCCATCTATTAATATCGCTTGACTATCTGTTAAAAATATATCTTTATTAGTGTTAATTATTCCGTTTTCTGTTTCTACTTCACAATGAACATCTAAATTGTTTTCAATGAAACAAAGTCCATTATTATAATTTCTACTTGCTACTATACTTCCTGCACTAACGCCAATATAAATCCTACCATTTTCTATATACTTATCTATTATTGGTTTAAAATTCAATTCAGAGATTCTATCTACTAAATATTCTGGACTACCACCGCAAGCATAAATTGCATTATACTTATTTATTTCATCTTGAGTTAATAGTTTGTGCATGTCATAGAAGTTATATTTTTATCTAGAATACCACAATTAGTTAAATCATCTAAGCAATAAGATAATACTCTAACTGAGTCTGGATCGTTAGCAGCGGTTATAATAAATAAAACTTTTGCTTTTTTAGCATCACAATTTAATAATTCTAAGAATTTATTTTTAATATTTTCATTTTCTAAACCTGTACTTGTTAAAAGTATCTTTTTCATATATAAATCAACCTTTCTAATAACAATAATATTATACTTCTAAAAATTATATTTGACAAATGATAACAGTAAAGTTAATATTTATATATTAAGTTAAGTTGGTGATATTATGAAATTAATAAGTGATTTTAAAGATTATGAGTTATTAGATGCTTCTAATGGAGAAAAGTTAGAAAGATGGGGCAATGTTATACTTCTTAGACCAGATCCTCAAATAATTTGGGATAATGGAGATTTAAGAGAAAAGTATAAAGGAAAAATAGATGCTATTTATCATAGAAGTAATATGGGCGGAGGACACTGGGAAAATTTAAAGAAAGTGAAGCCTTACTGGCAAATATCTTATAAAAATCTTACTTTCAATATTAAACAAATGGGTTTTAAACATACTGGGCTTTTTCCAGAACAATCTGTTAATTGGGAATTTATGATAGATAAGATTCAGAGTTCTAATAGAAAAATAAAGGTTCTTAATCTGTTTGCGTATACTGGAGGCGCTACTGTGGCTTGTATGAGTGCTTGTGCACATGTAACCCATGTCGACTCTTCAAGAGGGATGGTTGATTGGTGTAAGGAGAATGTTCTTTCTTCAAATTTAAACGAAAATAGTGTTAGATATATAGTCGATGATTGTATTAAATTTGTTAAAAGAGAGATTAGACGCGGAAATAAGTATGATGCTATAGTAATGGACCCTCCCAGTTTTGGAAGAGGCGCTAATAAGGAGGTATGGAATATAGAGAAGAACCTTTGGGAGTTAGTTAATTTATGTGTAAGTCTTCTTAGTGATAATCCCCTATTCTTTTTGATTAATTCTTATACCACTGGACTTTCTCCTTATGTTCTCTCTAATATTTTGAATATGCTTGTTAGCAGTGAGTTTAAAGGTAAAGTTACTTGTGGTGAGGTTGGGATTCCTATAAAAAATTCAGAGTTAGTTCTTCCTTGTGGTATTTATGGTAGGTGGGAATGTGAGTAATATTCCTAAGGTTTTGTATGAAGATAACCATTTGATTGTTGCTGTTAAAAAACCTGGTGTTTTGTCTCAAAGTGATGGCAGTAATAATGAAGATATGCTTACATTGTTAAAGTCTTATATTAAAGATAAATATAATAAACCTGGTAATGTTTATTTAGGACTTGTTCATAGACTAGATAAGGAAGTTAGTGGCGTTATGGTGTTTGCTCGTACTAGTAAGGCTGCAAGTAGGCTTTCAGAACAAATTAGAACTCTTAAGTTTGATAAAAGGTATTATGCTGTTTGTAAAGGTACTTTTGAAAGTAAGTCTGGAGAAATGATAGATTATATTAAGAGGAATGAATTTAAAAGTGATATAAGTAACGAAAAGGATGGAAAACTATCTAAGTTAACTTATTGTGTATTAAAAGAAAAAGATGATTCTAGCCTTGTAGATATTCATTTGGAAACTGGTAGACATCATCAAATAAGGGTACAGTTTTCTAGTAGAAATCATCCTTTGTTAGGAGATAAAAGATATTATAAAGAAGGAAAATATGGGCTTGCTCTTATGGCATATAGTTTATCTTTTTATCATCCCATTAATAAAGAATTACTTGAGTTTAAAATACCTATTCCAGGTGATGGTTATTTTAAAAGTTTCATATAAAAATAGGACACATAATCCTGTTTTTAAAATGCTATTTAAAGTTCTAAATTATTTGGAAGTTCATTTATTTTATTGAACAATAATAGAAAAAATAGGATGTTTTACCCTATTTAATGTTTTTTTCATACTCGATGTCACTTACTTCATATTTAGCTACGTGTGCAATTTTACTTAATATTTTTGTTACTCCCCAACCTAGTAAAGCTAAAGCAAAGAAATATAATACTCCAAATATTGTAAATGTTGGAGCAGATTCTGTTAAAAGACCTATAATGCTTGCTCCTGCACCCATTGATGTTACAATTGTTAGACTATCTATAGATTTGCTTGTCACATCGCTTTTTATTCCATTAAATAATTTTTGTGCTGATGTTACATAGCTTTTTGTCATATCCCAGAGATATTTTATGTAATCAAGTGTGTCTTTTAGCGTTTCATAACGATAGCCTGAAATTGATAGAAATTCTGCAAGTTCTGCGTCGCTTTTGGCTATTTTTTCTCTTGTTCCAATATAAGTTCCCATTTGCTTAATTCTTCCATCAATTAAGTTAACAGTTTTTGCATAACCTTCTAGTTTAGTAGTAAACTTTACTATTTCAGAACCTTTAATATTAGTTTTTTCTTTTACTTCATCTATTTTTTCCCAAATAATTCTATGCATGTTTAGATATCTATGAAGTTGTCCTTTAAATTCTCTTATGAATATTTGCTCTTCTATATATCTTTGAATATTGTCCATAGATTGTTTTTTATTATTTATAAAATAGTATTTGTCTCCACGAATTACATCATATTTGGCATTGTCAAATTCAAAGTATTTTTGTTTTTCAGTCTGCGCTAGTAATTCACTCATCTGTTTTTTTGTTGCTTTGTCACATACTATAAAGTATGGAAATATTGTCTCTATATTAGCTAGTTCTTTTGGAACTGGAGCACCTAAACTAAATAAATAACTTATTGCTGGAGATAGTCTATTATCATAATATTCTGTAAGTTTATCCATGTCTGCAAACAATGTTTCATAGCTAACATCTGTATTGTTTAATATTATTAATCCATCTTCAAATATTTTTACTTTTATATCGTATATAGTTGTATATTCTATAAATTCTTCACCATATACTCCATATTCTATACTTCCAATTCCTAAGTTTGCTCTTAGTTTTTCTAGTTTTTTTGAATCTAATTTTAATTGTGTTTTTGTGTCTCTTAAAAAATCATAGATTTCAGTAAGTTGCAACATTGTTCTTTGAAACCAACCACCTACAAATATGTTACTTATTTTCATAATATACTCCTCTTAATCTTTTATTTATTCATTTATTAAATCTTTTGTAAAGAATGCTGCATCGTCTACTTTAAAACCATAGTGTTTATAACAAGCATGCGCTGCTTCTCTAAAGTTAAGTGACCATAATTTGATTGCTCTAGCATTATTTTCTTTACATATTTTTGCTACTTCGTCTAACATTTTTGTTGCTATGTTGTGACGTCTATATTCTGGTTTAACACATACATGGTTTACTATTGCATAAGTGTCCATTCCATTAAACATAGTAGGTATTATTGTTATTTTTGTATGTGCTACTATTCTATTGTCCATCAATCCTATAAGATAAATTTGATTTTTATCAGACATTGTGTTTTTAAATACTCCTTTTGCATATTCATAATTAGTATTGTCTCCAAAACTTTCATTACATAAATCTATTATTCCTTCTACATCATCTAGTGTTGCTCTTCTAAATATTACTTCATTCATTTTTATAAACCTCCGTATCTTATGTTAACATTATACATCACTTAACGAAGATTTTGTAAATTTTTATTCACCACTTTACACTATCGTCATAGAATATAGTATGAAAGAAAATAAATATAAGGTATATGTTTATGCCATTTGTAAGAACGAAGAAAAGCATATTTTAAGGTGGATTGAAAGCATGAAAGAGGCGGACGCAATCTATGTTTTGGATACTGGTTCAGTTGACAATTCAGTTAACATGCTAAGAGAAAATGGTGTAAATGTATCAGTTAAAAATTATGAGCATTTTAAGTTTGATGAGGCTAGAAATGATTCTTTGGCCTTAGTACCAGATGACGCGGACATATGCGTGTGTACTGATATTGATGAGATTTTAAGTCCTGGGTGGAGAGAAGTATTAGAAAGTATTTGGAATAAGGATACTGATAGAGTTAGATATAATATGAATTTTTCCTTTGATGATAAGGGAAATCCTGTTAGCACTTATTATATAAGTAAAATGCATAAGAAAGATAAGTATATTTGGAGTCATAGTATTCATGAAGTGTTAATGTATGTTGGAGATACTCCTGAGAATGTTATTACTACAGATAAATTATTTATAGGACATTATCCTGATAGAAGCAAAGACAGAAGTTTCTATTTAAATCTTCTAGAGGAAGCTGTTAAGGAAAATCCTAATGACGACAGGAACATGCATTATTTAGGAAGAGAATATATGTATAATTCAGATTGGAACAAATCTATCGATACTTTGATAAGACATGTGTATTTAGAGAGTAGTACTTGGGATGAAGAGAAGGCTGCTTCAGAGAGATTTATTTCTAGAGGGTACTTAGCACTTAATAGATATGATGAGGCTATTATGTGGCTTAAGAAAGCTTTGAAATTGACTCCATATTTAAGAGAGCCTTATGTTGAGATGGGACTATTATATTACTATAAGAAGGATTATAAGGAAGCAATTAGATATTTACTTTTAGCACTTAAAATTACAGAAAAAAGTCCTACATATATAAATGAGGACTTTGCTTGGAATGAGACACCTTATGATGTACTTGGTTTATGCTATTTTTATGTAGGTGATAAGAGTAAAGCTTTAGAGTATACTAGAATAGCTTTAGAGTTAAATCCAAATAGTGATAGAATTAGAAATAATTATGATTTTATTAAGAGAAGTTAAGCTTCTTTTTTTATGAAAAACTAGCATTTTTGATATTAGTTTAATAGTGTTTTTTCAACCATCTTTTATTTTCATCATTTAAATTTAAGTCTTCGTAGAAAAATTCTGTACCTTTTCCTTGAAAAATATCTAACATTTCTTCAAAATCTGGCGAAAGTTTATAGTCTTTAATTTTGTCAACATCTATCCAAAATACTCTTCCTTCATAGGTCTTATCAATTAAGGTTCCAGAAAAATTACATGTCTTAAGTAAGAAAACTATATATCTTTCTTCTTTTTTATAATCATACCAATCTTTAATTCCACAAAATTTTAAATTTGAAACAGTTAATCCTGTTTCTTCTTGCACTTCTCTAATAGTAGATGGAACAATGGCCTCTCCTAATTCTAATTTACCACCTGGAAAAGTTATTCCACTCCAACTTTTTATTCTATCTTGTACTAATACTTGATTTGTTTTTTCATTAATAATCATACACATATTTGTCATTTTAACTTTTTCTATATTCATATATCTCCTCGTTTAATTATACTATATCTATCACGAATTGTTCTTTTAAAATTAAAAAATGCCTGAGAGGCAACGTACTTACTATACGTTTAGTATTTAACTACCGGGCTCAGGTCTTGTGAGAATATGTTAACATAATATGCGTAAAATGTCAAATATTCTCTCTATATGATAGTGTAAAAATGTTTTGGAAAAAGACATAAAAAAGAAAGAACTCATGGTATAATATACCTAAAATAAACAATAAAAAGGAGTTCTTTCTATGAATAGTATACCACAATTTTTAATAAATGAAACTAATAAAATTATCAAAAATGTAACAATAAGTGTATTTAATGAACACATATCCTCTTTTTCTTCATTTATAACTAGTGTTCTGGCTTCTTTATTTCTTAAATCTTTACTTAATAAATTAATTATTCAAATTTATAAAAAAGCTATTCTTAAAATCGATAAATATTTTTATGAATCAGATTATAGAAAAAATATTATTATAGTAGCTCTAAAAGACAAAGAATAATATTAACTATCTTTGGTGAATTAGAATTTGAAAGATATTATTATATTGACAAGAAAACTGGTGATGGTTTTTATCTTATAGATAAAATTTTTAACTTTGAAAAGTATAAAAACTATGATTCTGTTATTAGAAGTATTCTTATTAATCAAAGTGTTATATCTAACGTTAATATTACTTCTAATAACACTGATTTTTACTTAGGTAACTTTGAAGAATATATGAATAACAACATTATAAAAGTTCCTAGACAAACTATATATAATTGGTTAAAAGAATGGACTTTACCTAAAGTAGAATATGAATACTTTGAAAATACTAAAAATCTTTATGTTATGGTAGATGAGAAATGGATTCATGAAATGATTAGACTATCTACTTTATCTGAGGAAGAAAGAAGAAAAAGGCACTTTATTATGAGTAAGTGCTTTGTTACTTTTACTGGTGCTAAAACTAAAAACAATAGAACTACTTTATTAAATAGACATATTTTTATGACTACAAGCAACGAACCATGGAAAGAATTTATGAATGAAATATACAACATATATAATTTTGAAGAAATTGAAAATATTTACTTATTAAGTGATTCAGGTAGTTGGATACTTGCAGGAGCAAAAGAATTAAAGTTATTTAAAAATAACAAAGTAATATTAAACACTTGTGAATTTCACGTTAAACAATATATAAATAGAATGGTTAGAAATAAAGATATTAGAGAAGAATTAACAAAGACAATATATGAAGATAAGTCTAAGAAAGAGTTCACTAAATTAGCAGATAAAATAATTGAAGAAGCCAAAAACAAAAATAAAAAAACACAATATAAGAACTATATATTAAACCACTGGAAAGCTATTTTAAATATGAAAGACAGAGAAATCAAATCGTCTATGGAATCTCATATATCTCATTGTGTTGCTTCATCATTTGGTTCAAGACCAAAAGGATATTCAAGAAAGAGAATTGAAAAATATATTAAACTACAAGAATATAAATTAAATGGTATAAATATCATGGATTTATATTTAAAAAGTTATGATAAGAACGAAGAAGACTCATTCGTATACAACAAAGAAGATGTTTCTTATTCAATATTTGAACATAAAACATCTTCTGCATTAACTGTAAGTAGTAGTAGTCATACTTCTATGATTATCAATGCTATTGGGCATTGCTACTAATTCCAAAACATTTTTACACTATCCTCTATATATTATATTCAATTTTCTTAATTCTACCTTTAATTTTATGTCCTGGAAATGAGCTTACTCTAAAGTTTTTGTGTTTTAAGGATTTTATTACTTTTTTTACTATTCTTTTGTCTTTATAATAATTATAAAATGTGTTTACTACTAAGTCTGCTAGTTGTATTCCAAAATTGGTTTTAGAATCATAATACGTTATTTTAAAATCAAATCTTTCTAAGCAAAATTCTGTTTTCAAATATGTTTCTAGGTTATTTATTTCTCCTACTCTAATGTTTCTGTTATCAATACTTACTATAAATTCTATACTTTCATTTATTTGTACTAAATTCAATAATGGTACTATACAATCTGAGAATAGCACTTTTACTGCATAATTAAAAAATATATTTGAATGCACTATTTCTTTTTTCATAAGTGTTTTTTCAAAAACCTTCGCTATTCCATAAAATGTTTCTATGTCTTGAACTTCATTAAATATTTTTATTTTTTCTATATCTAACATATCATATGATTTTATTTCTTTGTCCATTCTTATGTTTCTTGTATTTTTAATTTCTTTATTAATTCTTTTGTATAGTGAGGTAGCTTTGTTTTTGTCTTCTTTGAATATAAAGTACCCACCTACTGCAAAGAATTTTGTGTTACTATTTTTGTGTATAGAACCACTTTCGTCTAGATATACATATATTTTCATCTTTACCTCTTTCTTGTGATGATTTGTTTTTTTATTATATCAAATTTTTAGAAAAGAAGATATAGAAAAAGACTAATAGTTTTTTATTTCTATTAGTCTTTGGAATATTTATTTTTTAGGCTTTAGTTCTTTTATTTTATCTACTATTTTATTATTTGTTAATTTATCAATTATTATTTTCATTTTTATCACTCCTAGTATATAATATGTTTTAGTATTTTTTATGGTAATGTGAATAGCCTTATTTATTTTTTCTATTTTCCAATTACATTAATGTTACCACTCAATATATCTTTTAGGTAGTTTAGTAGTCTATGGAAATAGGATGCTTCTGGTACATCTTCTTTAACTATTAAGTCGTAAAAATCTTCTTTATTGTCATATTTTAGGATGAGCTTTCCTACTATGTCACCATTTTTAAGAGGAGCAGTTACTTCATTTAATTCTATGTCATATTTGTATTTGATATCTTTTGTATTCTTGTCTAGTATTACACTTACATCATCTTTTAAATAATATTTTATTTCGCGAGCTTTACTATTATCTACAAATAATGAACCTAAGCTTTTTTCTTTTTCTATTAAAATGCTTTTATAGTATTGGCTAAATGCGTATTCCATCATGTTTATTGTATCTGTGTTTCTATCTTCTTTCACTTCTGCATTCATGACTACTGTTATTAATCTCATATCATTTCTTTCCATTGTACCTGTTAAGCAGTATCCTGCTTTTTCGGTAAATCCAGTTTTCAATCCATCAAGTCCTTTATAAAATCTGATTAATGAATTTGTATTTACTAGCCATATACTTTGACCATTTTGATGAGTAATTGTTGTTTCATATGTTCCTGTTATGTCAAGTATACTTTCATGTTTAACCAGTTCTGCGGCTATTATTGCCATGTCATGCGCAGTAGAATAGTGATTTTCTGCGTCTAGCCCGTGAGCATTTACAAAGTGAGTGTTTTTTGCTCCTAATTCACTTGCACGTTTATTCATCATGGATACAAAATTTTCTTCTGTACCTCCTATTTTTTCTGCCATTGCGACTGCTGAGTCGTTGGCACTTCCGATTCCAATTGAAGTTAATAATTCTTTTACGCTTGCTGTTTTTCCTGCTTCTAAATATATTTGGCTTCCTCCCATGTTAGCAGCATTTTCACTTATTGTTACTTGATCTTCTAATGTTATATTTCCTTTTTCTAATTCTTCCATGATTAAAAGCATTGTCATTATTTTTGTCATAGACGCCATTGGCATCTCTTCATTACTATTTTTTTCAAATAAGATTTTTTTACTACTTGCATCTATAACTATTCCACTTTTACTTTTTAGAGTAATTGGTCCTTCTTCTTTTTCGTCATTATCATTTGTTTCTTGATTTTCCGCTACTTGTTCTTGTGGTGGTTCACTAGAATTTTCATTTGTTACCTCATCTGCATAAAGTGATGGAATTATAAACATTATTAGTAGTAAAGTTAAAATAATCTTTTTCATAAACACCTCTACAAAAATACTATTCTTTTTTTAATAATAAAAGTACAAAAATATTTTTTTACAGTGTTAATAAAAATTTAAGAATTTTATAGCGTGTTATATGGTATAATGTTTATAAGGAAGTGATAATATTTAATGAAAAAAAGAAACGTAAAAGTACATTTTGGTAACTTAATACTTGTTATTTTTGTTATTGGGATTTTTGCTTATGGGGGATTTTATGTGTATAAGAATTTTCTAAGTGATGAAGAGAATGTAGGCAGTAATCCTGTAGAAAGTAATAATAAAGTAGATAGTAAAGTTAATAAAAAATTAAAAGAGCTTGGTTATTCTAATAGTGATATAGAGATTATAGAAAAAAATTTATCTAGTGATGTCATAGATAAAATTGAAGAGAAGTATGATGATTTGGCTAGTTTTTCTAGTGTTAAGTATTTTCATATAGAGAATATAGAGAGATATCAAACTTTGAGTGATAGTAGTTCTTATGAACCTGAAGAAGTTGTAATGAGAGTCAATACTCAAATAGACAGAGATTTTTATACAGATGTTAAAATTGTTGAAGATCCAGATGATCCTTTTGTTCTTGTTAATAAGTATTTTGAAGTTCCACAAGATTATGAACCTAGTGATTTAGTAAGTGTCGGTAATGGACAAAAGATGAGAAGTGAAGCGGCAGAACATGTCAATAAACTTCTTAAAGATATTAATGCTGATGGGCTTTATTTACAAGCACAAAGTGGTTTTAGAAGTATAGATTTGCAAACTAGATTATATAATAATTATGTTTCTAGAGATGGTGTCGCAGAGGCTGATACTTATTCTGCTAGACCAGGTAGTAGTGAACATCATACTGGACTTGCAATAGATTTAAGTCATGATGGAACTTTAGAAGAGACTTTTGAGAATACTAAGCAATTTGAATGGTTAGAAAAAAATGCTCATAAGTATGGTTTAATTTTAAGATATCCTAAGGATAAAGTTTATATGACTGGTTATATGTATGAGCCTTGGCATTATAGATATGTAGGTGTTGAGGTTGCTACTCTTATTAAGAATGAGGGAATTACTTATGAAGAGTACTGTGTTAAGTATAGAGGGCTTTATTAGAAAGCTCTTTTTTTGTTGAAGAAAAAGCATATTGCTATTTTAATTATAGAATATGCTTTCTTAGTTTTTTGGTATCATTGACTCTGAATCTTCTGCTGTTTCTGATATTGCTAAAAAACTTAAAGGTAGTTGCTCTTGTGTCAAACTTGACTCTAGAATTAAACGTATTAAGAGACTTTTTACTAATAAGTTTTTTAACCCCTATCTTCTTTTTGATTTAATTATTAAGTTTGTTATCTCTCACTATAAGAAGAAACATTCTGATAAACGTGTTCATATTATT
>CAJUGE010000044.1 GCA_910586295.1 uncultured Bacilli bacterium | reverse complement strand
TTTCTTTTTTTAAATTAAACATATATATCACACTCCTCAATTGTAATTTAGCGAACTAATCTTTTTACTCTCTCAACATAATCATCTGCATGATTTATGCTAATATCCCCATGATAATACCCTTGTAATACATCAAGTTCACTATTTGGTATTAAATCAGCAATTTTAGTTGCCGATTTTTTCATAATAGGTCTTTCTTTACTTCCAACCAATATAAGAACTTTTGCTCTAGTATGTGATAAAGTATCTTTTAATTCATAACTAGAATTTGACTTCATAAAAGCAATTAAATTATTTTTTGTAATTTTACAAGTATCTTCATAATACATATCAAACAAACTTTTTTTAAGTTTTAAACTTTTAAACTGTAGTTTTGAAAACCATTTTTTACTTATTAAACAATATGATAAATTAAAGGTTGGCTCTATCATTTTATAAGTAAAATTCATAGGAATTGCCAAAGCACTTTCAACAATAGCATATTCACATATATTAGGATTTTTAGATAGTATTTCTAACAATATTTGTCCTCCTAATGATAGCCCTCCAATTAGTTTTACTTTCCCATTATAATTATCATTTATAAAATTTATTATTTCTAAAGCATTACTTTCAATAGAAGTAAAATTTGTATCGCTATTCGAATGTCCATCTAGTATAGGAATAACTATGTGAAATTCATCTTCAAGCAATCCTATTTCATCTATATAATTCCACCAAGAAAGACCACCACCATGCAATAAAATTATAATATCATTATTCTTCGAACCATATTCTTTATATTCCATCTTACACCTCTAAATTACTATTTATCTATGAGTTAATTATATCATTTTTTTGCATATCTTTAAAGATAATGTACTTATTTTCTAATAATCATATTCATAATCATCAAATAGCTCTTTATCTTCATCAGAATCTTTAAACCAGCCTGTTTCTTCATCCCATTCTATTTCATCGTTTTCAAATTTTCTAATATTACTTAACAACGCTTCTTTATAGTAACCAAATTTATTCTCAATTATATTATTGTCTTCATCACGAAACTTCCTATCAATGACTCTTGATATAACATAATGACTTATGATTACAATATCCTTAAAATCATTATCTATTAAAACCTCATTAAATAAATTATCATAATAAGCCTTTTCTGTATCATTCTGATCTATATATCCTCTTCTTATTAAATCATTCGTTAATTGACTATAATTATTATCATAAACAAAAGCAGAATCTTGTGAATCATTTATAGTTTTATCTATTTGTTCTTTAGTATTTGTTTGTTAGTATTTATTTGGGTATCTTTTTCGACATTTCCTCTATCGGCATCTCCTTTTTGGGATTAATTTTATGCTTTTCAATAGTTGGAGGGACTTCATAAATAATATAATTATATTTATAGTATCCATTCTTACCTCTTGTTTGTTCAACTATTAAATATCCATTTTCTTTAAGTTCATTTAATATTGATCTAATTGCCTTTTTACTTTCTTTACTAACACTTACTAATCCATTTAAAGAATAATCTCAATCTTCAGGTAATGATAACATAAACGATAATAATCCTTTAGCTTTAAGTGAAAGATTTATATCCCTTAAATGGTAGTTACTCATAATTGTATAATTCTTTGTTTTTTCAATTTTAAATACCATACATCCTCACTCTTTCTTTACAAAATAAAAAGAACTAATATCTTAGTTCTGTTCTTATCACATTTCTTTTTCTTTTGGTTCAATATAAGTTTTACTTTTTCTAAATAAATATCTTCCCATTTTAGATTTTTAAACTTTTCCCATGAACATGCTGCCTTTTCCTTTAAAGGTTTTAGTTTATCATATAAATCTTTATTATCAGTAAAATATATAATAAACTCTAAATAATCATAATCTGGAAATTCTTTATGTTCATTTTGATTATTATTTTTACTCATTAAACTATTATAATATTTCAATGTTGTATTAACCGAGCTATGTCTTTCTCTTTTTATTAAATTTCCTCTTCCAATATCACTTAGTTCCTTATATGAAATATTGTACTCTTCTTTAATTCTTTTTATTGTAGGATACATTTCTATCGCAATTGGTGAAGTACCAAAATATTAAAAATACTCTTTTTCTGTTTTTTTACCTATATCATTTAAAGATTTCAAAAAGTCTTTTTTTGTTTCTATTGCTTCAAATATACTTTTCATATATATCATTATAACCATGCTCTTTTCTATTTTTAAATTATTACTCTTTTATTATTTATGCTGTTGTATACGCTTCAAACTTGCTAACAGCATCATCTTTCATTTGTGCTGTCACTTTAACATAAAGATCATAAGTGGTTTGATTATTCTTATGTCCCAGTCTTTTAGAAACTGCTTTTATGTCTGCTCCAGCTTCTATTGCTCTTGTAGCATGAGTATCTCTAAAATCATGAAATCTGCAATCAATTCCCAATTCATAATGAATTACTTTAAATGGATATTTAACACTATCTGTTCCTTCAAATATACCATTATTATTTACAAAAACTAAATTTGCTTCTGGTAAAGTTACTTCAACTTCAGCAATTACACTAAGTATTTTAATTTCTTTTTTCTTAGTATATGTTAACCTTTTTCGACTATAGACTTTTCTTGTACTCCTCGTCGTTTCCTTAATCTATATCTAAGAGACCTCCCGCGGTAAGACATATATCTTTCCTCGACTAGCTACTTACTTTACTACATAAAGTTACGAGTATCTTTTGGACTTTGGTTTGTGTTGCAACCTTATCCGTTTATATAGCCTTATAATAAGTTTCTATTCGTTAGCCTTCGATTTCGTTCCACACTTCCTTTAGCCCCGAGCCTCACGACCGATGCTTTGTGATTCCCTAACACTTCGTCGATACCTACGCGTGTGATGGACTTTCACCATCTAGATATATGCCATGCACGGCACACAACGAAAGAAGATAATACGAATGTTATCTTTACTTTGTTCTCATAAAATGTTCCCATAAGATTTTCCCATATTTAAGGGAGATTTTAAGCCATTTTTATATTTTTTTAAAATTTACGGGAACAAAATGGGAACATTTTGACTATTTTTATATGATTTTTACCATTTTTTTAATTTTGTAATCCTCGCAAGCCCTTATAAAATGGGCTATTTACCACAACAATTCTTATATTTCTTACCACTTCCACATGGGCAAGATTCATTTCTTCCAGTTTTATCTTTAGATTTCTTAGGAGTTCTCTTCGTAGACTCATTAGTATCATTAGTTTTTACATTCTTGTTTTCTACCCTTTCTAAGTTTTGTCTAACCTCAGCTTTAAGCAAATAAGTCGTAATTTCTTTATTAGTATCTCTAAGCATAGAATCAAACATTTCAAAGCCTTCTAAAGCATAAGCCTGAAGTGGATTAGTCTGTGCATAACCTCTTAAGCCAATTCCTTCTTTTAAATGTTCCATATTATCAAGTTGCTCCATCCAATTCTTATCAAGTATTCTTAAAGTAATTGCCTTTTCAAAATCATTTTGTATATCTTCTGGAACATCTTCCAATTTTTCATTATAATCTTTAACTACCAAATCATAAATAAAATCTTGAACTTCACTTATTTCCTTACTTTCCAAATCCTTCTCAACTAACTTTTCTTTTTTTAATAAATTAGCATTAAAGTACTCACACATATTTACTATATCATTATGAGTCAAAGTATCCTCTGGCGGAAAATGTAAATTAACTTCATCTATAACAAAATCCTTAAATATTGCTAAAACTCTATCTCTAATACTATCTTTATCTAAAATCTCATTACGTCTCTCATAAACTATTTCTCTTTGCTTACTAATAACATTATCATAATCTAATAAAGCTTTACGCCTATCATAGTTAAAACCTTCTACTCTTTTCTGACTTCCTTCAATATTTTTACTCATTAATTTATGTTGTATTGGAGTATCTTCAGTAAATCCTAAAGTAGACATAACAGCTTTAATTTTTTCACTACCAAACTTTAGCATTAAATCATCTTCCATAGAAATATAAAACCTTGTAATACCAGGATCTCCTTGACGACCAGCACGCCCTCTTAACTGATTATCAATACGCCTACTATCATGTCTTTCAGTACCAATAACAGCAAGCCCTCCAAGCTCTGCTACACCTTCACCGAGCTTAATATCAGTACCACGTCCCGCCATATTAGTTGCAATAGTAACAGCTTTTTTTTGTCCAGCATTCTCTATTATAAGAGCTTCTCTTTCATGATTCTTAGCATTTAAAAGTTCATGTTTAATACCTTTTTTATTAAGCAAATCACTTAAAACCTCAGAACTTTCTATAGAAGCAGTACCAACTAATATAGGTTGACCAGTCTTATGAATAGTTTCTATTGTTTTAACAATTGCATTATATTTTCCTCTCATATTTATATAAATTAAATCTTCCAAATCTTCTCTAACTACTGGCTTATTAGTAGGAATCTCTAAAACATACATATTATATATATTTCTAAATTCTTCTTCCTCTGTCTTAGCAGTACCAGTCATTCCAGATAATTTATTATACATCCTAAATAAATTCTGAAAAGTTATAGTTGCCAAAACTTTAGTCTCTTCATTAATATGCACTCCCTCCTTAGCTTCAAGAGCTTGATGAAGTCCATCACTATACTGCCTTCCATGCATTAATCTTCCTGTAAAAGTATCAACAATAACAACTTTATCTGAATCAACTACATAATCAATATCTTTCTTAAAAGCATAATTAGCAACTAATGCTTTATCCAAATTATGTACCATCGCAGCATTTTTAATATCGTAAAGATTATCCAATTTTAATAATTCTTCACATTTTTTTATACCATCCTCAGTCAAAGTTACACTTCTAGTTTTTTCATCAATGACATAATCTTCTGGCTTTAAACCTTTAGCAGTTTTATCAGCAGTTTTATAAAGATCAGCACTTTTACTAACTCCCCCACTAATAATTAAAGGTGTCCTTGCTTCATCTATAAGTATAGAATCCACTTCATCTATAATAGCAAAATTAAGACCACGTTGAACCCTATTTTCTTTTCTAACAACCATATTATCTCTTAAATAATCAAATCCTAGTTCATTATTGGTTGTATAAGTTATATCTTTATTATAAGCTTCTCTCTTCTCTTCCTTAGATGCATCTTTAGTATTTATACCCACACTAACACCTAAAAAATCATATACTCTACCCATCCATTCTGCATTACGCTGAGTTAAATAATCATTAGTAGTAATTACATGAACGCCCTTACCACTAAGTGCATTTAAATATGCTGGCAAAGTTGTAGTAAGAGTTTTTCCCTCACCAGTCTTCATTTCTGCAATATTTCCATAATGAATACAAATACCACCTATAATTTGGACTTTATAAGGCTTCTCTCCCAAAACTCTATAAGCTGCTTCTCTAACAACCGCAAAAGCCTCTATAAGAATATCATCTAATGTTTTTCCTTCCTCTAATTTATTCCTAAATTCTCCAGTCTTAGCTTTAAGTTCCATATCACTTAAGCTTTGCATCTCACTATCTAACTCTAAAACTTGATTAGCTAATTCTTCAAACCTTTTTAATTCTTTATACTCGTGATTAAATAATCTTGTTAGTATTCCCATAATTTTCATCTCCTAAAACAATTTTACCAAATTTACAAGAATTTTAAAACGAAAAATGTCATATTCATAAATTTTTCATACAAAAAGACAAATCACAAAGACCTGTCTTTAAAAAATTAGTTAGTTTCAATTACTCCATAAGTATCATCATATCTTTTATATAAAACTTTAACTGTCTCTGTTTCTATATCTTTAAATATATAGAAAGTATGCCCCAACATCTCCATTTGAACGATTGCCTCTTCCTCATCCATAGGTTTCAAATAAACTTTCTTTCTCTTAATAACATCATAAGACTCTTCTTCATAAATATCATCTTCATAAACAATTTGTGCCCTTTCACGACTCATCATCTTTGTCTTATGTTTTCTTATTTGTCTTTCTAACTTATCAACTGCCAAATCTATCGCAGCATACATATCACTATGAGAAACTTCAGCTCTTAAATCATATCCTCTAGAGTTTATAGTAACCTCAATTTTTTGTTCTCTACCCCTTACGCTAAATAAGATTTTAACACTTACATTATTCGGATCATCAAAATATTTTTCCATCTTATTTAGCTTATCCATAACATATTCTCTAATAGAATCAGTTACTTCCAACTTTTCTCCTCTGATAGAATATTTCATTGTCTTCACCTCTTTCTATTTATACTATACCATAACAAAAAGAAAAAAACTACTAAACAGCAGTTAATTTCACTTCTTTGACATTTATTGCTTGGTTACCTTTTGCAGTTCTAATTAAAGTAAACTCGACTACATCACCTTCATTTAAAGATTTATAACCAGTTTGCTCGATAGCTGAATAGTGTACAAACACGTCTTCTCCGACTCCAGCACCAATTTCTATGAATCCATAACCTTTTTCGTTATTGAACCACTTAACTCTGCCTTTTCTAGTCACACTTAACACCTCTCTTCCATACCTCTATATTAAAACATGCGCGTGTTTCAAGCAATCAATATCGTCATACAAATTCCGACATATTTCTTACTTACACAACTATCATACTAAAAAAATAATTATTTTTTATATTTTTTGCACGAAATACGCATTTTTTCGCTTTAAATGATTTTTTTGACATTTATTTTTTAAATTTAAACTTTTAAAACCAAAAATAACATAATACGAGCAATTTTTGATAAAATTTACAAATAAAAAATTATAATGGTCTCGGAAGTGATAAAAATGAAAGATCTTTTAATTAATTCCGCGATGCAAAATATTGAAAAAAACTGTAATTATACAAAAGAAAAATTAGCCGAAATAAAATACGGCTTAGCAAGTTTATATTCAACAATCACCAAAACTATAGTAATATTTTCAATAGCATACATGTTAGGAACACTAAAATCACTTCTAATATTAATGGTCCTATATAGTTTATTAAGACTTACTGGCTATGGAGTACATGCAAAAAAAAGTTGGCATTGTTGGGTATCATCTTTATTGATGTTTCTAACCCTACCTTATCTGTGTGAGAACTTAATAATAGACTATAGAGCTAAAGTTGCACTGGGCTTTATGAGTGTAACACTATTAGGCTTCTACGCCCCTGCAGACACCGAGAAGAGACCATTGATAAACAAAAAAAGAAGAATTACGTATAAGGTAATCAGCGCATCACTTGGATTATTGTATACTGTAATGTTCTTCTTCATAAAAGACAACACTCTTAGTAATTGCATTCTATTTGCGCTTTTACAAGAAACACTTGTTGTCTTACCAATAACGTACAAACTATTTGGAGTAAAATACAAAAATTATGTAAATTACGAACCAAAAAATATGTACTGAAAAGAATAAGAAAGGAGATATTTATGAAATTATTAGCAAACTTAACTGGATTTATCGGAAACCTAGTTGCAAGAGGAACATCAGGAGCATGTTGGTGGAGCTTCTTTGATGAAGAAGAAATGCCAGAAAGTCTATTAAAATAAGAATATTTATTTACTACCTTTAGAAACCTTTAGTTAAATCTACTAAGGGTTTTTTATTTTTAAAATTGAGACAAAGATATTATTATTTATACTTTGCTCTAAAACTATATCATCCTTCTCTTTCACTAATTTGTTAGCAATAAAAAGTCCATATCCACGGTTTCTTCCTTTACTAGAATTACCTTTCTCAAATATTGAATCTAAGTCTATATTATTTTTAAAACTATTCTCTATATAAATAATTATATTCCCATCTTCCAAATATATATCTATTAAAACATACTTTTCAGTAGATTCAGAAGCTGCTTCAAATGCATTATCAATTATAATTCCTAATATTTTACAAACTCTAAAATGTACTCTAGAATTTATATTTTCAAAATTATTTTTTACTTCTTTCGATATAACCAATTCGACATTGATATCCCTATCTTTTATATTTGCTATTTTATAATAAATTATACCCTTAATACCCGAAGGCAATTTATAAAGCTTAGAATAAAATTCAGACTTCCTAACTTGATAACTTTTAATAATTTCATCTAATAACACTTCATAATCATTACTAGATTTATTTTTATATGTTTTTAAAGTTATTAAATTATTTAACATTTCATGTCTATTAATCCTATCATTATCTAACATCTTTTCATATTCATTCATTAAATCTAGTAATGATTTTTGTTCTTCTTCGTTATGCTTATTTTTAAAATATTGAAAAATCATTACAACACATAAACATAAGAAAAATAGTATTAAAAATGTAGAAACAGTAAAGTTCAAAATATTAAACATAGAAGCACTAATATTAGTTAATACCAAAAATACTATTAATGTAAAAAATGACAAAAATAAAAACATATAACTAAATTTCTTTAAAATATAATCTAATAGCTTATTAAAAAAACCAAGTATTGAATCAAAAGACATAATTAATAGCAATAACAATGAAACTAAAATAGTACAAAGACCTCTTAAAATTGTTACACTTCCAATATCACTTACAGACGTTATTGGAAAGAAGAGAAACACTATTGATACGATGAAATCGCATAAAGATAATAGCATATATATCAAAAATAGTTTAAATAATAAGAATACAATGTTCTCTCTATAATAAAAGACATACGATATAAATATTATAGAAAATGAAAATAAAAATTTTAATGGGAATTCTAAGTAATAATTAGATAATATAGTTCCCATTGATAAAATCATCAAAACTATTAAATTAGAACACGTTAATTTAAATTCTTTATGGCCAATTACTCCATACACTTTAACAAAAACATAAATGTTTAACATAATAGCTAAATAACAAAACAACAAACTAGCGAACTTCAAAACCACTCAACTCCTTCTTATGAGTTTTAGACAAAAAAGGTGCTTCTTTCCCGTTATCAAAAATAACTTTGTTTTCATTCCAAACGTATGCTTGAGCTCTATTAGAGTTAACAATACATGCCTTATGAGTGAAAACAAAGTATTCAGGAAGTAATTCTTTTATTCTTACTAAGTTAAGTGGAACTTTGTACTCTTGTACATCAGTCACAATTACACTTTTTCTCTCTACTGTATCCTTATAAACATAAAGTATTTTATCTAAGTCTATACTATAATCAATTTTTCCTATCCTATACTTAAAACTTTGTTCTAACCTTAACTGTTCTAAACATATATCAAAGAGTTCATGCAAATTCTTCTCAGCTTGAAACTGCTTACTTACAAAATCCAGAACTTGAAGTCTCTGTTTAAAAGTCTCCATAGCCATACCACCATTAACTGTAAACACAATAATCGGACTTCTCCAATCAAATTTTCTAATTTTTCTTGCTATATCAATCGCAGTAGTATTTGGAAGTTCAAAATCTAAAATATAAATATAATTTGTATCATGATTTTCTATCAACTTATCTAGTGTAGGCGTATAAGTCTCAAAAAATAAAATATCAAACTCAATCTTATTTTTCATCATATAATTAAGAATAATTTCCTTAGTACTTTTTCTATGATTCGCATTATCTTCAACTACAACAAAATTTATCACAATCCCAACTCCTATTTTATCTTTTTTAACATCATAACACTTAAAAAGAAAATTTAACAGGGAACAATAGGTCCTATTTTAAAAAATTTATCAAAAATAAAAAATCACTATAATTCTAGCGATTTTTTTATTATTTTCTATAAATCTTTTAAATTACGTGTATATAAATTTTCAGGATCCATTAAAGTTCCTTTATAATAAACCTCAAAATGTAAGGAAGTTGTATAATTAGAATTAATACTAGAAGTTCCACTAGTACCAATTACTTGTCCTTGTGTAACATTATCACCTACTTTTAAAGTTACCTTGTCTATACCTTGATAAACACTAACTATCTCTTTATCATGTTCAATCTTAACTATATTACCAAGTATTTCATCTGACTCAACACTAAGAACCTTACCATTCAAAACACTTATAACATCAAAAACTGTTTCACTTTTATAATCTACTCCAGAATTTTGCATATAAGTATTTTCATAATATACTATAGCGTTCTCTTGATTAGTAGCTTCACCTTCAAAGTCATAAAAATATCTTCCAACACTTACACCTTCAGCTTTATAAGGTCTAATAATAGTCTCTTTGTCTGTCGAATTAGTAGAAGTTTGATTATCTTTATTTTCATCACCTTGAACAGGTATAATATTATTATCTATTAAACCATTCACAGCATAATTAAAATCTTTTTGTTCTGTAAAATATTTGTTTATACTAGATATAGTCAATAGAATACACGCTATTACTGCAAGAACTGCAGCTAAATATACACCAGGTATAACCATTTTCTTCACATTTAAATTTTTCATTGCTCACTCTCCTACTTATATAGTGAACAATATTAATCTATTTATACTATAAAGTTGAAATCTCTACACCTTTGTAATAATACATAATAATATCTTTATAGGTAAAACCTTGTTTTGCCATTTCATTCGCACCATATTGACTCATTCCAACTCCATGTCCATAACCCCTAGTTGTAATGGAAATCTTATTACTAAGATATACATCAAAATCTGCACTCCTAAGACCTAATTTTTTTCTAAACTCTGTTCCCTTAAATTCAACATCATTTACTCTTACACTTTCTACTCTACCACTTTCAGTTCTAGAGACAATATCAACTACTACACTTTCACTCTTTTCTAAACCTAGTTTATTTAAAAACTCTAATAATGTAAAGTCAACAGTTTTTTCATAAGAAGAAACATTCTTATCCCAAGAAGAATCCACACTTACTAAATAAGGTCTTTTCTCACTAAAAACATTCTCTAAATTTTCTGTCTTTCCATTAGACAAACTAAAATAAAATGTCTGCGCTAATTCTCCATTATATGTAATAAACTCTCCAGCAGTTTCATCTACTGCTTTTTTAATAATTTCATAATACTTTTGATAATTTGTGCCCCATTTTTCATGCATAGCGCTCTCTCCATTAAAACATTGATCATTATTATTTGCAACATAAGAAGAACTTTTACTATCTTTATATAAATAAAAAGTTCTAGCAACCACACTCATAGCTTTCAAAGCTTCATCATCAAACAAGGCAGGAACTTCACAAGCCACAACTCCAAGTACATAATCATCTATTGACATATTAATATTTTCTCCGTTATAAGAAACAGTAACACTCTTCTCCTTAACTACTTTATTGTCACTAGAAACATCATCTTCGTGTACAATATTATCTGTATTACCTTCTTCAACGTGATTACTATCGATATTTACAGCAACACCATTATCAGTATCATTTACTAAATTTTTTTCTTTAAAGCCTAATGTAATAAAATAAAAAACTAATAGTACTGGAATTATTATAATATATTTTTTCATATAATATATATATTCAATACTACTAGAAATTATTACTCATCATCTAATTTATTTATCTTTCGTTTTTTTACAACATTCATTCTCTAAATCTAAAATTTTATTAACCCTTCTCAAATGGTCTCCCTCTAAAAAACTTGCTCTTAAAAACGAATCCACCATATCCTTAGCTTCTAAATATAAAACATTAGCAGAAAAACTTATGACATTAGCATTATTATGTTCTTTTGCAAGTCTAGCCTCCATCGCATTATCAATCTTAGCACATCTAATACCTTTATACTTATTAGCCATTATAGACATTCCTATTCCTGTACCACATATCAAAACTCCATACGTTATTTCTCCACTCAAAATAGATTTGCAAACACTACTAGCAAATTCATTGTAATCTACTCTATCAGTAGAGGTAGTACCATAATCAACAAACTCTATATTTTTCTTATTAAAATATTTTTTTAACTTTTCTTTTAATTTATAACCTCTATGGTCAGATGCTATTCCTATAATCATTTTCTTCACCTACTAATAATATAAGATATTTCACACAAAAAATAAAGTATAAAAAGACGAAAAAGAAAAAATAGTCATTCACTTGACTATTCAATACCATATTTTTCTTTGAACTTTTGAACATTACCAGTTCTTGCAGTCATATGCTTTCCTGTATAGAAAGAATGACATTTATTACAAGACTCAAGTTGAATCTCACTCTTAGTACTCTTAACAGTAAATTCATTACCACAAGCACATTTTACCTTACACTCTTTAAGTTCTGGATGAATTCCTTTTTTCATTTAACATTCTCCTTTCGCCATGATTAACTAAATAACCATAGAAACTCTTTAACGCTCACTACTATACCAAAAATTCAAAGAAAATTCAACTTATTTTGTACACTTTTAGTAAAATTCTGTGACTTGCAAATGAAAATGTCCTATTTTTAAAATTAGTTTGCAAATAAAAATGTCGTATTATAATATATGAGATATAATATAATTATACGTTGTTTGCAAATGAAAATGTCTCCGTCAAAAAGAGTTGGTTCAAAAG
>CAJUGE010000043.1 GCA_910586295.1 uncultured Bacilli bacterium | reverse complement strand
ATTTTATATTGGTTAGATATAAACTGAATTGATCTATAAAATCTACTTTCTAATTCTTCTTTTTATATCTAACCTTTTTTATAATATCATTTTCTCTCTATTTTTTCTAGTTTATATTTGGTTTACGGACAAGCCTATTATATTATCATTTATGAGTTAAATCAAGTTTTTAACCAATTTAAGAATTTTATTTTTCAAAGCATATTGTTTTTTTCTACATAATATACTATAATTAGTACATCAAATACGTGGAGTTATGGTTTTATCCAGTGTGCGTAACCCTATGAGCAATCGCTCCATTTGAAAACAACTTACGGACTGTAACAAGTTCGTGAGTTTTTTGTTTTTTTAAAGGCTTAAAGTTCTCTTTCTAGGAAGGAGGACTTTTTTGATGTTGGATATTAAAACTATGGAAACATTAAAGCCAAATAACAAAATCTTGGAGGTAATCAAAGACTATACTTAAAAAGTTAAGAAAGGAACAGTTAAACACTTATTACATACTAATTTACAAGTTATAGAACCTACAGAGTATCAAATTACATATCCTACTACTCTTACAATACTAGAATATAAAATTAACGAAATATCTAACAAACCGTTTTATATTAAAGAACATAATCAAAAATATTCATTATCAGAACTAATCCAAATTTTAAAGAAATTGAAAATTTAGGGTTTACTTTTTTCGTTTTAGTGAGGAAACAGATGAGAGGACTAATTTTTTAATTAGACTTTGTAAAATTCCTTTTTAATGAGGAAACTAATAAAAAAGTGTAAAAAATGCGTAAAATTTTAACTTTTTTCATAACTCGGGTCTGAATTTTAGCTTCTGAGTGAGGAAACAAGTGAGGAGATGATTATTTTATGAGATGTGCAGTATATGTAAGAGTTAGTACAGATGATCAAAGAGATAATGGTTATTCTATTGATTCACAACTTCGTATGATTAAAGAATATTGTGAGAAGAACGATTATAGCATTGTTGATGTTTATAATGACGCAGGTCATTCTGGAAAAGACTTAATGAGACCTGAAATGCAAAGATTACTTGCAGATATTAAATCTAAAAAGATTGATAAGTTAATTGCTATTAAAGTAGATAGACTTACTAGAAATAATTATGATGGATTTTGGCTTTTAAATTATTGTGAAGAACACGATGTTAAAATAGAACTTATTTTAGAGCCTTATGATGTATCTACTGCTAATGGTGAAATGATTTTTGGTATGAATTTAGTATTCGGTCAAAGAGAAAGAAAAGAAATTGGTGCAAGAACAAAGAGAGCAATGGAAGAAATGGCACTAGAGAAAGTTCACCCTAGTAAAGCGCCTTTCGGCTATGTTAGAAATAAAGATACAGGTCATTTAGAAATAGAGCCAATAGAAGCCCAAGTTGTAAAAAAAATCTTTAAATTATGCCAAGAAGGTAATTCTACTAGAGGCATTGCTACAATTATGAAAGATAATAATGCCTATCTAAAAAATGGTAAATGGAGGGCAGACAGGGTTTATAAAATACTGACTAATTCAATTTATATCGGTATATTTGAATATGGAAAGTATAAGCGAAAACAACAAGATATTTTAAGAGTGAAAAACTATTGTGAGCCAATTATTGATGAAGTTACTTGGAATGCTACAAGAAATGTATTAGTAAAAAATAAGCATTCAAACTATGGAGAGTTTATTCATTTATTTTCAGGATTAGTAAAATGTCCGATATGTGGCGAGATTATGGCTTCATCAGAATCTTTTAAATATCCAAATGGAAAACAAAAAGTTTATTACCATTTAAGATGTAAAAATCATAATTGTAGTGGATATGGACTTCATTATAATACCGAGAAAATAGAAGTTAAATTAAGACGAGTTTTAGAAGAATTAACTATCTTTATGATGGGAACAAATAATGAAATTATTACTTGTAATTCTACAAAAAGTAATGATGTAAAAGAAATAGAAAAAGCGATTGAAAAGTTAAAACTTCAGGAAAAAAGATTAGTCGATTTATATTTAAGTTCGACCTTAGATGTGGAAACGATTAACCATAAAAATGATGTTATTAAAAAGGAAATAGAAAAATTAAACAAAAAGAAAATTACTCTTGATCCAGATAACGAATCAAAAGAATATACAACTGAACTTCTAAAAAAACTAGATTGTAAAAAGGAAAATGACAAACTTGTATTCAAAAATGTTAAAAAGATGGACTTCATTTTTTTCTATAATTTATTATCAAGAGAAGCCAAACGAGATATGATTCATAGACTTATATCTGGAATAGAAATTACTAGAGATGATAACTATAACATTGATATTAAATATATAAAATTTACAGATGAATTTATTACGAAAAATAGTACAGAGTTTATCAAATACTTATATATTGTTCTAAAAAATGATACTGTTGGCATTAAATATCTAAATGAAATAACAAAAGATGAATTAGAAATCAAGAAAAAAGATTATGATGTTTTGTCTATTTTAAAAATGACAAGAAATGAATATCCAAGCAAGTTTGTAGATAATTTTTTTGCTAAAGTCCATAGTCATTTTTATGTAGATGGTATAATTGGCAGTCCTTATTTTGAGGAAAATGTTTCTAAAGATTTTCTATTATTAGTACCCAAAAAAGAAGTAGTCAAAGCAACCTAAAAGTGAAAGGAGTTAGCAATGAAACAATTAACAAAAGAAAATATTTTAAAGAATCAAGTAGATACTGTAGAACAATTTAAGGTTCTTGATTATCTAAAAAAACAATTATCTATCTTTGAATTTGATTTATATTTAATTGATAGATTTACTATTAAAGTTATAGATAAAAACAATAAACAAGGTTATTTTAAATACAATACTAAAACAAAATCGGTAGATTTTTATGATAAAAATATTAAAAATAAAGGAATGGAGAGATAAAAATATGGAATTAAATTATACAAAAATTGGTGATTATTTATTACCAAACTTAACAATAGAAAGACAAAATAATGAAAAAATTAACAAGTATGGTTATTTAAGATTACACTATCTGAAAGAAAATAATAAACCACTTTATACAACCCTTTTAATGCAAAATGAACTAACAAATCATCTTGTTTCAATTAGTATTGAAGCAGAAAATAGACTATTAATGGAACAATATAAAAACTTTGATAAATTACTATCTGAAAAAAATAAAATGAATAATCAACTTGAATGGGTAAAATTAATGAATAATTATAAAAATATGGCAGAAGAAGTGATATTAAAAGAACTAATTTATACTAGGCTTGTCCGTAAACTATAAATTAGCAGTTTCAAAATTATAAATACTACATATAAGTGTCATGTGTAATTTAAAATTTTTTCTTCTATTCCTATATCTTGTACTTACCATTTTAAACTTTTTAATAAAAGCATTTACAT
>CAJUGE010000042.1 GCA_910586295.1 uncultured Bacilli bacterium | reverse complement strand
TAAAGATTTATATTGCTTAGATATAAACTGAGTTGGCCTATAAAGGTTACCTTTCAATCCTTATTATTCATATCTAAGCATCTATAGTATATCATTATTTTAAAGTTTTATCTAGTTTTTTTTAGTTTACGGACAGACCTACTGAAAATGTGTGAGGACAAATTAATATTTATGTCCTAGCCAGCACTGAAAACCTACTCCCACACGTTTTCTATTTATGGGAAAGTCCATACCCTCAAAATTAGAAAGGAAAGTTTAAAAAATGAGAACAAGAAATATAAAAATCAATGTTTATTTGAACGAAACTGAAAAGAAAATGCTAGAAGAAAAATCCTCTAAAATAAAATTATCTCAATCTAAATTTATTAGAAAATTGATTGATGACTTTAAAATAAATTCTTTATTTAATAGCGACATCACTTATATTGCTGAAAGTTTAGAAGAAAGCATAAATGAATTACTGAAACTCAAAAAAAGACTGCACAATTTTGGTTATTTTGAAGATGAAGAATTTTTAAAAAATAAAATGATTGATTTTGACTTTTGGATAAGCAAACTGAAAAAATAATTTTAAAATATCATTCCTTTGTTGGAATGATATTTTGCTTCTCAAATAACTCTCTTTTTATTTTGATTTTAAAGGTATTTATCATTAAAAAAAAATAAAAATATCTTGTTATCATTTTCTAAAGTTAACTTTATTTGTTTTTGATCTATAAAGAAATTTAATGAATCTCCATAGGATAATGGAATACCCAATTTATAACCATTGTTGCAAATTAGGTTTATATGCCATATAAGAATTTTCACTAATTCTTATTTTAGGGAAAGATGAAATTTTAATAAAATTATCTTTTGAATTGTTGGTAAGAGTTATATTTATTCCAGTAATGCTTTCTCCATTTGAATCTAACATAGTTACTGTATCTGCTGTCATTTTATACTTGATTTTCTTTGAATCAAACAATACCCATAAAGAAAATATAACTGCACCAACAGTGCCTACTGCTGATAATCCATTAAATATCAAAGTTAAGATATCATATAATCCACATCCACACATAGTATTACTCCTCGTATAATTTTATCCATCCAAATTTTAACCATAGATTAATTTCTTCATAACATTGAACTTCTTTACTTGGCATTTTTAATATTACCAATTCAATATTTTTTCCATAAACAAGCTCTTGTGCTAATCCAAATGTTAACTCTGCAAAAGATTCTGCTCCAATATATCCGATTTTTCCGTTCTTATCTTCATTCATAATAAATAATAGATTAGTTTTTGTTATATTTTCAAAAAATTCTTTGTGTACACTGGGATAAAGTTCCATAAATTTTTCTTTTTCTATTGCCTTTGGATAGTCTAATACTTCATAATTATTATCAGAAAATTTTTGTTTCCAATAGTTTATATTATCTTGTAATTTAGCACTACCTGCAATTACCACTTTCTGCATATATAATTCCCCTTTACAATTTACTTATTTCTTTTAAGTTCTCATCAACAGTACCTACTAATCTAACAATACTAGGTAACTGATAGAAATTAACTGTATTTTCAATACTAAATTCTTCTTTAGTTTCAGAACATAAGAATATTCTTTTATTTAGTGCTAATGCCATTCCTAATTCAATATGAGTTCCTCTTCCTGCTGGTAGTAAAATAATTACAACATCAGAATCGATAATACCTTGTTGCTCTAGTTTAGAATATTCAATTAAATCTTCAATTGTTTCATCCCTATTAATATTTTTTGCCCAATTATAAGTGTGCTTCCATCCGTTTTCTTCTAATATTTTTGAATAATAATTGACTAATTCGCAATTTTTCATTCCTGATCCTATATAAAACTTCATTTTCTTCCCTCCATCTATCTTTTAATTATGGCAAATTCGCCATAATTAGATTTATTCATTTAACTCAAAATTTTTCTTTTCTTCTTCAACAGCACTAATTAATTCCTGTTCTGTTGGCATATGTAATTTGTATTCTGATGAAAATATTGTTTTATTATCTTCTGGTAAAGTATATTTTACAATAGTTTCATTTTTATTTGTTGATAATAATATCCCTACAGTTCTATTTTCATCATCTTGCTTTATTTCTCTATCATAATAATTAACATACATTTGCATTTGACCTATATCTTGGTGTGTTACTTTTCCTATTTTTAAATCTATTATGACAAAACATTTTAAAAGTCTATTATAAAAAACTAAATCTGGATAGAAATGTTCCTCCTCTAAAGTTAACCTTACTTGATTTCCAACATAACTAAAGCCTTTTCCAAGTTCTAATAAAAATTCTTTTAAATGTTCTATAATATTCTTTTCTAAATCAGATTCTAGATAATTTGTATTCTCTTTTATATCTAAAAACTCCAAAACAAATGGATCTTTTACTAAATCTTTACTTGTTCTTAAAATTTGTCCTTTTTCAGATAATTCTAATATTTTGTCTTTATCAGCAGATAAAGTTAATCTTTCATATAGCAATGAATCTCTTTGTCTTTGAAGTTCTCTAACACTCCATTTAGAATTAATTGTTTCCTTAATATAAAAGTTTCTTTTGGGTTCTTCCTCTATTTTTAATATTTCTAAATAATGCGACCAACTTAATTGCGACGACACTGTTGTCGCAATTGGAAAATAGATATAGAATTTTCTCATTCTCTCTAAATTTCTTTTAGAAAATCCTTTACCAAATTCATCAGTTAATTTTTGTGATAGTTTCTCTAAAACAGCATCACCATAACTTGCTCTTTCATCACCTTGTTGTATTTCCATAATCGCCTTGCCAATATTCCAATATAGACTAAGCATTTCAGTATTTACAGCACTATATACTTTATTTCTACTACTAATAACTAATTCTTTAATATTATCAAATATATTATTGATTTCATTATCATTTTTAATTAATTCATTGTCCATTAATTGCCTCCAATCTTTAATTTAATCATAAGATTTCTTATGTCTAAATTATACTATATATGGCAAAAATTTGCTATACTCCCATTGAAATTTAAGGATAAATTTTATATAATAATTATGGAAAAATATTTACGATACAATCTTTTTAAAACTGGAGGATAAAATATGATAACTTTAATTATAGCAATTACAGGTGCAATAACTGGCGTTTTAGCCCTAATATTACAATACATTGAATATAAAAAATCAAAAGTTAAATTAAAAGTTAATTTAGATGAAAAAAAATCATTTTATTCTACGGGGGATACTAGTTATAAATGTAAGTATTTTGGTGTAATTTCTATAAAAATTAGTAATTGTTCAGCATTACCTCTTACAATTGATGAAGCAGAAATTAAGTATAATGATGTGTTACTTCATTATTTTAGTAAAGAAAAACATATAAACAAAAAACATGTATATGACAAGCAAAGTTATACGGAAATAGTATTATTTGAACAGGCAAAGTTGCCATATAGGATTAATTGTTATGATACTACCTTTTTGAGTTTTATATTTCCGTTCTTTGATGAATTCATCAATAATAAATTTGAATTTATTTTAAGAACTCCAAGAAAAGAATATAAATATAAGTTTAAATTAAATGAATTAGAAGAAATGTTTAAAAATAATGGGAGGTAAATATGAGTCTAGAAACTACATATAGCAATAGTGTTAGAAGAAAAAGAGAAGAATTGATAAAATTAAGAAATGACAGAGCAAAATACACTAATGATTTAAGTAATGCAACACAAAAAATAGTAAGAGCCAACAATCAATTAAGAACAACAAAGTCTCAATCTACAATTAAAAGCAAAATTAATGAAATTAGTAGAGAAGAAAAAAAACAGAGTGATGCGCAAAAAAGAATTTCAGATATAGATTCAAAAATTGCCAGAAAAGAAAAGGAACTTGCTAATGAGGAAAAAAAGCTTTTACAAGAGCAAGAAAAAAATAGAAGAAAACGCGATAATGAATTAAATAGTAATTATTCACAATTACAAAGTGACATTAATATTCAAAAATATAATACTGCTATATTATCAGAAGAAATAAAAAAAATGAAAAGTCCGAAAGAAAAAATAAATATATTATTCTTGGGGGCAAATCCTGATATAATTTATCAGGATGGTACAGAGCAATCTAAGTTAAAACTCGACAAAGAAGCAAGAGAGATAAAAGATGCATTAACTAAATCTTTAAATAGAGATTCAATTAACTTTGAAACTAGGTGGGCGGTCAGAACATCTGATCTATTTCAGGCGATTAATGAGGTAAATCCAACAATCATACATTTTAGCGGTCATGGTACTGATTCAGGAAAACTGGTATTGCAAGATAATAGTGATAAACCAAAATTCGTAGATATTGAATCTATAATAAAATTAATAGAAGCATCAACAGATAATTTAAGATTAGTAGTTTTTAATAATTGCTTTTCATCTGTATTTGCTGAAAGTGTATCAGAAATCGTAGAAGCATCAATAGGTATGAACAATTCAATTAGTGATGAGGCAGCTATAATTTTTGCTTCTCAACTATATTCTGCTATAGGTTTTGGAAATTCTTTAGAAAAATCGTTTAATCAGGCTAAGGCAAGACTATTACTTGAAAATATTAAAGAAGAATTAACACCAGAATTATATGTTAATGAAAATTTTCAATCTTCAGAAATATTTATTATAAAAAATAATTAGATAATAGGCTTGTCCGTAAACCAAATATAAACTAGAAAAAATAGAGAGAAAATGATATTATAAAAAAGGTTAGATATAAAAAGAAGAATTAGAAAGTAGATTTTATAGATCAATTCAGTTTATATCTAACCAATATAAAAT
>CAJUGE010000041.1 GCA_910586295.1 uncultured Bacilli bacterium | reverse complement strand
TGACTAAGTGTAATATTACACAAATGTGCTTTAACACTTTTATTATGAAAGTTTTGGTTTTCATAATGAGCCTCACCTCCTTTTCTTAGAAGTGTAGGCAGACACCAAATAAATCCTGCTCCTAAAATCATACTAGCATAGATAGAAGTACATGTCAAACATCCTACAAAATTGAAAATTGAGCTATTTTTAAGAAAAATTTTGGCTTACTCCAGTTCGTGTTTTTCAAAAAGAGGGGGTAAATCTTAAAATTGACTATCCAAAATTTAATTTTGTTCTTAAAAACTTTTTAAACAAAATTAGCTGATGTACCATAATTATAGTATCAAAAAAAGCTACTATATGCTAAGTAACTCTTTTTCCTTTTCTTTAAATTTTTCTTCTACAACTTGATTATATTTACCTATTAATTTTTGAACTGAATCCAAATAACTTTTTTCTTCATCTTCTGTAAATTCTTGCTTCTTAATATTATTATTAGCATCCTGCCTTATATTTCTAAGTGCTATTCTTGCCTCTTCTGCCATATCCTTTACTTGCTTTACATAATTTTTTCTAGTTTCTTCTGTTAATTCTGGAACAGTAAGTATTATCACTTCACCATTATTAGTAGGCGCCATTCCAAGGTCTGCCGAATATATAGCCTTTTCTATATCTTTTAAAGAATTTTTATCAAAAGGCTTAATCATTAACTGTCTTGCTTCTGGCACACTTACTGTAGCAATGGCATTTATAGGAGTTGGAGCTCCATAGTATTCTACCATTATCCCACTTAAAATGTTTGGATTAGCGCGTCCTGCTCTTACTGTAGTAAATCTACTTTCTAAATTTTCAATTGCTTTTTCCATTTTTGTTTTTACTTCATTTTCATTAAACATATTCTATCTCCACCTACTAAGATTATAACATATATCTTTTAATTTTAACAATATATTCTTTCTAATTTTTTTCACGTTTAAATTTTATTAATGTATAAATTAAGTATACTAATGAACATATAAATGAAACAACAAAACCCACTACTCCAATTATAGAAATTATATCTAAATCAAAAGGAATTTTTAACTCCAGTATAGGTTTTATATATCTTGCCACAAAAACAAATGCAAAACAAAACATACCAAAAATCATTGGAAATTTCATTATAAACTCAAGTCTTTCTTTTTTCATTAGTCTTCACTTCCCTTTATTTTTAATATCTCAAGTAACTTATCTTTTGATATATGATATTTAATTATATTCTCTTTCATATCTTTTTCCATTATATAGAGTACATTCTCCTCTTTTGAAATTCCACTTATTAAGGAAATCATATTACTTTTGCACTCAACATTAATACTTTTTATAAAATATTGATTAGTATTTTCTACAATAACTAGAGGTATAGAATGCAAAAAATTTATGTTATTATTTTTTTCTTTTTTGCATTGATTCGATATAGATGAAACGAATTTCCTATATAGATTTGGAGTAAGTGTTATACAATTTATTATACTAAACATAATGAGTGATGTTTTATTGATTTCTTTTTTATAATGTTTTATTCTAATATTATCTTTTATTTCATCTATAGCCAATACAAATCCATCGTTTATTAAAGATTCATTTATTTCTTCCAAATAATTATTCAATATTAAATCAAGTTTAATCATTTTAGGCTGTTTTTTTAAAGTTATATTTTTTACCAAATGAAATATAATCAAAACACTACTAAATAAAAATACAATTATTCCTAAATTCAATACTTTTTTTGCATTTCTATCAAACATAAAAAATATAAAACAAATTATACTAATAGTAATTAAAACACTAATTATGAAATCAAATTTACTTCTTCTCACAGTTACCAAATCCTCTTAATAAGATTTTAACACGGATTACATCTCAAAACAAATAAAAAGTAGTAAAAAAGTGTAAATATCAATTACTTTTCTAACTACTTTATCATTCCATAAGTATATGCAAATACATTAGCAGTTGACTTTATCTTTCTATTTAATTTTTTATACTAATACTATTGAGTCTTTCTTAATAGAATCTTCATTAGCAAAAGAGAACTTATTGTACCTAGCAACGAACTCACCACACTTTTACAAGTGCCGATTAATATCAGTTGATTCAAACGTACTTTTTATGGTTCTTTTATTTTTGGGTGGCATTCATTAAAATGAATACAAAAAAGTATTCATTTTAATGAAAAAGCCAGTCAGGCTTTCTTCTTACATTCTAGGTCTGTGTATCCCCTTAATTTATCTCTATTTTTACTCTATTGTCAACGTACTTATCACTGGACAGTTTTTCTAATTTGTAAAAAAGTAGATATATTCCGACTTTAATCTTAGTCTTCTTATATCTACTTTATTATTGCTCTTGTAACACTTTCCTTGTTATAATGTAGTTGATTATACAATACTCAAGTAATTTTTCTACTAAAATCAAATATTTTTTTCTTAAAATTTTTCCTAATATTAGAAAAACTCAGCTTAAGTTCCTTCCTGATGTTATTTTTGGTATCATTGGCTCTAAATCTTCTGCTGCTTCTGATATTGCTAAAAAACTTAAAGGTAGTTACTCTTGTGTCAAAAAACTTGACTCTAGAATTAAACGTATTAAGAGACTTTTTACTAATAAGTTTTTTAACCCCTATCTTCTTTTTGATTTAATTATTAAGTTTGTTATCTCTCACTATAAGAAGAAACATTCTGATAAACGTGTTCATATTATT
>CAJUGE010000040.1 GCA_910586295.1 uncultured Bacilli bacterium | reverse complement strand
ATTTTATATTGGTTAGATATAAACTGAATTGATCTATAAAATCTACTTTCTAATTCTTCTTTTTATATCTAACCTTTTTTATAATATCATTTTCTCTCTATTTTTTCTAGTTTATATTTGGTTTACGGACAAGCCTATTATTTTCATATAAAAGTTTATCCAAATAACTTAAAATATTTAAGTGCTCTTTAAGTGCTTCTATCAACCTAAAAACATCATCAGAAAGTATTTGCATTTTATTATAATCACCCAAACGATATCTAACAATAATATCATACTGCTCAAGCATTTTTTCTAACTTTAAATTCTTTTCATCTACTGTAGGAACAGGATAAGTCGCAGGATAATGACCAATATAATCAATCAAATCACATAATTTAATTGCTTCCTTCTTCACTTGATTAAACTTTAATTTATTAAATAAATAATTATAATTCATAGATGAACTCATTAACTTTAAAACATCTGTTTCACTAAGATCATGTTTAAGTACACGATAAACATAAGTATCCCTATAATTTCTTTCAAATTCTTCTTGAACTTTACTCTTACTTATAAAATATCTTTTCTTTAACTGTTTTCTAATTTCATCATAAAGAGGACAAAATTCTAAAATTCTATCATAATCCAAAGTTATATTTCTAAATAATTTAAACTCTTCATATTCTTCCTTATTACCTAACATTACTTTACTACTATCTAACATAATAAAACCTCCATAAATAAATTATAACATTTTACTTTATATTTTAAAAATATTTTTTACACAAAACTTCTCTTTTTTCAAGTCTAGAATCTTTACTAATATAATCTTCCCAATCTTCAAAACTAGACATGGTCAACATACCATTTGATTTATCCACAAAACTTTGAACATCAAAATTACGCGTTGAATAAGTTATACCCAATACATCATTCCATGTTACTAAAATTCTCTTACCTGTAATTGCATTAGATAAAAATGATGTTCCCAAATAATCAAACACTGATCCCATATCTTTTAATAATAGTTCTATATTTAATGGATTAATAATATCATCTACATATTTTTTAAATCCATTTATATTAGAAATACGCTTACTTAAAACAGGTAAAAATAAATCTACAGAATTTTTTATTTCTGTTCTATATTTATCAATAAGTACTTTTCTAAATTCATCATTAATTTCTTCCAATAAATTTTCTTCACCTTTCAATATTCTATAAGGAATTCTAAATTCTGGTATTTCTTCACCATTATAATATCCAAAACCTAAATATTCTGAAAGTATTTCATCAGAAATATCATATTCTAAAATACTTGCAACCTCCCTAGAATATCTTCGTTTAAAAAATCTAATATTTCTAATAGCATCCCAAGGAAATAAGAAAAATGATTTTGTTTTTTCATTAGTATCCTTAAAAGTATTTAATCTACCACCTACAACAGGATCAGACGAATGTAGAGGAAAATATGAATGAGCATCTGAAAAATTCATATAGCCTAAATCATAAAAAACATCCTCTGAAGTTAAAGTATCTAAATACCATACTCTTTCACTATCTATCATAGTAATAAATCTATTTGGAACAACCCTATAAACCAACATATCAAAACCTCCATTTAAAAATAATGAATTATATAATACAGTATTTATTTAAATTAATCAACAGAAAAAAAGAAAACACAAAGTTTTCCTTAATCTCCAAAGAAATCATCAAAGAATTGATCATCAGTAACATTTTGATTAACAATAATACTATCAGCATCAACATTAATCTTAGGTTTTTCAATATTATTAGTATCAATTACTTCTTTTAATTCCTTATCTTCTCTAATAACACTATCATTATTATTAACATTTGAATTAAAAACAGTATCTGAATTAGGCTTCATTAACTCATCAATACTACCACCAAAAGGAGAACTAAACTTCAATTTATCAGATGAAATCAAATCATCATTTTTCTTCTCAGTTGGAATTTCATTAACAATAGTAGCATCCTTAACAACCTTAGGAATATCACTAACCATATTAATCTTATCTACACTTTCAGTAGGAATAATAGGATTAGGAATCTCCACACTAGAATTATTACTAGGAATAGTATTAACATCCATAGAAGGATTAAAACTATCCTTAAACATATCAGCAGTATTATCTATCTTTTGTTTACTATCAATCAAATCATCAGACTTACTTAGAGCATTCACCATATTAAAGAAATCACTCAAATCATCTGGTTCCTTTTCCTTATTAGTATCCAAATCTATTGGCTTATTATTAGCTTGCTCTTGTGCTTTTCTCTCTTCTTCTTCCTCTTTTTCTAACTTAGCAATTTGTGCATCTATCTTCTTAATAAGATCGTCAACATCAATTGAAGGATTAGGCATACCTTGAACAGGACCCATTCCAGGCATACCTCCCATCAAACCATTTGGCATACCCTGAGGAACACCTTGAGGTCTAGGAGTAAATGGAGAATTAAAACTATCCATTACCATGTTACTTTTAGGAAGTTGAGGATTAGTATTACCATTCAAAGCACTTTCTCCATTTTTAAAATCTTCATACTTCTTATTGATTAACTTTTCAAACTCATTAACTTCCTGTTTAGAATCCTTTACTCCACCTTGCTCTTTTAACTTTTCTTTTTCTTGTTTTTCTTCTTCTTCTAATTTAGCAATTTGAGCATCAATCTTCTTAATCAAATCATCAACATTAGAAGATGATGGTGTACCATTTAAACTAGGATTCGGTGAAGTAGGACTAGGAATACCAAACGGACTAGGAGTTCCTGCACCAAATGGACTAGCACCCATACCTGGTCTAACTTGCGGACCTCCAAACGAAGGCATAAATGGATTCCCTCCCATACCAGGCATACCACCCATTGGAGTATCTTGAAGTTTCTCATCAACAAATGCTTTCATATCAAAAGTTTTTATTGGTCTTTCTTCTCTCTTCTCATAACCAGATAACTTCTCTTCATAACCCCATCCACCTTCTTTAGTTATTTTAAAACTAGGTGTATGCTTAGTTTTATAAGGTTGATTTCTCCATCTCTTAATAATCATTTCAAATTGTTTCATTTGTTGCAAATCACTTACAGTCACTAGAGGTCTTATAGGAGGCTGTGGTTCCCCATCCTTAGGTTTCTTAGGTTTAATGTCCCCAAGTAATTTACTAATCTCTTCAAGTGCACTATATTCTGTAGTAATAAGATAAAACATATTACCACAGTTACCCTTAATAGTCTCTGCAACTTCTTTTCCGTAAACTTTATTTAATTGACTAAAGTTTTGAATAACAAAGTTAAATCTCATATTTCTTGAACGTGAAGCTGTAATCATAGACTCTACATCTTTTAAAGCTGGCATATTAGCAAACTCATCAAGAATAAAATTAGTTCTAATCTTTAATTTTAAATTTTCTTCCTTTTGTGCTTCATCAATTAAACACTCATAAACTTGTTTAACAAATATAGTAGCAAGAGCATGATATGTTGTCTTTTCATCATGTATTTTTAAGAAAACTGCTGTTTTTTCACGACCAATATTTCTAACATCAAAATCAGTATAACTAAGCATTTCTGCAAGTTTTTGACGAGATGAGAATACTCTTATCTTTTGTCTAAAAGTAGAAGTAATACCACCCTTAGTATCAGCAGGCGCAGTAATTGTAGCAGCAGCGCTTATATACGCACTACTAAGTTCTCCCTTTAACTTAAAATACTCTTTATCGTATTTACTAGCCCCTCGTCTCTCTTCTCCAAAAGTACTCATAGCGTTTATACTATTCAAATTAACTTCATCTTCACTATTAGCATCCTCAAAAAGACCCAAAGCAAGACCAGTAAAATAGTCAGCCGCACTCTTTTGCCAAAAAGGATCTTGATTATTAGAATCAACTAGAATATTAAGACCCAAGTCTTCCAAAAGTTCCATAGCCTTATCTTCCTTACCATCCTTATAATATCTATAAGGCAAACTAAGAGGATTCCAAGCACTACCCATCTCAGGATCACGGAAATTAACTAAAACAACATTATAACCACGTTCCCTAAGCAAATTAGCATTATGCTCATAAATTTCACCCTTAGGATCGGTAATAACCATACTTTCTCCACCCTTACCTAAAATTTTAACAAGTGGATCAATAATAGTCCAAGTTTTACCAGAACCAGAAGCACCTATAATAAGACTATGGTTTTCACCATCATCAACATAAGCTTCCTTATCATTGATAATAATAGGAATACCAGAATGCTCATAATCCTCACTCTTCAAAGTAATTTTCTTAACATTATAAGCCTTCTTCATCTCATCATCTTTCATCCAACGAGACCAACCTGATTCATCCTTATCCTTCTTCTTACCAAATCCGAAACCTTTTTCTCTATCAAAAAAGTATCCAGAAGAACTCATAAAAACTGCAATTAAGGCACACAAATACAAAAACAAAGTTGAAACCAAAAACTTCTTTCCAAAAGCAGGAAAAGGATTAAGTCCCCACAAAGTATTTTCATTTGCCAAATAATATAAATTTAAAACACCAATAGCAACAAGATATAATAAAAATATACAAAATATCAAAAAAATAATTGCATCCTTTGGTTTAGCAGTAAACTTTAATTTAGGTTTTTCCATATTATAACCCTCCACTAACACAAATTATACCAAAAAAACTAAAAAAATACCACTATTACTAATTATTTCATTCAAAATTTATTAAAGCATAAAAATTATAAGAAAATACAAGTATCAAAAGACTCCAAGTCATATAACAGTTCTCTCTTAGTATGTTTTTAAAGATTTCTTTAACTTATTAATCTCTTTTAATGACAATCCTGTACTTTTAACTATAATATTTGTACTTACATCATTAAGTATTAAATTTCTTGCTACTTCATAATTTCTTTCATTATAACCAATATCTTTT
>CAJUGE010000039.1 GCA_910586295.1 uncultured Bacilli bacterium | reverse complement strand
TTTATAATAAGTACATATACACTTATTTTTTGTTACATACATTATTCTTTGTATCTAACATACATCTTTTTTTATAGCTCACATACACTCTTTTTTAGAGCTCGGTTTCCCTTTACATACACTAGAATTTAGAGAACCATATCTAATGACTATGTTTATTTTATTGTAACTAAGTAAACTTGAATTTTCTTCTTGTTTTCAAGTTTTTGAAACTTTATAATATTCTATTCGTATTAGGAATATCACAATGGGTTTCAGTAATATATCAAGTGATTGCTACTACATATGGCTATTACTTTTTATATTAATCTCCATTTTTTGGTAAATTGATCTCTTTGTATCTTCCCTTCTTCTTCCAATTCTCTTAAAATGGCAACTATCCAATATTGCTGATTAGAGGATGTACAATTCTTTTTTTCGCCCCAATCCATACCACACTCACGAAAAATTTGTGCTTGAGTCATTCCCATATTCTTTTTTTGACATCTTTCATTTGATTTCATATATTCATACACAACATTTTTAAATTCTTTTCTTAGTATATTGCCTTTAATTTGAAAATCCATCTTTTTCCCTCTATTCCTCGTATAATATATTTGGTTGTAATTTTAATAACTAACATTGATTAACAACCATCAAATAATCAATGAAGTTTAATAACTGATTTGATATAATATATTTGATAACACTGTAGACTATTATCTTACCTCCTAACAGTTCAAGACTGGTTAAGAAAGGAAATAGCTACAGTTTTTAATTCTATATGGTTATGAGTAGGTTACAACACATTAGTGATTGGTACATCAGCAACGAGGTAACATGAATTGAAAATTGTAGGTAGCACCAGTGTTAATCAAGAAAGGACAAGATATTATGATTTATGTAGGTATAGACGTGGCCTCACAAAAACACGACTGCTTTTTAATGAGAGATACTGGTGAAGTATTCTCTATGCATATCCAACTCCTAAAAAACTAGCTAGAGCTCATATCTCAAGTTTAAATAAGCTTCTTCATCATAGAAGTAAAACATCAGCACTTGAGATGATTGAGTTGGCAAAGAATTCTATAGGACAATCTGAAGATTACTTAGGCTTTGAATTACAACATACCATTGATACGATTCGTTTCTATCAATCTCAAATTGATATTTATAATAAGCAAATAGAATTAAAACTGTTGGAAACTGGGTATGGTAAAATTATTACTTCTATCCCTGGTATTGGTACCATCACAGGAGCCATGATTCTTTCTGAAATCGGTGATATAAATAATTTTACTTCACCTAATCAACTCTTAGCTTATGCTGGCTTAGATCCCAGTGTATATGAATCAGGTAATTTTGAAGCTTCTCATAACAAACCTTCTAAACGTGGGTCTAAATACTTGAGATGGGCTATTCATCAAGCTTCATCAGGCATTTGGATATGGGATAAGACTTTTAATGAGTATTATCTCAAGAAGATTCATGAAGGTAAACATCACTATGTAGCCATTGGTCATATTGACAAAAAATTGATTAGGGTTATGTTCTATCTTCTTAAAAACAAGATATCTTTTATTCCACAAAAATAACCATTTATTATTTTCAAAGATCAAGATTATATCATTTATTCTGAACATCTAAATTTTAGATGTCATAAACACGTTTAAAAACGTTGGGTGAAAGCCCCTTTTTCTATTGCCTTAAATAATTCTTATATATTTTTTTATTTTATACTTGATTTATTTATAGTAGGCTTTTTTTTATGTAGTACACTACTAATTTATTTTTGAATGCATCTAATACAATCATTAACTAATATCGTTTCTTTTGATAATAGTAATTTAATTATTTTCACTAACTATTATTTTCACTATAATATTTACTTTACTTTAAAAAGTTGTCTCGAATTCCTTACGTTACACCAATTTCATTAGTAAAATTATATTTTTTTCTTGATCATGAGTTTAGAAACTTCAAAAACATCAATTGCTACATAAAAAATTTTATTTAATATAGTGAACTATTATCTAGATTCTAATCAACCGCTTATTACATATCTAGTATACTATACAATTAGAAATAATTTGGATCTTTTGAATAAGTAGTATTGGAGTATTCACTTTTAAAATATCTAATTTTGGCATACTATTAATGACAACTGTTCAATCCACTACTCAAATCAATCTTATTTACAGAATATTTTTCAATTAATCGCTCAACATTTGTATCATATTTTGTAGAAAAAATAAAAATTTGTATGTTTCTTTTTGCCAAAATTTTAAGCAACAAATTTAAAGATTCTATATAATTAGACTCAACTTCATCAAATGGTTGATTAAGACTATCGATACAAAGGATTGGCATAAGTGGTAGATTTTTTCTATTTTCAAGAATATATTCAATAAATGCTATATATGTGCAAACCTGCCACAAAGCCATTCTAGCTAAACTACCAGGCAAAAAAAATTTTTTTGATACATCATTTACATATGATCCGCATATAGATAAACCATTTTCGTTGAAGACTATAGAAAAACCTTTTTTAGAAAAATCCTCATTGATAAAATTGTTATTTCCAAATTCAGCATAACAAGCAGAAATCATCTTATCAATCTTAATTTTATTTTTATTGTTCATTGACTGAGCTTTTAATTTCTTTAAATTTGATTGAAGGGTTTGATACTTTTCTTTTAAAGTATCTAAATATGCACAAGAAAAAGTTTTTTTCCTAAATAAATTAAACAGGTCTTCTAGAATTGAAATATCAACCATTTTATCCTTAAGATTTGTAACAGATAAATTTCTGTTAATTTGCTTAATTTTTTCATCTACATCTGCTTTCTCAGCAGCGAGTCTTTCTATGGTTTCGCTAAAATTTTTAGCCAACAGTATCTCATCTTGCTTAGAGTGTTCTAATAGTAAATTGTTTATATACTCTTCATATGGCAAATTTCCTTCTGTAAAAATATTGCCTAAATCCTCTATAATCCTTTTTATTTTTTCATGCCGTTTAATAATCATAGTTGATTGTACATTAATTTGGTTTTGTATTCTAATTTGTTCAGACAATTTATTTGAAATACTTAATAACTTAATCAAATCTTTTTTAATTGGTTCAGCAGAAGTTTTTCCAAAATCTTCTTTAAAAAGCAAAAATGTATTATAATTTTCTTCCATATCTGTTGTAAAATTAAGATTGTTCTTTTTAAATATAGTTTTAGTTCGTTCTATGGCATTATAATAATCATAATTTTTTTGCATTTCATCTTCTATTTTTGATTTTAATTTTTCTATTTCATTTTTCATTTGATTCTTCTCTAAAATAGTATCATAGTTTAACAAAAAATCAATCACATTTTTGATTCTAAATGTGTGTTTAGAAGTATGACTTCTAGTAAAGACATTTGAAATGTCACCAATACCTACTTCATCTATAAAATTTAAAAACGAAAATGCTCGATGTGTCAACTGTTCAGAATAAATGTCTCTATAATTTACTAATTCTTCATTGTCGTTTGTTGATAAATAACTCATAATTATTTCCTTATATGTATTCAAATCAACTTTTTCAAATTGATCTTCATCAGCATATTTTAAAAAAAGATTTGTGGTTTCTCTTTTTAGAAAAATGTAACCATCTGAAACCTTACACTTTGCAATTATTCCACAAACATTTTCTAGCCCTTCAACTTCACTCGCTAATAATGAATCACTTGATCCAGACATAAAATCAATAATCTTAAAAAGTATAGTTTTACCTTTTGCGTTAGGACCATAAATATAATTCACTTTACCAAATGTAAAAATGTCTAATTTAGCATTTGGATGTACTAATTCAATCATTTCAAATTTAAACATAGTTAATCACCATCCTAACAAAACTTTCCTCACTTAACTTAGAAATTTCATTAAGCATATTTATTTGTGAATTAGATAATTTATTGATTTCATATTCCATTGGAATCATTCTTAGTGAGTTATTATGAAATACAAAAATTCCACTATCCACTAATAACTTAAAAGCTTTAAAAAAATATGATAATTCTTTTTTAGATGAGATGTATTTAATATGGAGCTCATCTAAAAACAATTGTAAAATGTTATTATTTCTAACATTTATTTTAATATTATCAATAGTAAAAGCAGAAAAAATTAACATAAACATAGATTTAAAACAATACTTTTTTTGCAGTTCTACTAATAATGTAATGTTTTCCATAATAAATATAACTTCATTATTCATCTTTTACCTCCCATGAAATTTGTTTTTCTTCTTCAACCGAATCCGACGATAAATAAATGTAACACCCAATTCTACAAAATTGTGCATCACTCATTTTCGTTATTAAAACATCGTTTATTATAGTATTTGTAACTTCGTAAAACAACATTTCAGATGTTAATTCTGATTTAATTTTTAAGTACTTCTTTTTATTTTTATAATTATAAAAAGCTTTACTTTCTATACCCTCTATTTCTTCACTATAACACGAAGAAATATAAAAATCCTTAAAATCCTCGTATAAAACTTTGTTAATTAGATTATCTAATATTTCATCATCTTCTAAATTTGCGTATCTCATTTGAATGACTTCTCTCAGCCCCTCATCTATGGCAAAGTTTTTATTAATTCTACTTTTTCTTGCATTAAAATTATTTAAATTATACTTTTCTACCGCCTCATAATTCCATTCATTAAACTCTGGCCGTTTAATTACAACTGAATGTTCATAAGATGGTGCTAATGTATCATTTATTTTCTTTAAAACTCGTTCAGCTAGAAAATCCAATCTCCTTATAATTTGACTTTCTAAAACATTTTCATTACTAACGAAAGAATCACTATAATTTTTGCTTAATTGAGAATATATTTCTTCAGAGGGTAAAAGGCGTTTCCTAAAATTCTTTTTAATACTTTTTAGTCTATCTTCCAATATTTCAATTGAAAAACTACCACAATTTTGACAAGAAGAATAGGCTTTGTATAAATTAGAACGAATATTAGACTTTTCACCATTTATTATAATATTATCCTTTGCTTTTAAAATCATTTCGTCAATATCAACCAATTGCTCTTGAGAAAGTATTAGGCAATACGTTGCATTATTCCAATTTGAAACTCGCAACCAATTGTAAATTATATTTATTTTTTTATCTTCACTTATAATACCCGTCTTTGCTTGAATATATATCGAATGATCTAACAAACTATTGCACTCAATATCGTCTTCTCCTTCATAAATAAAATCATTGTAAACATTGAACGAAGAAATGATATAATGAAAATAAACTAATTTTTGGTATTCAAAGGCATGACTGGTTATTAATCCTGGATTTGACATTTTTTACAACACCTCTTTCTTATTATAATTAAATTATTTAGTTTGGCAAACTAAATAATCATAATTTTATATAATACTGTTAGAAATATTATTTATTATGGAAGACATCAATGTTTTTTTAAATTCTTGTTGTATACATTACCAATAAATATTCATTTAAAAGGATGCCTAATAACAATATATAAGGTTTATCTACTTTTATCTCATTTTTTTATTTTATGACTATTATCCTAGTTTTCAAAAGAAAATTATATTTGACTAAATCTAGATAAATCTCATCCATATAAAATTGCTGATTGCTAATTTAATCATTTTGATAATTTAAAGAATTAATTGTATTTTCTTTTATTTACTATTAATGATTTTTTCTAAATCATGTAGTTGATAAAAAAATCCTTCCAACATTTTCACAGGAATACTATTTCCGGCCATTCTTATGATTTTATCTCTTGGAAATAATTTACGATTTTTTCTTTGCATAGGATTATTATTTTGAATTTTGTCATAATCGAAATCTTCAAACCCCATAAATAATAAGCACTCCCGGGGAGTTAAATATCTAAACTTTCCTCTTCCTGCAATTTTTGTATCAATATAAATATTACCCGAGTTAGGGTGTCTATCTTGTTTAGTCGTTATAGTTCTTATGTACGGGTCTTTTGTTATGCGACCACTTGAATCAATAATTTTAGGGTTTTCATCCCAAATTTTTCTTCTAGAAGGTGTGTCATTAGGAGTACATTCTAATGCTTCAAGCCAAAGAATTGATTTTTTATCATTAGTAACTCTAATTAAATCTTTAATTGCAATACTTTTATAAAATTTTGATTTGTGGTATTGTTCAACAATGTATTCTTCATTATTACCCCAATTTTCAAAAAAATTGTTTACTTTTTTTTGAAGAAGTTCATTCTCACCAACATAAACACTTAACATTAGTAATCTTGGTCGATTTTGGGGGATGCCATAATTTCTAGCATTTACACGAACATACTTACTAATATACCCCAACTCTTTCAAGTCATCCATCCATAGGTTAAAATTATCTTTATGCCTTTTTGAAAGCAATGTTGGAACATTTTCCATAACGAGATACCTTGGTAATTTTTTATTACTTGATTTCATTTCAGTTAATATCCTGCCAACTTGCCAAAGTAAACTTGATCTACTTCCTGAATCTTTATCAATTCCTTTGTTATAGCCATGAAACGCTCCAACATTTGATAAATCTTGACATGGAAATGAATAAGTTAACAGATCGGTTTTCTTAGGCATTTTTTTTGAGGTAACTTCACTTATATCGACTAAATTATTTGTCCTTTTTATAGCTGTAAGTATTCTTTTTAAAACTTCTTCACTATAGCTATGTAAGGTTTTAGTTGTCATAGGATCTTTTCCATTATTACTTAGAGTATAGTTTTTTAATTTATCATAGACTTCTTCCTTAGTCATTTTTGCAACTTCATCAAGTATATTTGTTCCTTTGTGCATTGCATCATAGGCTATAAAAGCATGTATGTCCCATTCACAAGTAGCTTGTACATCAATTTTAATTCCAACATTCTCTAATGCGCGAGCTTGGCTACCAATACCGCTGAATAGTTCGACAATTTTTAATTTTTTCATATAACTATACCCCATTCTTCATATTAGAAAATGAGGCATATTACAATTTTAGTAAGTCTATACTAAAACGCCTGCATCTTCTAATTTTTGTCTAATTTTCCAAATATATTGTGCTTGTTTTGGTGATGGAATTTTACCAGAAGTTTCAATTTTTGAAGCTAATTTTAGTAAGTCTAGTTCCGTACTGGACAATAAGCGTCTTTCTAATCCTTGATTAATTAGATTTTCCCAATATTTACCACCAAGATTAACAATTTCTATTTCAATATTTATTTTCTTAGTTTCCTTTTTCTCTTTAGTTTCGCTTCGAGATTGAGATTCGATTAATTCCTTTTTAATTAAATCCTTTAAAAAAGCATCAGATAATTGGAAATTAATATTTTTATACTTTTCCCATGTTTCTTCTTTTTTAAAATGCTCCATTCCATTTCCGCTTAAACCTTGCACATAATTAAATGTTTCATGGGCTAATCGCCCAAGTTCAGCAATTAAAGAAGGATAAAGCTCTTGTTTTCTCCAAATTGTGTTATAATCTAAACAATATTCCTTTGGGATAGAATATATTAATTTAGAAATTGTATATGCTACTACACCTGGCTTTGTATAGGTCTCTGATATATACCAATCGGATTTATGAACAATTTTATCAGTTGTTTTAAATAAAAGGGTATAACAAATACAATTTTTGAAGAATTGATCATTAAAACTTTCAGGTGATTTTTGAAATTTATCATCTATTTTTTCAGCATAGAAAGACATGCATTTTTCTGGACCTTTACTAACTTGATCAGGTCTTAATAATTCAGCACATGTAAAATATTTTGATAATTCTTCTTTTTTAATAACTTGGTTTTTAGGAAATTTTTTAACAAAATTATCACGCTCACTTTTCTTAGTAAACTTGAATTGTTCTTGTTCATATTTCCCCCTAGATCGCTCATAATACCACATAGTATTATGTATAGATTCACCGTGAGCTGGTGCTTGAATTCTTTTGGCAAATGATTCAAATGTTCTATGAAATGGATGATTTGAAAATAAATCAGAATCTTTAACCTTATTTTGACTATTTGCATATTTTGATATATTTTGAATCATTGTGTCATAGTCGTCGTTTTTGACTACAGTTAACTTCATAGGAACAAAAATGTTATCTAAAGACATTTTGTCTTTTAGCACAGCTGAAGATAACGATGCGGTTGTTTGACCACCATTTATTATTTGCAAATCTTCCACGGCAATAATATTATGTCCATCGTTAGTTAAAGTTACTTCGGATGCAGTACATGCTATTCCGTTATTATATGTGAAAAACTTTGTAGGTTCATTTTTAATTGTAAGTCTTATTCCTTTATTAATTTTACCTCTATTACTTAGAAAAGCACGAACATTTCCCTCAAGTAATCTTGAGCCATGTTCATAATATATTTGATGCAAAAAACTTCCAGGTACTATTGCTAAATAAGCATCATAATCTAAATTGCCGCTCATTTCAGCTTTAATGCACGGTATACCATCTAAGTTATATTTATTTGTTTCAATAATAATAGGCTCTTTTTCTCTACCTGATTCATACAATTCGTATAATCTAGTTAATGACCATACATTAATTTCTACTTTTTTATCATTAAAATCTTCTGATGGTAAAGTTTTAATTTTTTCACTTAATCGTTTATTTGTTACAATAATCAATTTAACTTTATCAATAGATGTGTCTTCTTCTAAATTAACATAATTAATTTTCATTCTTTTTCCAATATCTCGCCCTGTGAAAAGCAAGCTATCTGTAACATCAAAATATTGACTTAATTTTTCATCATAGGCCTCTTGTAAAAAATTAAGCATTCTTTGTTTGTGCTGTTCGATTTGAGCCTTATTTATTACGCCATTTTTATCATCAATAAAATCATTTGTAATTAATACAATAGATCTATCTGATTCATCAAATGCATATGCATCAAATGACATTATCTTTTGATTTCTACATCTCTTTTGCATTTGAGCTATTTGAGGATCGACTAATTCTCCCATTGATGAAAGGCGGCCTAATATATCGTTCAAAAAATAGTCGTCTGGAGTTGTTCCTTCTATTTGGGCATTAATTCTAACATCATCTAAAAACTCTTGTTCAAATTCTTCATAGGTTTGATTCATATATTAATTCTCCTTATTCTTCTCAATAAGCGAAAGCAACACTTCGTATTGAACCTTTGTAATTCCTTTTTGTAAATCATCTGCTTTAATTCTTGGAAATTCATTATTAATTAAGTAAGACTCTTTTTTTATTAAATTAAATACATAGTTATCATAAATCTCATTATATGAGTATCCTACTTGTTTGAGTTTAGCAATAAATATATCCTTATCAATATCAAAAGATAAATCTCTTAAAATTTCTGATACTAGTTTATTTAATGATACTCCAGCAAAACTCGGACTCATTTTCTCGAAAGTATATACTACTAAGTGCCCTTCAAGCTCGCTATCTAATTGTTCTAAAGAGGTAATTGTTACTGTTTTTTTAAATGTATTAATTGATTTTATTTCATACCAATTAGATTTATAAGAGAAATCTTTATGAGTCGGCTCCGGACCACTCCAACTATTTAATCCATCAGTAGCACCATATGTAGGTATAGCAGTATTCTTTAGGAATAATAGTTCGCCTAATAATCCTAAAACTTCATTTTCTGTTAATACCTTATTATTTCCCGTAAACATCTTTTTCCATTGATTATATCTATTAATTATTTCTATATACCCTTCGTTTCCTTGATAACTTTCTGTTTCTGTGATCATATCCTCGCAAAAATGATAAAATAGAGTAAAATTATCTTCAGATAAAAATGAAAATAATATAGAATTATAATTTGATGTTTTTACTTGTTTAACCTCAATCAAATTAGTACCTAAAACTTTTGTAGGAGTAAAATCACCATTAAATCTAAGAGTCAAAAAACCTTTTTCATTCTTTCCTAAATATAATTCAAGAGGATGAATAACACTAACTCTAACATATCGAGAAGGGTATTCAATTTTTTCTAATTTTTCTTTTATATCATCGAATTTCATATGTTATACCTCCTCAGATTCATTTTCATGGTCTTTGTCAAAGTAATTAACTGTTTTATTAACTGTATACATAATTGTTTCAAATGAAGCACCTGTTTTTTGAGGAATACCAAGTGCATAACCTACAATATACTGATATTTTAAGGTTCCCAACTCTTTACGTAGCTTCATCATATCAGCAAGGTCTTCTCCCGTATCCTTATCAGAAACAAAATCTTCTTCATCTAATTCTTTTGGAAAAGATGGTCTAATAAAATAAATAATTAAAAGTGGATTCCTTCCTTCAATTAAGTAGTCTTGAGCTTTTGAATGAGTTAATGGAATTTGTGAATTATCAAGTCCATAGCTTGTATCGGCAGATCCGCCTAATCTTAATCTATTTTTACTCATTCTTATATTTCCATCTCTAACATCAAACTTTCTTCCTACAAGGGGAATATTAATATCAAGTTTGTCATATTTAAATCTATATGGATTGTCACCGCCATCTATTTTAGGTTGGCCTCCGATTACCAAAACATCAAATTTAGTTAAATCTGCTTTATTCTTTTTGATGAAAGTTAATATTTGTTTTTTATCAAAATAGGTATCACATTCACTTGGAATAATTAAAGATTCTATCAAATCCTTAACATATTCATAACTGATATTATTGAAATATGGATGTTGCTTAACATTAATATTTCTTTGAGTTTTATTAATTTTATCCAAAAATTTTAAAGTGTTTAATATATTTTTACCAACATTATCTAAATCTCTAGTAATATATGGAGTTTCAAATAAACTTCCATAGAATGATTTCCGTATAACTTTTCGTGATGTATTTCTCATTTTGTTAGCTGCAGTTATACCTAAATCAATTGAATCGTTCATAACACGAATACCAAAATCCTCAGGCTTTCTTTTTTCTTCGCCCATAGTTTTAATATCGTTTTTCAATGCTTCAGTGGATAAGTAAATATATTTATAATAACTATACGATGTTCTTGTGAGCCAAATCTTACAAAGATCAGCATATCCATCCCTATATCCAAACCATCTACCCATTTGCATTAAAACGTCAAATGTTGAAGTATTCCTATAGAAATAACTTGTCATTAAACCTTCTAGAGTAAGGCCTCTTGACAAAGCAAGGCCTCCAACGGCTATTACTCTTAATCCTTCTTTGGTTTCATCATAATTAAGTTTAGAAGAATTCTTTGCTGAGTTAACTACAACAATCTTTATTTTTGAAATTGAATCATATAGACATTCAAAAACTTTACTCCATGTACTTCCGCTTTCCTCTTCCAAATAAGCAAATTGCTTTTCATAAGTATTCTTTAATTCCTTTATTAACGGATTTGTCAAAGCCAAACTCATTGATAATTTATGCGTTTGTTTAACTGCTCTTTTAATCTCATCGAAATACTCTTGAACAATATCTCTTATAGTTGATTGAACTTTGGTAAAACGAGACATATTAATAAGCATAGAGCGATGAGTATTTTTATCAATATCTCTAATATCTCTAATAGCATTTGATAGAAGGAAAGTGCGGACAGATTCATATAAAGAATTAAATAATCTATTTCCATCCCATTCCTTTTTATGCTTCATAGGAAATAATTCTTCATCTGCATCATCAATGAATTGAATGTTATTATTTTGTTCAACAAAATATTTCTTTGCTCCACAATAATTAGTAGGTGACTTTAAAGCATAAATAAAATCTCTTGGAAATAAATCATCTTTTAGCATTTCATCTTCTTTATCATAACTAATAAAAACATTAGCAAATGGAGTAGCTGTAAAACCTACATAACTACTTCTAGTAAATAATGATAGAAGTTTTCTAATGTATATATTAATTTTAGTTGGATCATGTTCTGGCTTATTAGTATTAATTGATGCATTATCCGCCTCATCATCTATAACTAAAGCTGGATAATTAATCTTATTTTGTACAGCCGTGGTATTTATTGTTCTAAGAGATGAATAAACCTTTTTTAGTACTGAAACGTTCTTTTTTAAAACAAAAATCATTGGTTCTGATGAATAATTACTTAATTTATATGTAGTATTTTGATTGTCAGCTCCAACAAAATCTTTGCCTCTGCTTGTAAAAGCTTTAGGTGTTGGGTCTCCTCTTCCTACACCAACAGGAACACCATTAAAGCTGTCCCAACCAATAAACCCCTCTTCTACACGCTGTTGTGTTTGCTTTCTTAAACTTTCAATTGTTCCAGTTAAAATAAATATGACTTTATATCCCACATCAGCAGCCTTGGCAACTAGCCCTAAATAGTTTGATGTCTTCCCTGATTGAACATCACCAACTACCAATCCTCTTATTGAAAATGATGGTTCCTCATTAGGATTACCTAAATATGACATTAAGCTAAACAAAGTTTTTTGCTCTAACACTTTAATAATTTCTTTTGGAAAATGTTTATGGGTATCTAAATAATTTTTATATCTATCCCAGTGATACGTTTTAACATCACTTGAATCTAAAAAATCTTTATACCAATCATAATTGTGATTATAATCTCCAAGAATTACATCCCCTTCTTCTTGATAAATAGAATAAATAGACTTTATTTTATTAATAACATACTTCTCTTCACCATTCTTTAATACTACTTCCGGCATAAAATCAAACCTAGTTTTTGTTGCTTCTATTGATTCCTTTATAGATGCTTCTGATATGATAAAATTGGGATTTTTATATTCTTGAGCCGTTTTGAAAGAATCAAAATCATTTAGATACATTTTATAAATAATATTTCTATCTTGCATTATCGATTCTCTCCTTTACTGAACCAAATATTTCTTCATTATTAAATGGTTCATATGTTTTTAAGATTTCAAAGATTTTATCATTTGAAAGTTGAAGTAATTTTTTCAAATAATTAAACTGATTAATTCCTTCTAATATAATTGATTCAAGTCCATTATCAGTTATCTTTTGTTCTAATGCTCTATTACACATTGAGTTATAAATATCATCATATGGAACAGAGCAAGATAATGCTTCTAAAAATCTTATTATTTTAGCTTTATCAGCATCTTCAAATCCATCAATAAAATTTTTAACAAATTTAGAATCGCAATTTATAAAAAATACCTCTTTATCATCTCTATTTAAATTCTTATTCCAAATTTTGCTATCATCTTTTTCTAGTTTCAATTTTGCTCTTTTAGCACTTTTATCTTTTGATTTGCCACGAACATTACTAACTGCTTTTTTTAAACTTGCCAAAACTTGTTTAGGGATGGTTGCATTTTGCTTCTTTATATCTATATCCCACATATTGTCTAAAACATTTGGAATGTCTACTTTAATTCTTCCATATTTAAAAAATTCAGAATTTAAGTTACTAGATGCTAGCCTAAACCAAGTTCCATAAATAATTAATCTATCATATCTATAAATATAAAATCCTTGTCCACTTCTTAGCATATCATCTCCGCCAAGTTTGTCTATATCACTATTAGATAAATCAGTCATATGTGGAAGTATAAATTGCTGAATTTTTATATCAGCACCATCACATTTAATTATACTAGGTTTTTGTGAATCCGTTTTTGGATTATCTTCTAAAAATGGATCTAAACCAATAATTTCATAATCATTTATATATATTTTTAATTGATTAAATGTTCGGTTTATAAATCTATGAAAAACTAGTGAAAGATGTTTTTCTGTTTCTTCCACTTCTTCAGATATTGTTTCTCTAATATGACCGTTTGATTTTTTATAGATTATATCGAAATTTTGCCACACTACTAAAGTTCCTTGACTTGCTTCCTTCAAAACATCTATTCTAGGTAATAAATTAATTTCATCAAAATCAAGTTCAAGACACTCCCATTTTTTAGAATCCAAGACACAATCTAAATCCCAGCAAAAAGCAGATAATTTTCCTTCCTTTTTAGAAACAACTGTTAATTTTTTACATTGCGAAAGTGAAGCGGATTTAAGCCCTAATCCAAATCTACCTAAATCATTTTCACAATATGAATCCCTATTAGAACCGTATTTCATTGCATTTAATAGATTATCACGATCCATTCCTTCTCCGTTATCAAAGAATGCAATGTATAAATCATCATTAATTGGAGTATATATTTTAACCTTAGATGCATGCGCCGAAATTGAATTATCAATAATGTCAGCAACAGCTGTTTTAAAACTATAACCAATTGATCTCATTGAATTCATTAACACATTTGGAGATGGATTATTAAGTACTCTTTTTGACATTACCATTTAACCTCCCATTTAAAAATTTTGGTTTTTCAAATAACTGCATTTTATATAAAATTATATCACTTTTTGCTATTTTTTTCTACTGTTCAAACAAATTTTACTGTAAGATCTCAAAATTTTATCAAAAACGTTATTAATTTTCATTACTTCTTTCAAGAGATAATCCGTTAAATTTTTAAAAATATCATTTATAAATAGTTATAAGATAATTTAACACATTCAACATAGTATCTATAAGGTAATTATTAATGTTATTTTTATTAACAAAACTTAAAATATTCTTTTTATCTGTTTCTGTATAATCATAACCACCCTTCAAAATGGTGGTTTGCACTAAGCCTATAAGGCTTTTATACCGACCAGCGCCTAAAGACGCTGGCTTTTACTTTGTTCAAGCCTCTATTGTCTTTGTCTCTTTTGCTACTCCTAAAGGAGTATTCGTATCACTCTAGCGCTGACCCTTAAAAGGGTCTTCATACTCTTTCACACTTAGTTTGTCCACTGCGATATCATGCTTCTCTTGATCTTGTATGTACTTCCTTATCGTTGCTTCATTCAATCCTACTGTTGAAACATAATATCCTTCTGCCCAAAAATGTCTATTCCCATATTTGTATTTCAAGTTTGCATGTTTGTCAAATATCATCAAGGCAGACTTCCCTTTCAAATATTCCATGAAACTTGACACACTTATCTTTGGCGGAATACTTACCAAAAAATGCACATGATCTACCATCATATGCCCTTCTAGTATCTCTACTCCTTTATACTTACATAATTGCTTTATTATCTCTTTTAAATCTTTTCTTACTTGACTATATATTTTTTTTCGTCTATACTTGGGTATGAACACAATGTGATATTTGCATAGCCATGTTGTGTGGGCTAATGAGTTTGTTTTGTTAGCCATTTATTATAACGGATAAGTGTTTTTTTGTATAACTTTTATTTCCCACCCGCATAGCAGGTGGTTTTTTGTTTCCCTTGAACATGCACTGTATGTTCAAGTTCAACTGGCTAAAGCCATAATAAGAAAAAATTCACTTTGCAGTTTTATATCTTGAAGCAATATATATAAAGTATTCCAAATCATTTTGATTAAGTGAATGCCCCATAACAAAAATAAATTCAAAACTATTAATGCTATTTAAATAAGGCTGAAGCTTTTCACTAATGATTTTTTTTTGCATGGTTTAATAGTTTTTTCTAGAAAATGGTTTACGGCTTCTTGCGAATGATGGTAATCGTTTTTTCTATCTTCTTCATTTTCATAAAAACCATACCCAAATTCTTTGTAATACTCATAGGCTTCTTTTGAACATCCAAATATAAGTTCTTTATCATTTATTCTATTATGAATATAAATTAATTTCGATTTATTAACGCCATAAATTAATTCAATGTTAATAAAATTAAAATTTATAATTTTGCAGTTTGGAAATATCTTTTTCACTTTTAAAAAATTGGTGCTAGAGTGTAGATATAATTCTTCATCCCTTATCGCTTTCTCATATGAAAAGATATTGTAATATACATTAGAATACCAACATTTTAATATATCGATAGAATTTAACCATTGATTAAACAAAAAAATTATTTTGTTTCGTTCTTCGTTAAGTTTAGCAATTGTATATTTGTTATATTCTTCTTTTGTTTCTGAATCATAATAAATTGAAAACCTTCCCGTACTAAATACTTCTTGAACATAATAACTATCAACATAAGATATATTAGTTTCAAAATCATTCCAAAAAATATCTTCATCAATCTGAGGGTATAGTCCTTCGTTTTCTTCCAAAAAAACTCGGGATAATTAAATTTGATAAAGCGATAAAAATCGATTATTTTATTGGCAACCCATGAAACACGTCAAATCCATTTCCTATAATAATTAAAACCTCTTTACTCAATTTAATATCTCCTTTAAAAATCAAAATATAATACTCCTTTTAATACTAATAAAAATATACTTTATCACTAAAAGAATAAAACAGCATCTAATTCTTAATAATTAACGCTAAGTTCAACAAAAAAGGTGATAGAAACATAAATAATGTTACACTATAAAGTACAATATAGATGAAAGAAGGTATTGTAGAATGATAACAGATAAATATATAAAGAATCTAGCACCAGTTGAGTTAGAATATATAAAATCAATAATCAATAAGTTGGTAAATGATAAAATAAATGAAGAAACAACAAATAATGAGAATCTAGAAAAGAATATAGAAAAATGTCCATATTGCTGTTCTAGACATATCGTTAAGAATGGAACGAATAAGAAACATAGACAAAAATACATCTGTAAAGAATGTCATAAAACATTTTCTGATACTACAAAAACAATGTTCTATCATACGAAAAGTAACTATTTCATTTGGAGAGATTTTATTGGATGTGAAATAGCTGGGATGACTTTAGCCCAGGAAGCAATAGTAATTAGAAGAACGAAAACAACCTGCTATAATATGAGACATAAATTGTATAAAGCCATTCAAGAACAAGTTGAAAATGTGAAGTTATCTGGTGAAATAGAATTAGATAGCATTTATGTTAAAATCAATTTAAAAGGGAAAAAACCGAATAAAATGCCGAGAATGAGCAAAAGAAGAGGGACAAAACTCTCTTATCCAACAGGGAGTGAAAAATTAAGAGGATTAAGTCATCATAAAATATGTATAGTAACATCTGTGGATGAAAGTGATAATATGTTATTCAAGATAGCAGGCTTAGGAGTAGAATCAAAAGAGTATTACAACAAATTTAAAACACAATATCAAAAAGGATCAACAATTATTTCAGATAGTAAGACTAGCATTTTAAATTTTGCCAAAGAAAATGAAATGCATTTAGACCCAATTCCTGTTATACCAGTAGGAAAAAGATATACAACCAACAAAGGAAATAGTTTAGGAAGCTTATGTCAATTATAAGGGGAATTTAAAGGGATCTTAAGTAAAAAACATGGTGTATCTACAAGACATTTACAAAGCTATTTAAATTGGTTTATATTTTGTAAACAATTGAAGTATAAAGTTAAAGATACAGCGCGTTCGACCAATTCTTATTTAAAAGCAATGAAAGGTATCATCACTTTTACTAATAAAAATATTTCTTCTTTTGAAATGCCTATATCTTTATTTCAAGCTTATGGTGAATTTCAATATGGGATTTTTTCTAATCCTATTTCTTAAATCACCTTTTTTGTTGAACTTAGCGATAATTATAACATTTAAAAATACTAAAATCGACCTATAAAATCAAGATTTTATTAAAACTATATTTATTCTCTTTAGTCTAATTAATAATTTTTTATAATTTAGAATGTTTTGTATGTAAAACTTTTTTTCTTGTCATTTTAATCAAATAAAAAAACAAGCTACAATTAGCTTGCAAGTAAATTGTTATTAGAATCCAATACTACATGAGAATACTAGAACTGCATATATTTTATTTTTTTACTCGCGAAATTACATATTATGCAACTTTTTATAATGTGCTTATACAAAAATAAGCCTACATAACATCTTTTTATTGGTTTATATAGGCTTAAATTATATAATATGCTGAACCAAATATGTGCTATATTCAGTCCGTGTAAAATATATAAATTGTTAAATATATAGAAAGTCTTATATTAGCTAAATATAGATCACTTATTTACTTATTCCCATTAAAAATTCTTCTAATATTGTTAAAATATAATCTGCAGGATTGTCAGTTGGAGATTTGAGCATTTTTATTAAATCTCCTTGAGTAATATCAAGAATTAATTTTCCATGTTCTTTCAAACATCCTTCTGCTGCAAATTTTGCAGCAGTTGAAAAACCTTTACGTGATATAATAAATGCAACATTTCTTAATGCTGCATCAAATAAATACTTTTCTGTAATGTAAATAAGATTTTGATCTATTTTTTCAGCATAGTTCTTAAATTCAAAAACCACAAAATGTGAGTTATAATGCTGTACTATCATCTGCCAAAGTGGATGCATGCTTTGATCATTGATTTGGTTTATTTTCAAGGAACCAATCAAATCCATTCGAAAATGTTCATCATTAGTCTTATGTTGACTTGTTAACCTATTAAAATAGTTGGCTTCAAAAAGATGACGTATTATTTCTTCACAAATTTTTTCGTATTCTCTTGAGTTCTCTCTTCCCGCAGTGCAGTTACTTAGTTTTCGAATAAGAATAGTAGCCTTATTATTCTCCTCTCTGGCTTCCTTTAAAGGCTTATCCTCAGCAGAAAACAACAATCGAGCCATTCCCGCTTCTACAGAAGGTCGTCCTTCTATTTGTTCAATCGGGAAATATGTAATTTGAGATAATTGTTTAAGTAGTCCTGGATTGTTCTTACTATAAAAAACAAGGTTTTCAATATCCCAAACAATAATCCGATATCTCTTATAAATTTCATCTTTTTGAAAACTTGGTATATTACTCAAGACTATCAGCAAAATTATATTATCTTGAAAAAACATTTGCTTATTTTTTTTCATAACAATAGTTTTAAGTAGTTCATTAGCAACTGATATAGAAACAACTTGACTTTTATAATATTTACACTCTACTAATACTATTTGTTTGTCCTTTTGCAAAATCAAATCCCAGTTCTCATATTGTTTATTCAATGGAGAATCAAATTGAGTGAATCCAAATTGCTCCAACAAATGCTTGCTAAATGCCTCAATCGCAGCTCCCAAAGATTTTACATTCATTGCAGGAGTCATATATCCATCATTTATTGCCTCTTTAAAAGAATATGAAAAGACTATATCCTTTGATGAAAAAGGTTTTTTTGACTTTTTATTTTCCTGTGTAATTTCATCATCTATGTTAGTAAACGCAATAACTGTTTTTTCTTCATGGCAAAGAGTATTGAACACTTCCATTGATATATCATCATAAAGAATAACAATATCATATTCAAATATTTGTTTATTAATATATTTTAGCACTCTATTTCTAGTTTCGAGAAAAATACTATCATGATTTAGTTTTATAAAATTGTTAAAACTTGTATGAATATCGTGTTCGAGTTGTTCTTTTAGAGTTGAATTTCCAATAACAATAAGAATCTTATCAATACTAGATTTCTGTATATATTCTACTGTTTTGGCTAAAACCATTCCTTTTCCACTTCCAGATATCATTTCAATGACTATACGCTTTTGACCACTTTTCAAAGCTTCTTGAATAGCATGTATTGCTTCAATTTGATATGTTCGTAATTGTAGATTTTCCATTTACATACCTCACTCGTAAAATATACATTAAACTATATTTCCTATATAATTTAACATATTTTCTTACTTTGCAAATCACCTTTTTAATTTCCTTAATTCTATTATACACTATTGCATGATTTATATCTATACCAAGAAATAATTTTATAATAAATGCATTATTTTTTATACATTCAACACATTTTAAATCAAATTCTTTTTATGTTTTCAATCAAATCTAAACCATTTTCAAATGCTCTATATTATCCCTTTTTTAATAATTTGTATTTTAAAAAAGGCTTAACTCTGAACTGACCCTTGTCAAGTAGACGCGGAATAAAAAAATAATTAAAAGTAAATAAAATTACAATTGGCATGATATCTGACCTCGTTAGGTGTCATGCCTTTTAAATTTGTCTGTAATCTAAAATTGTTATAAAAGAATA
>CAJUGE010000038.1 GCA_910586295.1 uncultured Bacilli bacterium | reverse complement strand
CCTTCATTTGTTCTCCTAATTGTTCTAACAATTTTGATTTTCTTGCCATACTTCTTATTCCTTTTCTTTAATTTTATCAAATTTTTAAAGCAAAAAAAATCACATTTACCTCTCAATCTCAGTAAACGCGATTTTATCCTGAAAAGATAGTAATAAATCTTTAATAAAATAAATCTTTATGATATTATTATAATAAGGAGATAGTGTGAAACGTATGAACGAAGAAAAAAATAATAAAAAAGAAAATATTAATTCAAAAAAAGGAGATCACAGCGCTACATTTAATTTATTTGAGGTGACAATTATAATACTTATGACCGCTTTGGTAGTTGCAGTATCTACAGGATTAGTAGTCTATCATAACGCAGATGGAATAACTAAAAGTAAATTTCTAGGAAACAGTGACTATTTAGGCGAATTTGAAAGTGCTTATAATAATATTTTAGAAAGTTATGTAGAAAAAGTAGATGAAAAAGGCTTAGTAAATTCTGCAATCCAAGGTATGTATAACTATGTTGGTGATCCTTATACAAGTTATTTAGATCCAGAAACAACAGAAGATTTAACTGATAGACTAAATGGTCAATACGAAGGAATAGGCGTAGAGATATCTAAGGTTGAAGAAGGAGTTCTAATAGTTAACGTTTTTGAAAATGGTCCCGCAAAGGAAGCAGGTATAGAACCTGGCGATATTATCATAAAAGTTGAAGACAATGAAGTAACGAATAAAACAGCTGCAGAAGTATCTAACTTAATAAAAACATCTAAAAAAGATACAATAGAAATAAGTGTTCTTAGAGGAGGAATAACTAAAGTAATAACTGTCAATAAAAAGCAAGTCTATATTCCATCTGTAATGAAAGCAAATTATGATGGAGTGGGATACTTGCAAATCACAACTTTCTCAGATACAACATATGAACAGTTTAAAAATGCATTAGAAGAGCTTGAAAACGACGGAATTAGTAGCCTAGTAATAGATGTTAGAAATAATGGTGGTGGGTACTTAAATTCTGCAGTTAGCATAGCAGAGTTATTTATAGAAAAGGGAAAAAATGTATATGGATTAGAAGGAAAGAATGGAACTTCATTTTATGAAGATAAGACTAGAACTTCTAGAGAATATAAAGTAGCAGTACTCATGAATAGCGGAAGTGCTTCTGCTTCCGAAATACTAGCTGCTGCACTAAAAGAAAGCTATGGAGCAACATTAGTTGGAACTACTAGTTATGGAAAAGGAACAGTTCAAGAAACCGCAAAATTAGAAACTGGAGGAATGGTAAAAGTTACAACTGCATATTGGTTAACACCAAATGGAAACAAAATAAATGGCAAAGGACTTACTCCAGATGTAGAAGCAAATGGTTCATATTACGAAAACATGCCTTACGAAGAAGACATACAACTACAAAGTGCAATAAATACAGTCAAATAGACTGTGTTTTTATTATTTTTATGATAAAATAATACTGGTGAAAATATGAAGAAAATAATAGATAACATAGTAATAAATTATCAAAGAGAAGCAGAAGTGTATCTAAATGATTTATTAGAACATTTATTAAATAGCAGAATAGAGATTTACAACTTTTTTGGTATAACTCCTAAAAATAAAATAGAAATAAACATAATTCCAACAAAAGGGAAATTAGATGAAATATTTAAAGCAAACTTTAATTATGATGCATCTGAATTTGTAGTTGGCTTCACTCCTATAGATAAAGACAGATATCAAATATACTTGTTATCTTACAATGACTATAAAAATACTGTACATCACTATAAAAGTTTCGAAGATTACAAAAGAACCTTAATCCATGAATTTGTACATATCATAAATGTAATATTTTCAAATGGTTTATTTCCTATTACTCCAATTTGGGAAGGAGTAGCTACATTTTTAAGTAAACAATATGAAGATAGTTATGAAATTAAAGTAAGCGAAGAAGAATTATTGGAAGGAAACTGTGACTATAGAAATTATTATGCCTTATTTAGCCTAATAACAAGAAGCTATAATCACGAAGATGTTCTTAAAATATTAAACACAAATATAGATGGAAATATTGTAATAGAAGAAGTTTTAAAAGTCCAAAAGTCAATATATTAGTACTCTATTTTACACGGATTTGACAAAAGTAATTTTTTTTGATATCCTTGTAAAGAACAATACAAGGAGAGTAGAGAATGAGAAAAAATCTAAACAGATATAAAGCAAAGCAAAAAGAGATTTTTAATCAAATAATATCTGAGATAAAACAAAAAAAGATAGAAAGCAAAGGGATAGAATATATTTTTCCACTGTTTCATGGACTTGAAATAATAGAAGAAAAAGAGTATGAAATAAATAATATAATAGAAGCCAGGGAATATCTAAATGATAAAGTATTACTTACAAATCTTTTAGAGGTTCTAAATCTATTACTAAAAAATATTAAAGAACTAAAAGAAATAATGTCAGAAAAAGACCTACAAAAATTACAAAGTTCAATGACATTGTTGGATTATATAACAAATTTAAACTTTAGAAGCTTACTAATATTCAGAGGATACAATGAAAAACTAATTAAAAAAATATTTACAGAAAATAAAGAATTTAAAATATTCAATGAAATATTAGAAAAGATTTTTAATGGTAACAAAGATACTAAAACAATATTATTAATTGAAAGTGAAATGCTAGATTATAGTTTAAGAGATAATACACTAAGAAATATTGATAAAGATTCATTAGAATTAGCAGAGAACATTCTTATTAAATATTCGGAATTTTCTCCAATAGTAGTATCTTCAATGGAACATAGTATGGTTTTGAGAAAAAGTAAAGAATACTTCAAAAGTCTTACAAATGAAGAGTATGAAATATTTAGCAAATTTAATATAGATAAGACAATATTAAAATATGCAAGTAGAACAAGAAAACGTATTAAGAATAAAATCATGGTAAACATTATACCTACTTTTACGTTACTTGGATTAATAACACTTAGCATACTAAACACGCCAACAACTGCTTACATAGTACAAGATAATACTATCGCGGTCTTGCCTACAGAGTCATGTATGCCAGCTATTTCAGAAATAAAAACAATCGAAGAAGTAAAAAAGGCTAAGGAAGAAGAAATAAAAAGACAAGAACTGGAAGAACAAAGAATCCAAGAGGAATTAAAAAGGCAAGAAGAACTTAAACAAGCAACTTATAACATTCAAACTTATAATTATGTTGAGCCTACTGGAGTAGGTAATGTTGATGTAGTTAGCATCGCAATGTCTCAAGTGGGAAATATAGGAGGATATCCTTACTGGTCATGGTATGGATTTAGTAGTAGAGTTGACTGGTGTAGTATATTTGTATCTTGGGTAGCAAATCAAGCTGGTGTTTTAAATACTGCAATACCAAAATTTGCTAGAGCAAGTGAAGGTGCAAGATGGTTTATGGATAATAGCTTATTTAGGGGGAGAGATTATATTCCAAGAGAAGGAGATTTAATATTCTTTGACTGGGACTACAACGGAATATCAGATCATGCTGGATATGTGAGATACTCTGAAAACGGAACAGTATATACAGTTGAAGGTAATACTCTAAATGATGACTGTAGTACACACAGCTACCCTATGAACAGCAATTACATTTTAGGCTACGGAACACCTAACTATTAAAATGATATAGAACACTATTTTATTAGCTTCTTTACACAAGATTTAAATATTAAATTTTGAAAAATCAAAATCATATGATATAATGATAACAGTGAAAGAGGCGTATCTATGAGAATACAAATTGGAGACGTAATCAAAATTCACTGTTATAAACACAATGGTCTTATATATAAAACATGGGACAAAGCCATTGTATTAGATATAAAAAAAGATTATATAGTGCTAGGAAACAACAATGTCTTAGTTACAAAAAAAGATGGAAGAAGTTGGCATACTAAAGAACCAGCAATTATGTTTTTCTATAGAAACAGGTGGTTCAATATAATAGCACAACTAAAAAGGAATGGATTATTTTACTATTGCAATATAGCAAGTCCATTTATTATTGATAACGGTGTAATTAAATATATTGATTACGATTTAGACTTGAGGGTTTTTGCAGATGGCGCATTTAGAGTTCTAGATAGAAATGAATATAACTATCATAGAAGAATTATGAAGTATCCATATGAAATTAATGAAATAATAAAATATGAATTAACATCACTAATAAATATGAAAAGAGCTGGAGCGCTACCATTTGATCCGAAAGTAATTGATTACTATTTTAAAATTTATCAAAAGATAAGTAAATAAATAGTAATCTTTTTTTTCGTAGAACATATATTATAATAGAAAAGCTATTAAAAACGGCTATTTAATAAGCTTTTTATAAAAAAAATGTAAAAAAATGAAAAAATTTTAAAAAAAGTATTGCATCTTTAAAATAAGAGTGGTAATATATAACCCGTCAACCGAAGAAAAGGTTGAAAAACTCGGTAAATACTGAAAATGAAACAATTTGTTAAATTTTAAAAAAAATAAAAAAAGTTGTTGACATTGAGAACTGAGTTTGATATATTATAGGAGCAACAAAGAAAAGCAGGAAGTAGAAATGATCTTTGAAAACTAAGTAAAATGAAATGAGTTTAATAGTTAGGATTAAACAAAATCAATTCCGAAATCGAATAGATTTATTTTGAGAGTTTGATCCTGGCTCAGGATTAACGCTGGCGGCATGCCTAAGACATGCAAGTCGAACGGAGTGCCCCACTGAAGTCTGATTGAAGTTTGCGAGCTTGCTCAAAGATGAAAAGACGATGGATGTGGATTCTGCACTCAGTGGCGAACGGGTGAGTAACACGTGGGTTATCTACCTCTAAGTTGGGGACAACAGTTGGAAACGACTGCTAATACCGAATGTGATAGAAATATTAAAGGAGCCTTTAAAGCTTCGCTTAGAGATGAGCCTGCGGCGTATTAGCTAGTTGGTGGGGTAATGGCCTACCAAGGCGACGATGCGTAGCCGGACTGAGAGGTTGATCGGCCACACTGGGACTGAAACACGGCCCAGACTCCTACGGGAGACAGCAGTTAGGAATATTCGGCAATGGGGGAAACCCTGACCGAGCAATGCCGCGTGTGAGATGACGGCCCTTTGGGTTGTAAATCACTTTTATTTGGGAAGAAATGTAAGCATAGGAAATGATGTTTACTTGACGGTACCTTTTGAATAAGCCCCGGCTAACTACGTGCCAGCAGCCGCGGTAATACGTAGGGGGCGAGCGTTATCCGGATTTATTGGGCGTAAAGCGTGCGTAGGCGGCTTGTTAAGTCCAGAATTAAAGCCCGAGGCTTAACCTCGGTTCGTTCTGGATACTGGCAGGCTTGAGTATGGTAGAGGCAAATGGAATTCCTAGTGTAGCGGTGAAATGCGTAGATATTAGGAGGAACACCAGTGGCGAAGGCGATTTGCTGGGCCATCACTGACGCTGAGGTACGAAAGCGTGGGTAGCAAATAGGATTAGATACCCTAGTAGTCCACGCTGTAAACGATGAGCACTAAGTGTCGGGTTACCGGTGCTGAAGTTAACACATTAAGTGCTCCGCCTGAGTAGTACGGTCGCAAGGCTGAAACTCAAAGGAATTGACGGGCACCCGCACAAGCGGTGGAGCATGCTGTTTAATTCGAAGATACGCGAAGAACCTTACCTAGGCTTGACATCCCTGGCAAAGCTATAGAAATATAGT
>CAJUGE010000037.1 GCA_910586295.1 uncultured Bacilli bacterium | reverse complement strand
TGCTTGAATTAAATTGAAAGTGCCCGAGTATTTACTTTATCTTCCTTTTTAAGAAGTAATTGCCCATATAAAACGTTAAAGAAACACAAAAAAATTGAATTTTTTATAAAGTGTGGTATACTACCACTTGTATGGAAAAATTGTTGCACGTCAAAAAGTGCACGATACTTGGTCTTTTCGCGACTAAGTGCCCGTACATATTGAATTTTTAGTGAATGTGGCTTGTTTGCCAGCGAAAGAACGGAAGCAGTAACTTCTGTTTTTTCGTTGAACTTTAAAGTAAACTTTTAAGAACAAATAATAGCCATTCTAACCTATTAGAAATATTATCATTAAGTAATGATGATATACATTCATCATCATAGTTATTATTTTTAAGTATATCCTGAATTGTTTCTTCTAAGGTATTATAATCTTCTAATAAAGAAGATAAATCATTAATCAAATCGTTATATGTTATTGCTCCTAATATTGGATGAAAATCAAGTATTTTATTTTTCATTGTCATCACCTAAAATATCTTTTGGATTTAATGTAACATTGTCTGGCTTTATATATTTAGCATTAAGTTTTTTGATTAAATTCGGATATAATTTTTTAGTCAACTCATAAGGTGTTTTATCTCCTAATATTTCTCTTGGAATATTATTAATGTTATCTTCAAGTTTTTGAACTTGTTCTTTAGTTAAATTTTGAAATGAAGTTCTTTTAGGTAATACATAACGAATGTATTCGTGATTCTTTTCTAATTCCGCTTTTTCTTCAGGACTATTAGGATGACAGTAATAAACTGAGGATATTTTTTCTCCAGTATCTAAATCATATTCCATATGAACTGGATCATAAAATTCACCACCGTTATCTGTTAAAATTATATTTATAATTTCTTTATAAACGTCAATTCCTAATATTTGTTTTAATATAGTAAATTCCTTATCAACTTGTTCAACATTACATTTATCTAATATCCTAATAATCATAAAATTAGTGTTTACTAATAAGAAAGTCATTAATACTTTAGATTCATTTCTTCTGCCAATAACTGTATCTAATTGCCAAACTATAAGTGTTTTGTCTTTAGAGATTCTTTCTACATAATCTTCATAAGTTCTACCAATTAGTAAAGCGCGTTCTCTTTTACTAATCTTATTTTTATTATTTTTTCTCTTTTTATATTTAACTTTTCTTGGTAAGTCTGAATTTTTAAGATTAATAACATGAAGATCAACATATTTATAAATGTAGGTTTAGAAATCCATAAAATATCTGGATGATTAATATAAACTTGATTTACACTTTGATGTTTATCTTTAATCAAAGGAATAATGTTCTTATTGATTAAATTAATATCTTCAGGTGTCATATCAATACCTTCTCTAGAACTTATTAAAACTTCTTCATAATGTTTTTGAGCTTCTTTAGCATTATAGTAAATGTGCCAATTGGTACATGATGATCTATGTGGACAATTATTACAACAATAAGGTGGTAATGATAGTTTGTCACACATTTTAGTTGCTTTACCAATGCCATTATTACTAAATGGAAGATAAAG
>CAJUGE010000036.1 GCA_910586295.1 uncultured Bacilli bacterium | reverse complement strand
TGATGTTATTTCTATAGTCTAGGAATACCCATCCTGCATCATTATAAGTTTTATCAAAAGCATGTGTTAAATAATAATCATTATTAGTAGTTTGTACAAAAGGATAATTAATATTAGTGCCGTTTACTTGAATCCATCCTACTGTATCACTATTTTGATTTTTTAATTCTTGAAAGTTAACATTAATGAGCTTCATATTTAAGTAATTCCAGTATTGACCAGTCTTATTATCTTCTGGTTGCTCTATTACTTCTATATTTTCGTTATCTGGAGTTTCTTCAATTTCTATAATTTCATTTATTTCTTTTACTTGTTTTTCAATCTTTTTGTTGTCTTTAAACCAATTAATACATTTATAGCCTGCAAAAATAAATATAGAGATTAATATTAAATAAATAATAATAATTAACACTTTGTTTATTATTTTGTTTTTCTTCTGTTTTTCTTCTTTAATAATTTCTATTTTGTCTAATACTTTATGTTCTTGATTTATAAGAATTGTTTTCTCTTTAGTATTTTTTCTCTTCTTAATATCTTTAGCTTTTAATGATGGTTCTATATTAGTAGAAATTGTTTCTGTATTTACTTTTTCTAGTATTTCATTATCTGTATTTATTTTTTCTTTTTCTAAAATATCCTTATTTTTTCTAGCCCTAGAAAGATTACTATTTGTAGTTTGATTTCTTTTTCTAGTTCTAGTGACTTCGTCAACTCTTTTCATTATGTCTTCTACAGATTCTTGTTTTGAAACTATATTTTTTGAAACAGAACTTTTCTTATTTGTAGTTTTTTCTTTTGACAATGATTTAGTTTTAGGCTCGTTTATTTTTGTTTCTTTAGAAGTTTCTTGGTTTAAAGGTTTCTCATTTTTGATTTTTAGATTTTCCTTTTCTTTAATTTTTTCACTAGTTAGATTACCTTTAGTTTTCTGTCTTGTAGTAACTTTCTTTGATGTGGTTATTTTTTTGCTTGAACTTTGTGTAGTAATTTTTTTTGAATTTTTCTTTTTGGTAGCGCTAGAATTCTTTTTTTTACTAGTAGTACCAGTACTCTTTTTTTTCGCCATAAATAACACCTACTTAGTATTCTAACAAAAAAATTCTTTAAATGGTAGTACTAATTTTAATATTTTTTAATATACACAAATAGCAAACTAATTTTTGCATTGACGGGGGGGGGTTATATGCTATACTAACGCTGTTAGGAGGAGAGATTTGTAATGAAAAATCGAAAAAAATTATTTAGCGCTTTACTTGTTAGTACTTTTGTGATTGGTGCTATGAATGTAAACGCTATGGAAGTTAACGATGTAACGACTTTAAATGATTGTTTAACTAAGACTGGTATAGAGACTTGTGTTATAAAATCTGATATAGATGTTACATCAAGAATCACAACTGTCGGTGAAAAAACTCTTGATTTAGGAACTAATACTCTTAATGGACAGGCTACAGTAGATAATGGGTTAATTACCGTTGGTGAAAATGCTAAGTTAACTATTAATGGTACAACTGGAAAGATTGTTAGTGGTCAAAATGCTTATGCTGCTCTACAAGTTCTTTCAAATTCAGAGTTAGTAGTTAACGGCGGAAAAATATCTGGTTATTGGTATGGTATTGTAGGAAATGGAGACGCAGTTAATACAAAAATCACTATTAATGGTGCAGATACTGTGATTGAAAGTGATGATATAAATACTGATAAAACAGATGTTGCAATTTATCATCCACAAGATGGTATTTTAACGATTAATAATGGTTTAATCGAAGGAAGTACTGGTATTGAAATTCGTGCTGGTAAACTAGTTCTTAATAACGGAACTGTTATAGGTACTAATAATAATTTTAGTAGTAATCCAAATGGAAACGGAACAACAACAGTTGGTGCTGGTATAGCTGTAGTTCAACATACAACTAAAAAGCCAATAGATGTTAAGATAATGGGTGGTAATATATCAGCTCACATTCCATTCTATGAAAATAACCCACAAGGCAATTCATTAGAAGATATTTCAAAGATAAAATTAAGTATTGCAGGTGGAACTTTTATAGCTTCTGGATCTGGTACAAAGTCTGTAGAAGTTCATGACATCAAAAATTTTATTTCTGGAGGAAAATTCTCAGGAACTGATAAACTATTTAATGACTATTTAGTTTCTGGATTAGCATTAGATAATGAAGGAAATGTTGTTTCTTGCAAAGTAGAACTTGAATATAATAAGGATTTAGCAAGTGCTACTATTAAACCTGAGAATCCAAAGCCTGGAGATACAGTAACTATTGAATTTACTTTGAATGATGGTAGAATTAATGGTTATTATAGTACTTTAGAAATTACTGAACTTGGAAACAATAAATATTCATTTGTTATGCCAAATGGTGATGCTAAAATTACATTTAATATAAGTGGATTTGATACACAATACTTTGTTTATACAGATGTATTAAGTCAAGAAACAGTTAATGAAATGTATGATGATTGGAAAGGATTTAATGTATATTTTTCAGAAAATGCATTAGATATTATGAAGAAAACATTAGCTTCTTTAGTAGAAAATTTAGACGATAAAAAGTTTACTTTAGATACTTATGCTGGTGCTGAAGAGTTCGACTTCCAAGAAAATTATGAGATGTTAGATGAAGAAACAAAAAAACTATATGACAGTGTAAAAAAATTATTACCTAGTGGTAATACAATTATAGGTGGTGCTTACGCAGTTGTTAGCGTTTGGGATAATGTTGATGGTGAAGAATTAGTAAAAATTGATAAATTGAATGAAAAGATTACTTATTCAATACAATTACCAGATGCTTATGAAGGAAAGTCTAAATATTATGGACTTGCTAGAGTAGTAGATGGCAAATTAGAAGTTATAAGAGGAACATTATCTAAGGATGGTAAAACAATAGCATTTAATACTGACCAATTAGGAAGTTTCATATTTGTATATGGAGATATTGCTAACCCTGCTACTTACGATGCTGGAATTACACTTTATGTTGCACTTGGATCATTATCTTTAATAGGATTACTAGCATTGACTTTAGTAGCTAAAAAGAAAGCATTTAATAAATAGTTAACATAAAACTACTCAGATATCTTTGAGTAGTTTTTATATGTAAATATTTTCATTTAATAAAAGAATAACTAATGAAGAAGTTATTGAGTCTGTAAATAAATCTGTGTAAATAGAAATCTTTCCATGATAAAATAAAAGAAATGGAGAGATTTTTATTATGAAAGAAAATAACAAAGGAAAAGATTTATTAAAAATATTACAAGAAAATTATGAAATAGAAACAGC
>CAJUGE010000035.1 GCA_910586295.1 uncultured Bacilli bacterium | reverse complement strand
CTACGAACAGTTTGCAACTTATGCACACAGTTTTAAGTATGGCTTGATATTTATTTGATAAAGCAGAAAGTTCCGATAAAACTGCTAAAGACATTTCTGGGAAAATTTAATATTTATCTTGACATATTACCAGATGTCTTTTTAAAGTCCATCAGTGATTGATAATTTACATTAGTATTAAAGGCATTATTATAAAATTTTTTACTTTTTAAAAGTTCTGTTCTTATATTATAGTCTATATAGACATTTTCAAGCTTTATTTTCTTTTCATATTTAGTTATGTAAATATTATCGCTTCTGCTAAACAAGTCTAATAGTTCACAGTAGTGGGTAGTAAATATCAGGGTAGCTCCATATTTGTTAACTGATTTATCTTTATATAAAGATATTATATATTCTACAAGAGATTTGTGAAAATGATTTTCTATTTCATCAATTACTAAATCTGTCCCTGTTTTAAGAGAGTATACTAAGAATGAAAATAATCTAAATCCTTTACTTGTTCCACTTGAAAGTATTTCATATAGTTCTAAACTATTTATCTTTCTTTGAAAATGTCTTAGAATTTATAATAAATTTATCTTCACTAAGCATTTTTATATTTTCGATATGTTCATCAAATATTTTTAATATTGGTTTGATTATTTCTGTATCTCCTAAATGTTTGTAAATATTAAACGTTATATCATAAGTAAGATTTATAGTATCATCGCTTGTTATGTAAACCCCTCTAGTAGATAATACTTTAAAAAGTTCATAAAGTATTGATAAGCTTTTAGGCAAGGATGTTTTTATTTCAATAGGCTCATATTTTTCGTTATTAAAAATATCTTTAATATTTGTTTTTCTATATACTTTCTTAAATAGTTTTTGATTTTCAAATAAAAAAATATCATCTTTTAGTAAAATTGTGTCTTTTACTATGTCTGTTACGTATCTATATATAGTTTGTTCATGATAAAAATATACTTCTAAGTTTATTGTTTGATTCCAATGCTTAAGTATAGATTTTGAATCTTCTATTTTAAGTGATGTAAATATATCATATACTACAGATAAAAGATCAGTTGCAGTTGTTTTTCCAGATGCATTTTTTCCTATAAAACATAACGTTCTATAAACAAATAAGTCTGTGTCAACTTCATAAAGTTCGAATTCTTTATCTTCTTCTGTTTTATTTGCTTTTGGAATAAAATCAATAGTAAAGTTGTTTTCACATAGTTTGAAATTGTTTGTGGTTACTCTTAAAATTTTCATTTCTTTCGTTCCCTAATAGTAGTATAACATAAAAAAAACGCAAATAAACAGTTTTTTTGTTTTTATTTGAGTTTTTCTCTTTATTTTGTTTTTAAATCATTTACATATTCTATGTGATTTTCTTCACACCATTCTAATGCTATTTCTTTATATTTTTTGTCTCTATATTCATACCAAGAATCTAATAAGTTATATTTATCACAAACATCATAAAATCTTCCAAAAGCACCTTTACCATTTAAAGCAAGTTGTAGTAGTTCATAAATATGATCACTTTTTATAGTGTGTGTAAAATTCTTCATCATTCCATATTCATCTATTT
>CAJUGE010000034.1 GCA_910586295.1 uncultured Bacilli bacterium | reverse complement strand
TGTAGTAATACAAGTGATAGATTCACAACATTTGGGTTAATGACAGCAGATGAAGTAGCATTCGCAGGAGGAAAATATGGAGCAAATAGTCCAAAGGCATATTATTACTTAGCCCAGGATGGAACAAGTAGTATCACTGGAAGCAGTTGGTGGTGGACAATGAGTCCGTCTTACTTCGGCAGTAGTGGCTACGTGAGCGTGTTCGCAGTGCTCGGTTCTAGTCTCCCTGGCAACTTGACTCACACGAGTGTCTCCAGTAGTAACGTCGTTCGTCCAGTAGTGTCTCTGAAATCTAGTGTACTGGTAACTGGAGGAAGCGGAACAGGAAGCAATCCTTATACGTTGACAATGCAATAAAAAAGAGAGATAAATTAAGGGGTACACAGACCGAGAAAACCATTTCGAGGTCTAGAGTTTCCGACGGCAAGCTTTGCTTGGCGTCGGATTTTTAATGTTAATTATTATTTGTTCTTTTACATTTTGCATTACTTTTTTTGAAATAAAAATTGTCGTTTGTGTACGTGATTATTATTACTGGTTTTTTTGTAAAGTTATGTAAATTTATATAGTTTTTGAAAGTTGAAAATTGAATACTTTTAATAAGAAAATTTGCCTTACTACAGTTCGTGTTTTTTAAAAATGGGGGTTAAAATTAAAAATTTGATGTTCAATATTCAAAATTGATGATTTGCAAATGATTTATTAATATGTTAAGTTTTTAGTGAGGAGCAATTAGTACCTATGTGTTTACCTTTTCTTCTAGCTATACATGATGTACAACTTAGATTTTACAAGTAGTATTATCAACAAGTATTTACATGATAAAAATAAAACATCAGGGGGAGAAAGGGTTATTATGCAGAATAAGGACTTTATACAGTGTGTGTTAGAGTACGTTTGTGTAATTTTAGTGCTCATACTTTTATTAGTTATGAGTATTAAAAAAAGACACCGTTAATTCGGTGTCTACCTATCATAGGTAGACATTTAGCAATGCTAAATGCTCCTTGTAAATATATTATCATAATTTATGATTAAATGCAAATATTGATAAAAGTATTTGCTTTTGTTACAATATTATTGGATAATATTGTAAACATAGGTTTTGCTTAGTTATGTTTGAGTCCGTATAACTGGTCTGGTAGCCACGCGAACGTGTTCTTTGTGTATGGCTCTAGTAATCCTGGCAACTTGAACAACACGAATGTCAACAATAGTGGTGTCGTCGTTCGTCCAGTAATTTCTCTTTGGTGATTAGTATACTCATAATGAGAGTTATAGTAGAGTATGCTTTAGAGAAACAAATATTATCCAATGTCATTTTAGACTAAAAATAAGAAACACTATCTTTATAAAATTAGTACAATTGGAATATTTTATAAAATTATAGTGTTTTTTTGTAAAGTTATGTAAATTTATAGAATTTTTGAAATTTGAAAATTGAATGCTTTTAATAAGAAAATTTGGCTTACTCCAGTTTGTGTTTTTCAAAAATGGTGGTTAAAATTTGATGCTCAATAAATTAGTACCTATGTGTTTACCTTTTCTTCTAAATATACATGATGTACAGTTTAGATTTTACAAGTGGTGATTAATAAACTACAATTATTGCCTTCTAGTTTACATGCAACAAAGAATATTAGTAAATGCAACTTAAAATATGTTTTATGTTATAGACTAAAGGAGTAAAATTAAGAGTATGGAGGAAGAAATATGCTAAAATTAAAGAAAGTATCAAAATTTTATTATTCTAAAGGAATGGTAGCAACTGGGTTTACTAAAGTTAGTTTAGATTTTAATATAGGTGAGTTCATTGCAATTACGGGTGAAAGTGGAAGTGGAAAGTCTACACTTTTGAATGTTATAAGTGGTCTCGATTCCTATGAAGAAGGGGAGATGTATATAAATGGTGAAGAAACAAGCCATTATACAGAAAAAGATTACGAAATATATAGGAAAAAATACATAGGTAATATATTTCAAAATTTTAATCTTATAACAAGTTATACAGTATATCAAAATGTGGAGTTAGTTTTACTTATAAATGGATACAAAAGAAAAGAAGTAAAGCAAAAGGTGCTTGATATAATAAAAGAAGTAGGTTTAACAAAGTATAAAAATACTAAAGTATCAAAATTATCTGGAGGACAAAAACAACGTGTAGCAATTGCTAGATGTTTAGCTAAAGAAACTCCTGTAATAATCGCAGATGAGCCTACTGGAAATTTAGACTCAAAGAGCGCGGCTTCTGTTTTGAAACTATTAAATGAAATAAGTAAAAACAAATTAGTAATAGTGGTAACTCATAACTATGATCAAGTTGAAGATTATGTCACTAGAAAGATAACAATGCATGATGGTAGGGTTATAGAAGACACTAAATTAAAGGAAACTACTAGTCAAGAAAATGTTCGAACAGCTAAATATAAAGAAACAACTATACCAAATAAATTAAGACTAGGAATAAGAAATACATTTAATATAATACCTAAATTTGTTCTTTTATTAGTTGTATATTTATTTATAATATTTGCAGTATCTGGAACATATTCATCATTTCAAAAGGGCGAATATGAAGAATCTAAAGATATGTATAACTCTTATTTTTCTAGTTTAAATGCCGATAAGAGAATATTATTAAAGAAAGAAAATAATGCAATATTTACAGATGAAGATTATGATAAAATTGGTAAAATAAAGAATGTTGACTATATACTTAAAGATGATTTATCATATGATAGAGATGTATCGTTATACAATGATTATATATATTTATATGGATCGATGGTAAGTTTAGACTTGTTTGAAGGTAATGTAGATGTAGGGAGAATGCCAGAAGCAGATAACGAAATATTGATATATGCTAACAAAAATGATTGGATGATTTCAAATATGCAAGAAGAGATTTTTAATACTGAATTTCAAATAGATGAAATAAAAAATCCAAGTAATAATGAATATTATAAAGTTAAAATAGTGGGAATAAAATATAAAGGCACTGGTTATAACGTAACATATTATGCAAGAACAAATATACTTGATAAAATTAGAAACTATATATATGAATCTGAAAATGAGACAACTTATACTTATGCCGAAAGAACATATAATTCATACTATGGAGATATAGCTAATTCCTTAATTCCTAATTCTAATGTTCCTAAAGGAGAGGCATATATTAGTTCAGAAAAAACGTATGACTGTAAATATAGTAGGTGTATAAACTATGATTTGATTGTTGAATCTAAAAATAGGTATTTTAATAATAGTCTTAATTTAAAAATAACAAAAGAATATAGTAAAAATAACTTTAATACATTAGTTGGTATGAATTATGAAGACTATAATGGAGCAGTATTTATTAATCCAGAAGATTATAATTCTTTATTTAATGGAAATATCTATCAATCTAGTGTATTTGTTAAAAATGATAAATTAGCTAAAGATACTGAACAAGAATTAAAAAATTTGGGCTATGATACATTCTATATATTAGATGGAGTTAGCGAGAATATAGCAACTAAAATTATAAGAATAACAAAGCTAATAGTATTATCAATATTAATAATAGTTCTGTTCTTTGTATCATATTTTGTTATTAAATTAATACTAAAATCTAGAAATATATACTTTAGTACTATAAGAATGTTAGGTTCTAGTTCAAAAACTGCTAAAAATTTATTGGATATAGAACTTAATACGATTACAAACATTGCTTACATTATATTTATAGGATTAATATTACTTTCAAATACATCTTTAAGTGGACTTAAATTTATAAAGGACTTAGCAGAATTTCTTTCAATAAAAGAATACATAATTATCTATATAATATTAATTCTTATGAGTTATTTAACAAGTACAAGATATGCTAGCAAATTATTCAATAAGAGTGCTATGAATGCAATTAAGGAGCGTGTATAATAATGATAAAAATAAATAATGTAAATAAATATTTTAATCGACATAAGAAAAATCAAATACATGTAATTAATAACACTACGTTAACTTTAGAAGCTCCTGGATTAATTGCACTTCTAGGACCTAGTGGATGTGGTAAAACTACACTACTTAACACTATTGGAGGTCTTGATAAAATAAGTAGTGGTTCTATTATTGTAAATGATGAAAGAATTACAAAAAGAAGAGTAGGTAAAATAGACGAAATTAGAAGTCTAAATATAGGATATATATTCCAAGATTATCATTTGATAAATGAAATGAGTGTCTTTGATAATGTTGCAATGCCACTTAGAATGAATGGTCTTAAAGATAAAAAAGAAATCAAAAGACGTGTAAACTATGTTTTAGAAAGAGTAGGAATGTATCGTTATAGAAATAGACCTGCAGAAATGTTATCAGGAGGAGAAAGACAACGTGTAGGTATAGCAAGAGCAATAGTTAAAAATCCTAAAATTATAATAGCAGATGAGCCTACTGGTAATCTAGATTCAAGAAATACTATAGAAGTTATGAATATAATTAAAGCCATAAGTAAAGATAGGCTTGTAATATTGGTAACACATGAAAAAGAACTTGCAGAGTTTTATGCATCTAGAATAATAACTTTATCTGATGGAGTCATAACAAGTGATAAAGAGAATATTCATAATGATGATTTAGATTACAAAATGGATGGTAAAATTTATTTAAAAGATATAAAAAATAAAGTGACAACTAATGTTAAAAACTTATCTGTAAATTACTATAATGATAATAATGAAAAACTAGATATTAATATAGTCTTAAAGAATGGTAATATATATATAGAAACTTCTAATAAAGAAAAAGTGCAAGTAATTGGAGAAGACAGTAGCATAGAATTAGTAAATGACAATTATAAGAAATTATCTAAAAGTATATATGAAGACTATAAGTTTGATTTTGCAGAGTTTACTAATAATAATATAAAAGAAAAATATTCAAGTATATACAATATATTTACTTTACTTGTACAAGGGTTTAAAAAAGTATTTAGTTATGGATTTATAAAAAAACTTTTACTTATGGGATTCTTTGCCTCAGCAATGTTTATTGTGTTTAGTGTTTCTACTATACTTGCATCATTAAAAGTAAAAGATGAAGATTTTATAAAATATAATAAAAATTACTTAGTAATAAAAGATAATAAAGTTAGTGTGGATGAATATAATAGTTATTTAAACTATGATGGAACTTCATATATTCTTCCAGGAAATAGTATGGTAAACTTCACAGTTCTATTAGATGACTATTTTCAAACAAGATATACTAGTGGTATTCTAAAGGGTTCTCTTTCGAGCTTAGAAATGATTAGTGATTCTGATTTAATAGCTGGAAAGTTACCAGAAAATGAGAGTGAGATAGTCGTAGATAAGTGGACATTAAATAACTTAATTAATGATAATAATGCAAAAGAGACTGGTTATTTAAGTTATGAAGAATTTTTAAATAAAGAAGTAAATGTCAGTGAAGTTAAGTATTATACTATTGTTGGTATAGTAGACTTATCTAGTCCTTCAATATATGTGAATGAAAAAGAGTTTATTAGTATAATTAATAATTCTAGTATAGATGAATATTCTTATGATACTAATGAGAGTAAGATTCAAAATTATAATTTGATATCTAATCAGATAAATCTAACTAAAGGTTCTTGGCCAGAGAATGATTATGAAGCTATAATAAATGAAGATTATAGTGAGCAGTATAAAATAGGTGCAAATTTAGATTATAAAGTGAATGAAACACCACTTAAAGTTGTTGGTTATTATCATAGTAATATTGGGCTTGATAAATATTTAGTTAACGAAAATACTATTAAATATAACTTAATTATTAATAATAGTGATTTAATTGTTTATGCTAAAGATAAAGAAAGTGCATTGACATACTATAAAGAACAAGGAATAAATATAAGAGATGCTTATTATCAAAGTAAAGAAGATTATATTGAAGCTATAAAACCATCTATAATTTCTAAACTTATATTTAGTGGAATAATTTTAGTTATTTCGCTAATAGAAATATTCTTAATAGTTAGGTCTAGTTTCTTATCAAGAATTAAAGAAGTTGGTATATTAAGAGCAATAGGTGTTAAAAAAGGAGATATTTATAAGATGTTTAGTGGAGAAATACTTGCTATTACTATACTTGCAAGTACTCCAGGATTATTATTAATGTCTTATATATTGAAACAATTATCATCAGTGTCATTTTTATCTAAGACTATTTGCTTTGATGGTTATGTATTAATTATAAGTATAGTGCTTATCTTAGGGTTTAACTTGATTTTTGGACTTATTCCAGTATTTACAACTATGAGAAAAACTCCAGCTGGAATATTAAGTAGAACAGATTTAGAATAATGAGAATTTTGTGAAAGGATAACTATTTTGTTGGTTATTCTTTTTAATTTTGATATAATTTTAATATATAGAGACATATTAATAAATAGAAAGATTAATAAGTATTTGTTAATCTGAAAGATATTGAGGAGGTCATATGAAGAGACTTGCTTTATTAGCAGTTGTATTAGTAATCATAGCGAGTAGTTTAGTATATTTAGACAAGTTTAAAAGTACTGCAAAAGAAGATTTGGAAGTGTTTGAAACTTTGGAAGAATTAAATATAACTAAATTTGAGGTTCCAGATAAGATTTATTTAGTAGTGGGGGAGTATAGCAAACCTAATATTATAATAGAAGAAAGAGATGGACTGGACGTAAAATTTAATATGACAAGTAGTAATACTAAGGTTTTTAAAGTGTTGGGAGATGGTATAAAAGGTAAAAGCGATGGTGAGGCTATACTTTCTGTTAAATTATCTAATGGAGAAGAAAAGAAAATTAATGTTATAGTAACAAGTCTAATAAGTGAATATACTTTTGATAATGATAAAGAATATTTAGGATGTAAGCAATATAGTGATGAAGAAGCAAAACTTTTGGATGAGATATTAGAATATAAGATTAAAGAAAAGGGATACCAAACTAGAAGTGGAGCTTTAGAAGCGGTTAGGTTCTTACTTCTGAATTTCAAATACAATTTAAATTATTTTTCTGAAAATGGTAGATTAGAAAATCACTCAAATATACTGCATATTGATGGAGAAGGAAGATATTATCATAAAGGGTTATATTTATCCGAAGACAAATATGAAAATATAACAGATAGTACAGAGACAGGTCCTGTTATGTGGGGATGTCCCTTAAAAGAAGTAGTATACAAAAAAATATATGATAACGGTCTTAATTGCAGTGGTTTTATTACTTGGGCATTATATAATGCTGGTTACGATATTGGTGATGTTGGAGCAGGAGATTATAGTTATGTTGATAATGAGCTTTTGGATTTGAGACCAAAAGAGGAAATTACAAATGAACTACTTAGAAGTGGTAAAGTTAAATCTGGAGATTTAATAGGGTTTGATGGTCATATTGCTATGATAGTTGGCATTGATAATGATATTATATATGTAGGAGAAAGTTATGAGACTGGAACTAGAATAAGAGAATTTACACATTCAGAGCTACTTAAAAGTGATTTTACAGATATAATATTAATGGACGATTATTATAAAGAAGATGGGAATTATAGTGAAATGTGGTAAAAAATGAATTAAGTCAGTTGACAATGATTCAAAAATAAGGTATCATTTAATAGTCAGCTGACATTAATGGAGACATACTCAAGAGGCTGAAGAGGCGCCCCTGCTAAGGGTGTAGGTCGGGAAACTGGCGCGAGAGTTCAAATCTCTCTGTCTCCGCCATAATGAAAATTACCTAGGAAGTACCTAGGTTTTTATTTTTTTACATCTTAATTACATCTAAATAATTTACTCATTTGTTATTGGGTAAACCATATAGTTTGGTCTTGTATAGTAACTTCAAGTTTTACTTTTAAATTTTTAAATATTAACATTTCCTCTTTAATTAATAATTTCATTATAACAGTATAAAGTGTGGTTCTTCATAAAGTTTTTTAAATAATTAAAAAAGAGCAAAAGCTCTTTACTTACATTCATAACCAGATAAATTTTTAGCTTTAAAATCTTCTAAAGTTAAGTCTTTAGAACTATAAAAAGTATCTTCATTGAACATTTCACCTAGACTAGTCTTTAAGTCTTCAACATTTAACTTTTCATAATCTACAGACATTACACTTTTAATTTGGTTACTTCCTTCTTTAGAAAAACTAGAACTAATTCCATCAACAGCATTAAGTTTCTCAGCAAGACCATTACCAACTAAAAGAGTAAGTTCTATCATAGCTTCATCTACTTCTTGTGTACTAGTTTCTTCAACTTTAGTTACGATTCCTTTTTTATAATTAACAGTCATAGTCGATTCAGTCTTTAAGTTGTTTTCATCTGTCTCACTTTTTGTACAAGTAATCATTCCTGTATTTTCTTTAATATCATTTTTATCTTTGTCATCATTTGTTTCTTTATCTTTTCCACAACCAGTAAGTAGTAATGTACTAATTAATAAAACTGCAAAAACTTTTTTCCACATAGCTTAAACCTCCTTTACTCTATAATATTTATTAAATCGTATGAATTAACATACGCTTTAATCATCATATCCTATAACTATTATATCAGATAAATATTATTTTTTAACTAGTAATTTCACAATTTCTTCACTTTTTGTATATAATTGTCATATTTTGTGATATAATTAACTCCGAAAGCAGTATCTTGGTTACAAGTTTGCTACAAATGTGCCTGATTAATAGTTGGAACATCTAAAACCAGACATTTTAAAATATAATTAAGGTTGGGAGGTGTGGTATTATTGAATATTGTTAAAAGAAGAGAAGTAAAGTATCTTTTAGAAACAATTGAATATAAGAAACAAAAACATTATCTAGAACAAATATTAACTAGTGATATCCATAATGGAAGTGATGGTTATATAGTTCGTTCTTTATATTTTGATACTTTAGACGATAGAGATTTTCTTGAAAAAGAAGATGGTGTAGAAATAAGAAGAAAGATAAGACTTAGAGTTTATAATCCTAATGATGATTTTGCTGTTTTAGAGATGAAACAAAAACAGGGAGATTATCAAATGAAACGTTCTTTAAAAGTTAGTAGAGAAGATGCAATAGAGATAAGCAAAGCCAATTATACTCCTCTCCTTAAATATAGTGAGCCTTTTGCTACAGAAATATATTGTTTTATGACATCTAATTTCTATAGACCTAAGGTTATAGTAGAATATAAGAGAGATGCTTTTATAGTTAAAGAGAATAGTATTCGTTTAACATTTGATCATCATATAACTTCTACTGAGAGTTCATTTGATATATTTAATCCTAATTTACAATTAACTCCAGTAATGGATACAGCAAATGTAATTTTAGAAGTTAAATATAATGGATTTTTACTAAGTTATGTTAAAGATTTAGTAAAGAATGTATCTTGTGTAAGTACATCGGTAAGTAAATATTATTTATCAAGGAATATTACACATAAAGTAATTTTATAAAGAAAGAAGTGATTTTAATGAAAGATAAATTAATGGATTTAATAGAGGTTTCGTCAAGTACCTTAACACTTGAACAAATAATTATGCATTTAATAGTTGCTATAGTATTAGGTTTAGCAATTTATATATCTTACTATTTTTCGCATGAAGGTACAATATATAGTAAAAAGTTTAATGTATCATTAGTGATGCTTACAATACTAACTACTATGGTTATGACAGTTATAGGAAACAATATAGCATTATCACTTGGTATGGTTGGTGCTCTTTCTATAGTACGTTTTAGAACTGCAATAAAAGATTCTAGAGATACTGCATATATTTTCTGGACAATAATTGTTGGTATATGTTGTGGGGTAGGAGATTATATAGTAGCAGGCTCTGGAACAGCAGTAGTATTTTTATTCATGTTACTATTTGGTAGAATTAGAAATGATAACAGAGTTTTATTAATAATTAAAACTAGTCTTAGTAATGAGAGAAAAGTGGAAGGAATAGTATTTGATTATTTTTCACAAAAGGCTAATTTAAGAGTTAAAAATACAACTGATAAGACAGTAGAATTTATATTTGAATTACCTAAGAAATATTATACTAAATCATTAACAAGAGAACAAAGTGTAACAGAAGCATTATATGAACTTAAGAATGTAGAATATGTAAATATAGTAAGTCAAAACGATGAGATAAGTGGTTAAATATGAAAAATAAGATTATTGTAATATGCACTGTATTTACAATTCTTTTGTTTTCTTTTTGGATTTACTCACGAGAGAATGATTTATATAAAGATAGATATCATGAACATTTAGAGAAGAATATATTAGTCACTGACTATGATTATAGTAATATTAATGAGAGTACTTTTCAAAGTATGAAAATTAGTACTTCTACGTTTTCATCTCATTTACCAGTAATAACTTTTGATACTAGAGGGCAAGAAATATTAGGTGGGGACGACCGTGCTGTTAAAGAATATATTCAAGTTTCAATGAATGTATATGATAATAAAGAAGATGTAAATACATTAGATAAGAAAACATATTCTACTGATGCTTTGATAAGATACCGTGGAAATTCTTCGCGTTTCTTTGAAAAGAAAGGGTTAAGATTAAAACTAGTTACTAAGAATGGTAATGATAAACCTTACAAGTTACTTGGTTTATCTAGTGATTCAGACTATGCTTTACATGGTCCTTACTTAGATAAGACTTTACTTAGAAATTATCTAGGATACAATATTACTGGAGAAGTGATGGAATATTCTCCGAATGTTAGATTTGTAGAAGTGTTTGTAAACGGAGAATATCAAGGTGTTTATTTGCTTGTTGAAACTATAAAGGTTAATAAAAATCGTGTTAATGTATCTAAATTAGAAAAAAATTCTAAAGTTACAAGTTATTTACTTGAAATAGCTACTAGACGTGGTGGAGAGGATATAGAATACTTAAATAATTTTACGTGGTATACTAAAAGAATAAAGGACCGTTCACAATATAATATTAAATATCCTAATTATGGTAGTTTGAATGAAGAGTTATATGAATATATAAATAAAGATATAAGTGATTTTGAGAGAATACTATATTCGTATGATTATGATGATGATAACTTAGGTTATACTAAATATATAGATGTTGATTCTTTTGTTAATTATGTAGTTTTTAATGAGTTTTTCTTGAACTATGATGCTGGTAACAATTCAACTTATTTATATAAAGATAAAACTGGAAAATTTAAACTTGCTTTTTGGGATATGAATAATATTTTTGATAATTATATTGCAGATATTTCTAAGGAACAAGAGTTTATGATGAAGAATAAAACATGGTTTCAAATGTTATTTAAAGATGAATATTTTGTAAATAGAGTTATAAGCAGATACAAAGAACTTAGGGAGACACTTCTTAGTGAAAAGTATTTATATAATTATATAGATGAGACTATAAATTATTTAGGACCGTCTATTGAAAGGAATTTTGTTAAATGGGGAGATTCATTTACTGATGAGAAAAATATTTTGAAAGATGTAGAGAAGAATCCACACTCTTATCAAGAAGCAGTAAATGATTTGAAGAAATCAATACATGAAAGAGGAGAATGGCTAGATGAAAATATAGAATCTTTAAAACAATTTAGTCACGAGTCTAAAGTAAAAGATTTTAATCCTTAGAATAGGGGTGAAGTATGAGAAAATTTTTGATTGTTTTATTTGCTTTGATAGTTTCTTTGTTTTTGTTTGATTTTCTTTATTATAGAGTTGGTGTTTATATTCCAAATAATAAAGAAATAGAAGTTATAAGTTATACTAATAATAGAGAAATGTTTATTAAAACAGATAATGGCTATGAGAATGTAATAGTAAAGGGTGTAAATTTAGGAGGGTTCATTCCTAATAGTTATGTTACAGATTATTCTATAGATTATGATAAATATTATGAGTGGCTTACAGATATTTATGAGATGGGTGCAAATACTATAAGACTTGATACTATATTTAATGATAAGTTTTATGATGCTTTTTATGATTTTAATGAGAAGCATGATAGAAAACTTTATCTTATTCAAGGTATAAATTTAGATACTTATTCTCTTAATTCTCATATAAATGGGTTTGATAAAGAGTATTATGGGGAACTTATTACACAAGCAGAAAATGCGGTAGATGTTGTTCATGGAAGAAAAAAATTAACACTTGCTAAACATGGTAAAGGCACTTACAAAAAAGATGTATCTTCTTATGTGATAGCGTATATTGTTGGTAGTGAATGGATGGAAGATACTATACTTTATACTAATAATACTTTATCTAACAAAGCAGGTTATGTGGGTAAGTATATTTCTACTAATCAAGATGCTAGTTCGTTTGAGACTATGCTTGCTAAAGTAATGGATCATTTAATCAGTTACGAAGCTAGAAAATACGCTGAAACACATAGTATATCTTTTATAAATACTCCAGAGACTGATCCAGTGGCAATAATACCAGAAGTGGTGTTTGATATAGAGGAAGAGACATATAGTTTGTATCCAAATAATTTGAAATATTTTTATCATAAAGCAGTGAAATTAGATTTAGGACACTTAAATGGAGTTAATGGTTATAATGGACTATTCGCGGCTTATAATATATCTTCTTATTATCCTAATTATTTAAGTTATGAGAATAAAGAATATGATGATACTTATGCTTCTTATATTAGTAGTTTAGTTGCTCATCATGATGTACCAGTGTTAGTTACTGAGTTTGCTTATTCTACTTCTAGAGGTGTATCTACTTTGGTAGATGATACATATGGAAACTTTGGTGGAATGACTGAACAAGAACAAGGAGAGTCTTTAGTAAAAGCATATCATGCGATTATAAATTCTAATGCAGCAGGTGGTGTAATTGCTACTTGGCAAGATGAATGGGATAAAAGGTCTTGGAATACAATTGAGAAAGTAGATACTACTAGAACAATTTACTGGAGTGATGCACAGACTACTAATCAAGGACTTGGACTTCTTTCGTTTGAACCTGGAGAAAAGACTAGTGTATGCTATGTTGATGGGGATGTTTCTGAGTGGAAAGAAAAAGATAAAGTTTTAGAGAATAATGATTTATCTTTAAGTATGAAGCAAGATGAAAAGTATTTATACTTTTATATAAAGAAAAAGACAAGTAATGATGTACCTATATATATTCCTATAGATACTACTAGTAAAAGTGGAAGTAAATATGCTAGTAATTATAATCTAAGTTTTGATAGAGATGTAGATTTTCTTATGGTAATAGATGGTGATAATAGTGAGATATTTGTACAAGAATATTATAATGTTTTAAATGCTGTTGATGGTTATGAAGTCTATAATAAAAATTCTTATGTAAATAAACCACTTAAAGATTCTTCACTATTTACTTCAATAAACCTTTTAATCGAGCCTTATAGTGTTAATACTTTTAGTCGTACTTATGGTAAGGCTACATTAGTGAATACAGGTAAATTAATATATGGAAATGCTAATCCTAAGAGTAGTAATTTTAACTCTCAAGCAGACTATTATGAAGTTAATGGTAATATTGAAATAAAGATACCTTGGGGATTATTAAATTTTTCAGATCCTAGTGACTTACAAATACATGATGATTATTATGAAAACTATGGTGTAGAAAACACAAGTATTTCTAAAATATATGTAGGAGCAGGTATTAAGTCTAATATTACACTTGAACCATTTAAATTAAAAAGATGGGGAGAAAAGGCAACATATCATGAAAGACTTAAGAATTCATACTATATAGTAAAAAATGACTGGAGGAATTTATAATGAATACTCTTGCAGAAAATGTTTTATATATATATTTAATAGTCTTTGTATCTATATTATTTTTTGATGTAGTTTGTATATTCTATAGAAAAGCAAATGATAAAAGAATGAGGAAGTTAGAAAAGAAATTTAAGAAACTTATAGATAAAGAAGATGTTTCTAATGTATGTGATAAACATAAAAATAAACTTAGAAGAAAATTAAAGAGAACTAGTAACTTAATATCGTTTACTAATGTAGTAGAAAAAATGGATGAAAAGGATAGAGAAGAGTATTTGTCTAGTCTAAAAGTAGTATTTTTAAGTTTAGTTCCTTATTATGAAAAAAGGGATGTTGTTTTGCAAACTTATTTTGTTAATTTTCTTATGGAGAACTCTTACATTTATAGTGATAACAATAATATAATAATCAAGTATTTGAAAGATTGTTGTTTAACGCCTTCAATTTATTTGAGAGAGAATGCACTAAACGCATTTTATAATATAAGTAATATTACTTACCTGAAAGAAATTTTCTATAATATGAACTATATGAATATAAGACATAATAGTAAACTTATTACAGATGGGCTTATGAAATTTAGTGGAGATACTAAGGATTTATCTAGTATGTTACTTGGAGAGTTTGTTAATTATAACGAAAACTTTAAAGTTGCTTGTATTAACTATTTTAGTTACAAGAAAGTTAAGTGTGAAGAAGAGATTTATAATTTGCTTGCTAATAAGAATGAAAATCAAGAAGTGAGAATTGCTTGTATTAGATATTTTGGAAGTGTTAGTTATAAAAAGGTAGTGCCACTTTTATATGATTTCTTAAATGATAGTGTAGAGGAGTATGCAGTAGTATCGGCACATACATTAAGTAATTATAAAGGTGCAGATACTACAGAAGCTTTAATAAATGCTCTTAAAAGTCATAATTGGTATGTTAGAAATAATGCTGCAGAGAGTTTGATTAAGGTTACTAGAATAGATTATATTAAGAGAATTATAGATAAGTTAGATGATAAGTATGCAAAAGAGGCATTAAAGTATCAGTTACATCTTAGTGGAAAAGAGGTATAAATATGTTAGAAGTGGTTAAATTAATTTTAAAATATGTTAGTTATTTCTTCGTTTTATATATGATATTTTATTCTACGTTTTTGTTTGTATCCGCGTTGATTGGTTCATTAAAGATTTATAAAAATAGATATAAAGATATTATGAGGAATAAAATACATCATGATTATTATGTACCTGTTTCAATACTTATACCAGCATATAATGAAGAGAAAGTTATAGTTTCAAGTGTTAAGTCTTTATTTTCTTTAGATTATAAGTTGTTTGAAATAATAGTAATTAATGATGGAAGTACAGATAATACTTTAGAAATTTTAAAGAAAGCTTTTAATTTATTAAAAGTTGATAAGCCTTATAAAAAACAACTTAATACTAAGGAAGTATACGCGATTTATGAAGGGAAACACAAAAATATTAGGATTACGGTAATAGATAAAGAAAATGGTGGTAAAGCTGATTCTTTAAATGCTGGTATAAACATGTCTAAGTTTCCTTACTTTTTATCAATGGATGCTGATTCTGCACTTCAAAGTGATTCTTTGGAACAAATGGTTAAGCCTATTTTAGAAGAAGAAAATGTAATCGCATGTGGAGGATTTGTAAGACTTAGTAATGCTGTTACATTAGAAAATGGTAAAGTTAAGAGTTATTCTCTTCCTAATAATTTGCTTGTATGTATGCAGATATTAGAATATGATAGGTCTTTTTTGGCTTCTAGAATATTACTTGATGAGTATAATGGAAACTTAATAATATCTGGAGCATTTGGGCTTTTTCAAAAAGAGATAGTACTTGCTTGTAATGGTTATGAAGTAGGGACTGTAGGTGAAGACTTTGAACTTGTTACTAAGTTACATTCTTTTTGTTATAAAAATAATATAGATTATAGTATAAAATATGTTCCAGATGCTGTTTGCTGGACACAGGCACCTAATAAACTTAGAGATTTAGTTAAACAAAGAAGAAGATGGTATATAGGACTTATTCAATGTATGTTTAAGTATAAAGAGATGTTTTGCAACTATCATTATGGATTTATAAGTTTTATTTCATATTTTTATTACTTATTTTTTGAATTTTTAGCACCTTTCATAGAAGTGTTAGGTACTGTTACAACTATAACAGCATTAATGTATGGTCTACTTAATGTTCCGTTTATGATTATATTCTTCATATTATATACTTTGTTTGGCTGCGTTATGACACTTACTACGTTTTTTGCAAGAGTGCATTTAGCCAATAATAAACTTAGTTTTATGGATATTTGTAAGGCATTTTTGGTTTGTGCTTTTGAAATAGTTGTATTAAGATTTATACTTATGGTTACAAGACTATTTTCAGTGTTTACTTATAGAAAAAACAAACGTAGATGGGATAAATTAGATAGAGCGGAGTTTAAAGTATGAGAAAGTTAATAGTTCTTATATTTGTAATGTTAATGTTAAGTGGATGGTGCGCCAGTTCGGTGTTTAATATATAGTTGGTGTGAACCCAACATGGTAATCCTTGGCAAGGAGCCATTAGCTAGTCTTGGAGTCAAAGTCGTGAGATTAGATTTAAGCGTAGACAAGCAAGAATTCGAGCCGTA
>CAJUGE010000033.1 GCA_910586295.1 uncultured Bacilli bacterium | reverse complement strand
TACTTCAAAATCTTTATTCATAATCTACACATCCTTAAGCATAACTATTACTATTATATAACATAATAATTAAAAAACTAACAATAAACTGAAAACTTTACACTCTACACTATAGATTATTATAATACAATTTGATATAATAAACATAAAATAGAGGAAAAAGGAAACATAAGGTGAGTCAGTATGGAAATAAATAAGAAATATAATAAACTAATTATTCTTTCATTCTTATCTATAATCATAATTCTAATTTTTATAGGAATTACGGGTTTCCTAACTACATCAAAAATAAAAGTAAAAACAATATCTATTGATGAAACAATAAATGAAGATAACACAAAAACCTTAGAAATAGAAATATACAACCCACTAAAGAAAAAAATATATTGTTTGATTAGTGATAAAGAAAAACTCACAGAAAGTGATACAGAGTGGATTAGAGAGAAAGATAATATATGCTCATTTAATGTAAATGCAGGGAAATTTTATATATTCATTAAAGATGAAAACAACAATATAATTTCCACAGAAACAGACCAAATCAAAATTAACAAAATATTAGACTTAACTTTAAACACTAACAAAATATACTTAACATTAGGAGAAACATATCAAATAAAAACTGAACTAACTTCAATTGGAGAAGTCGATGAAACAATACAATATACAAGCTTAGATGAAAATATAGTTACAGTAACAGATGGGCTAGTAACACCTATATCTAACGGAAATACAAAAATAGTAGTGAATACTTCAAACAATATAGTTAAAGAAATAGAAGTAATTGTAACAGATATTTATAAAAAAGCAAGCTTGGATAACAATACAACTAAACTTCCATGTGGAATATATTCAAAAGAACAAAATGACTTATTAGACGATATATTAAAATTTAAGGTCCAAGAAGCAGGCGGAGAGGGAACAAGAGGCGCAGTAGTTGCAACATCAAGATTTTTAGTTTTAGAATTTCCATATAGAATTAATTATTTCTTTGAAAACGGAAGACTCAACAATCATCCTGGAAGACCTTATGTTGCAGGAGAAGGGAGATATTACAAAAAAGGACTATATCTTAATGAAGAAAGATTCCAATATCTTGAAGCAATAGATGAAGGGCCAGCTACATGGGGATGCCCATTAATGAACTGGCAAGATGAATCTGGATATAAACCAGGAGTAAGATATGCTAATGGACTTGATTGCTCAGGATTTATAACATGGGCTTTATATAATGCAGGACTTGATGTAGGAGATTCTGGAGCAGGAGATACAGAAAGAACAGATGATATTGGAGATTTAGGAAAACATAATGAATTGACAAAAGATTTTGTACTTAATGGTTCATACAAAGTTGGTGACTTAATAGGAAGAGATGGTCATATAGCTTTAATCGCTGGGCTTGATGAAGAAAACATATATATTGCAGAAAGTCTGGTAGGTGGAGTTGTAATCAAAAGCTTTGCAAAAAATGGAAGTGAATTATACAAATTATATTCTTTTATAAACAACATGGATGAATATTACAAAGAAGAAGGAAATTATACAAATATGTGGTAAAATTTAATACTTTTACCACTTTTTTTAATTTTTAGTATAAAATTTATTGACTTTGCATAATATATAGTATAAAATACTAATTGAAGTTGCCCGATTAGCTCAGTCGGTAGAGCGCACGGCTGTTAACCGTTAGGTCGCAGGTTCGAGTCCTGCATCGGGCGCCATCTAAATAAGGCAAATATCAAGCAATTGGTATTTTGATTTCATAAATGTGGCCATAAAATGTGGCCATATCTTTTTTTTAACCATTTACTATTGTACTTTGCAAATTGTCAAATACACAAGCACTTGCTTTTTTATTGCCTCTAAATATGTGAATGTAAATGTTCATTGTAACGCTTGTTGTGTTCGCGTGGTCTAATCTTTCACTAAATGTTTTTGGATTTATGTCAAGTTTTAGACACAATTTTCTTCTCATTTTCTCCTAACCTTATTTTTTGATATCTTATCTAACCTAAAAGTTGTTATCTTCTTAATATCTACTATTAGGTAAAATGAATTATGTAAAAGGATTCCCTACTTTATTATGGATTTTTCAAAATTTTTTCAAAAAAATCTTAAAAAAGTATTTACATTTTATTAATAATATAGTAAAATACAATTATTCCCGATGGGAATAAATATTCACAAATGTGTTCAACACACAGAAAGCTCGGTTTCGAGCTTTTTATTTTATATAATTTAAATATAGAAAAAACACCCAATGGTGTTATTTTTATTAATAATTAGTAGCCTTTCTTTCTTGATATGCTTTACCATGTTTACAAACTGGACAAACATCAAGTGCTTCCTTACTTCTATAAACATGACCACAATTTCTACAAACCCAAATTGTCTCCTCCTCAGATTTGAAAACCATATCAGATTCTAAACTTTTAAGTAAAGATAAATATCTCTCTTCATGTTCCTTCTCAATAGCGCCTACTCCTTCAAATAAATCAGCTATATCATTGAATCCTTCCTCACGAGCAACTTGAGCGAACTCCTTATACATATCAGTATGTTCATAATTCTCTCCTTCTGCTGCTGCCTTCAAATTTTCAGAAGTACTTCCTATCTTTCCTCCATTAACAAGCTTAAGCCACATTTTTGCATGTTCCTTTTCATTACGAGCAGTCTCTTCAAAAATACTAGCAATTTGCTCATACCCCTCTTTTTTTGCTTGACTTGCAGCATAATCATATTTATTTCTAGCTTGGCTTTCACCAGCAAAAGCAGCAAGTAAATTAGCTTCTGTTCTACTTCCTTTTAATTCCATAATTTAATACCTCCAAAATAATAATATCATGGACTCAAAAAAAAGTAAATTATCTAATTGCTTTTTGAATAAAATTAATATAAGGTGATATTTATGCAAAGCCTATTTACTCTAAATCCTAAAATTTCCACAGCATTATTTACAATCATAGGATTTATTCTAATTGAAGACCTGAGTACACTTGAACAAAACGTAGTAGGAAACTGGTTAATGCTAACCGCACAAGTAGTAATAACAAATGCTTCAAGTCAACAACTAATAGAAAGTTATGCAAATGGAGCTGGAATTAACATAAACTCGAGTGAAATAAAAAATAATTATAACCCATTATTCTATGATATAGATAATTTAAAAAATCTAATCAGATCAATGCAACCAAATGATATGCAAAACATTTTTAATGACCTACACAATAGATTAAACAAAATAGAACAAATAATAAATGAAATATATAACAATAAATAGTATCACAAACTTTAAAAACACTTATATACTTTTATATTTATCAAAAAAATGGTAAAATATGGTAAATAGTTAAAATTCTGTAGTCATTTATTTAATGACTTAATAATTTGTAAATTTATGAGAAAATAAAAAAGGGTGAATAATTATGGTTTACATCAAAGAAGAAGTTACATCTAGCAACATATATAATGTTGTAGGTAGAAACATACAAAAATTTAGAAAACTCCGTGGCTATACTGGAGAAGAACTTGCAGAACTTTGTAATCTTTCATATGGATACATCAAAAATCTAGAATCAAGCAAAGTTCATGCTACAATCTCCATAGAAACACTAAAACTAATTGCTGACAAACTAAAAGTTAAGCTTGGTGATTTCTTCGAAGAAGATTAAAAATAATCTTATTTACTACAAACTCTATACAAGAGTTTGTTTTTTTACGAAAAAAATTCCAAAAAATGGAAACTTTTCAACATACTAATCAAAAATATGATTTATATCTATCTAGAATTTTCTTCATCCTCTAATACCTTATAAGCGATTTTACCAACATTAGTCTTAGGTAATTCATTTCTAAACTCAAATTCATAAGGAATAGAATACTTAGCCAAATACTTTTCACAATGTTTTTTTAATTCACGCTTAATACTATCTCCTGCAATTACTCCATTTTTAAGCACTACAAAAGCTTTTGCAACCTGAGTTTTATAAGGATGTGGTATACCTATAACGCAAACACTCTCTACTAATGGATTTTGAAGTATTACTTCCTCAATAAGAGACGGATATAAATTATAACCAGAAGAAATTATAACTCTCTTGATTCTTTGCACAAAATACACAAATCCATCTTTATCCATCTTTCCCATATCACCAGTATGAAGCCATACTCTTCCATCTAAATCTTTAGTAAGGACTTTATCAGTTTCCTCCTTATTATCTAAATAACCGAGCATCACACTAGGCCCACTTATCAAAATCTCTCCTTCATGACCTACTTCTACAGGAGCACCACTTTTAGGATTAACAATCTTATATAGAACATCTTGGACAGGCACTCCAATACTTCCCTTAGGTTGAATATTCTTAGGTAACAAACAACTTGCTCCACAACCCTCAGTAAGTCCATAACCAGGCCTAACTGTAGCCTCACTTCCATGTGCTTTCATAAACTCATCTACACGATCCTTAAGATTAATAGAAATAACATCTCCACCAGTTATAATACACTTAATAAAAGATAAATCCATTTCTTGAACTTTTTCATCATTAATCATAGTTTCAAGTAAAGTAGGAACACCTACTATAAAATTAGGCTTATATTGCTTAATAAGACGTCCAAACTTCTTAAAATTAAAAGTAGGAATAAGAATACACTTAACTCCCAAAGAAAGAGGCGTATGAATACAAACATCAAGACCAAAAGCATGAAAAATAGGCATAATTGTAAGAATCGTATCACCAACATTAACTGGCTCAATCATTGTTCCAGTTTGCATAGTAACAGAATTAAAATTCATATCACTAAGCATAATTCCTTTAGGAGTCCCAGTAGTACCACCACTATACAAAATAACAGCACACTTATTAACATCTCTATGAACTTTATATTCCCCATCATACATATAACCAAAATCCAAAAATGAACTCCAAGAAAGAATTATATCATCATCATAAGGAACACTAACACTCTTACCTTTTGTAAGCTCATAAGCAAACCTTGTAATCTTATTCATCTTCTCGCTTATATTCATTACAATAATTCGCTTTACGTTATCTCTATTAACAACATTTAGAACTTTTGAAACAGAAATATCAACTGAAAAAACATATTTACTTTTAGACATATTAAGATAATTCTCTATTTCATTCACAGCACTAAGTGGATGAATCATATTAGCAATCGCACCCACCATATTTACAGCATAAAACATCACAATAGCTTGAGGAATATTAGGAGAGATTATACTAACAACGTCCCCTTCTTTGACATCAATAGCCTTTAAAGCTCTAGCTGCCTCTTCTATTTCTAACATAAACTTTTTAAAAGTCACACTAGTTCCATAATACTCATAAGCTAGTTTATTATGATTTCTCTTAACAGAATCCTCAATTACTTCCCACATCATCTTATTAGGATAATCTATTGTTTTAGGAACTCCCTCATCATAAAAATTTATCCAAGGTTTATTAATACTTATATTTAACTTTTTCATTAACTCTCTCATCTACTCTCCTTTCTAACAACTCTGGTTCATTTAAAATATCTTGCATTAACTTAACTGACTTAACAAAATAAACCCCATCTGCAATCCTCTCATCTATATTAATACCAAACTCACACAAGTACTTCTCCACTTCATTACCATTTTCTAATACTTTCTCTAACTTTATCTCTCCAATAGTAGCCAAAATAGAACTAGTACCAAAGTCAGTTAAATTATGATAAATTGCTTCACTCTTAATACTCCCTAAATTAGAAACTATTATACTACTATAATATAGATTATCTTTAATAAATGAACTAGGCAATAAATCATGTCTGTCCATATACTTAACTATATGTATAATAAAACTAACTATGCATTTAGGTAGCTTTCCAACAATATCAATTATATCATTACTACCACCAGTACTACTATTTCTAACCCTTTTAACAGCCTCTAAAAACTTATATTTAATAGAAAATAAATTATCACTAGGTTCTATATCAATCACTGATAAAAGCTCTTTTGAAGTATCTTTAAAATCCACCTTAGCCGTAAATGCTATATAAACACCATTCCTATCATAAAACCTCTTATTTGCCACAAATCTATTAAGAAGTGGCTTATTATAAATAGTCTTTGCAATCAATGTAGAAAACAAATGAAAGTAAGTAATATCGCTATCATTCTTCTTAAGTTTCTCCATATATTTAACTAACTTCGTAACATCCATTTTTTGATTAATATAAACATCACTATCACACCTGTGAGGCTTAATATGAGGAAGTATTACATGCATACCATCCAAATTCTTTACTAACTTTCCATCTCTTCTTCTACCAAACATAATTCCTAACCTCCATATATTGACAATATAAACACAGAACTCATAATTTCTTCTAACAGAAAAACTTAGAATTACCTCTTTTTATGTTGTATTTTCAAAGTTATAAATAATAGTAACTTTGTAGGCAAAAATCTACTAAAGAACACCGCCAGTTTCATTTTTAATCCAGGAATTATTAATAATTTCTTTCTAAACATTTTCCTAACTGCATACTTTGCTACATACTCACTACTTAAAGATTCAACACTAAAATGTCCTCCTGCTACTTGATTAAAATTCGTATCTACTGGCCCAGGACACAAAACTGAAACACTCATATTTCTACTATCTTCTTTTAATTCTTTATAAATACCTAAAGAATAACTTCTTACATAACTTTTAGAAGCATAATATGCACTCATCATTGGCCCTCCAGGCATAAGTCCTGCACTAGAAGCTACATTAAGTAAATATCTATTCTCAGAGCCACTAGAAACTTCTAAAAACGCTTTAGATATCTTATGCATTGCTACTACATTAACTTTAATCATATCAATTTCTTTATCTAAACTTATTTCATCATAAAGACCAAAAGCACCAAAGCCAGCATTATTAACAACGACATATGGTCTTTCCTTTTTTATAAATTGACAAAATCTATCTACCTCATCATCTCTTCTCAAATCACAAACATAAACCCTAGAATTATCTATCTTTCTAGATACTTCATCTAAACTTAGTTTATTTCTAGATACAAGTATTACTTCATACCCTAAGTCTCCTAAATATATAGCAATATCTCTTCCTATTCCAGAAGAAGCACCAGTAACAATACATTTCATTTATTCTTCACCTATAATAATATTACCACAAAAAACATAGATTAACCAGAACAAAAGTAGATTAAAGCAACGTAATAATTCACTCATTTTGGAGTGCTTCACAACTCTCCTTTCCTACTTCACAGAACTCTCGTCCTCCACAGGCATAAACTTCCCTAGTCGCTAGGATATATTTTTATCTATATTTTAAGTGTCTTTTACAGTTGTATTAGTTTATTTTTCATTAGTGACTTCATTCCTTCATATATTAAGTTTAAACTAGCATTTATGTCTCTTTATATAACTGAGTTACATCTGTGCAGTGATATTCTCTTTTACTTAAATCTACTTTTATATTTTCATACACTTTATCTTTATACTTACTTATTATACAGCTTGTTCTATAACTATTCTTAACTACATTATTTTTTGTATTTTGGTAACCATCCTAAATTCTTATAATATATATCAAATGCATTATCTAAATCAAATACACTACATCTTATTGAACAACTATCCACTTCACTTAAAGATAGATATTCATTTTTTAAGTCTGGTATTATTTTACACATATCAAAACTCGAGGAAGCATTTTATTATATAGTAATCTACTACATCCAAATGTCTTATGAATTACTATTTTCTGCATATCACTTGAATATAACCTAAATTTAAAAGCCTTATTAATCATCATAATACCATGCCTCCTTTACTATAAAACAAGCATAATCTTATTATAACTTTCTTATTTTATAAAAAATTAAAAACACCCACAAAGGATGTTTAAAACTTACCCCAAAGCAACATCTAATATCATCATAATACTAAACCCTATTAAAGTAAAAAATGCCATTAAATCCTTACACTTATTACTTTGACTTTCTGGAATTAATTCTTCAACTACAACATATATCATAGCGCCTGCCGCAAAACATAAACAAAACGGTAATATATTGCGGACTCTAACAACAAGTAAAGCACCAATAACAGCAGAAATAGGCTCAACTATGCCACTAAGAGAACCAAACATAAATGCTTTACCACGACTTAAACCTTCACGTCTTAAAGGCAAACTTACTGCACTACCTTCTGGAAAATTTTGAAGTCCAATACCTATCGCAAAAACAATAGCAGAAAGCAAAGTTGCTTCAGTCATATTATAAAACAACGAACCAAAAGCCACACCTACACTAAGCCCTTCAGGAATATTATGTAAGCTTATACTACTAAATAACAAAATACTTCTTCTAAGTCCCTCACTATTATTATCCCTCTTTTTAAGAAAAAACTTACAAATCTTATCTCCAATATATAATATAACTCCTCCACTAAGAAACCCTATAGTAGCAACTAGCCAAGCACACTTATCTAATTCTTCTGCAAGTTCTATTCCTGGAGCAAGCAAAGACCAAAAAGAAGCGGCAATCATAACTCCAGCAGCAAACCCTAAAAGTGCATCCATAACATTACGATTTACTTTCTTAAAAAAGAACACCAAACTAGCACCTAATGTTGTAACAGCCCAAGTAAACAATGAAGCAATAATAGTTAAAGTCGTTACATCCATCTCTAACAGTTTATCTATCATAAAAACAACACCCCTAATATTCTATGTACTTAAGTCATAAGTGTATAAACTCTAGCCCAAAGAAAAAAGTATCACTATCAAAGCAATACTTTAATCATAATTAATAATTTAATATGTATGGACTATTCATAGTACCATCACCAGACTTAATAGTTAAGTTTGGATTCAAATTAATTACAGGTTTTAATCCACGAGTATCTGAAGGTTTACTTATATAGTCACTAGTTCCTACAGAAGTTAAAAACCATTGAGGAGTCTTAATTCCATTTACAGTAACAGAATTATAATTCATAGCCCACACTGTAAATCTTTCAATATTTGTATTATAACTTCCTCCAGTAGTTAATTCTCCAACACTAGGTAATCCTATCTTAGCAGTTGTATAATTACCACTAGAAACTAACGAAGTAGTACGAGGATTTTCTCCTTTATCAATTGAATTATTATACCATCTAGAATCTAGAATTAAATCTCTTTCTTCAGATGTAAACATAGTATTAAGTACTGTTGTATTTAAATATTGTCCTACACCTTGAGTAGTATTATAATTACCAAATTCACCAAATGATGATTTATAAGGATTTGCACCATCCATTAAATATCCATCATATATTAACTTAGTTTGAGTTCCAGTTGCTTCAACTATACGCCATGTTTGATTAGCAAATACTACATATTCACCACTAACACGAGCATTAAGTTTACTATTAACTTCACCAGAATTATCTAAGTTTAAACGATAAGGATTATTTATACTACCGTCTCCACTAGTAATAGTGATATTTTCTTTAAGTGTAACAACTGGTCTAATAGCATAAGGATTAGTTACAGCATAATTGTTTACCTTTTCACCTAAATCATTAACTACCCAAACACTTTGATTTCCAGAAGGAGTCATTGTAAAGAACCAAGTTCCATTATTCAAGTATCCTTCTTCACCACCTAGTATATTGTATTCATCAATAGTTAATAAACCGACTTTAGCAGTTACTACACTATCTGCCTTACAAGCAAATCTTAACTTACTTCCGTTAGTTAACAAATGATTACAATAATTACTTTCGGCTATAATCTTACTTGGATTATTTAATTCTGGATAAAATTCTTTAGATAACCACTCATTAGTCATACTTGCACTAAATGTACTACTATCATCATCATATAATATACCAGCAACACTTTCTTCAGTAACCATTTTAACAGTACCATCAGCATTTACTTTAATTACTCTCCATAAACGTCCACTATACCATACATAGTTATTATCAGTTACTTTAGTATTGTAACAATCTTTTCCATCTGCACAATACATTTCACCTTTGTTACCTTCTCTAATTACTTCAGATGTAGTAGTTTTTACTACATTAACTTTTCTTGTTACAGTACTTGAATTTCCTGTACTATCTTTAGCAGTATAAGTTATAGTATAAGTTCCTATTTTATATGTATCAACAGTTCCAGACACTTCTACATCAACTTCACCATCATAAGCATCTACAGCAGTAGCGCCTAATTCAGAATATACACTACCATATTTAATAGTTAATTCTTCTTCTCCATTTAACGTAATTTCTGGAGCTTTATTATCTTTAACAGTTACAGTCATAACAACTGTTGTTATATTTCCTGCATTATCCTTAGTTGTATAAGTAATAGTTTGTTCACCTAACACAGAATTATCAACACTTCCTGTAGTAGTAATAGTTTCTCCACCATCACTATTTACTTCTGGATTAACAAATGTGTTAGTCTTATTAGCTTCTACTATTACATCAAAGCTATCTGTATAAGTCTTACCATCATATTTTACACTGATTACTGGTTTCTTAGTATCAATCTTTATTAAAGAACTTAATTTTTCATCAGACTCATTGCCAGCATTATCTACAACTTTAACTTTATACATAATAGTATCTAAGTTATCTGATATAGTAAACTGAGCATTAGCAGCATTTACTGTAGACCATTCAGACCAACTTTGTCCAGCATCTTTACTAATAGCATACATTATAGCTTTTACTCCACTAGCATTATCACTAGCTTCAACATTTACAGTTACAGCAGATTTATACCAAGTAGTAACTGTATCATAATCTCCTTTTTCTTTTGTTGAATCAATTGAAGGAGCGATTACATCTAATTTATAAGGTCCACCAAGTTTTTCTTCTGAAACATTAGGTACACTAGCACCATCAACGCTTCTTACATTAAACTTAATATTACCACTATTATTAGATATTGGGAATGTTCCGTAAGTATAAGACTTTCCATTTTCGTCTACATCTTGAGTTAAACTCTCTACAGATTTCCATTCTCCTGCTACATCATCTATAACTAATTGATATTGTAAGTCACTTATTACTCCAGAATTATCTCTACCAATTATTTGAACTCTGATTGTTTCTCCAAACCATTTATCTACTACAGGTTTAGGATTATTTAATATTTCAAAGTCAACAGTAGGTATAGTAGTATCTGCAACAATTACTGTTCTTGTAACAGTTTCAGCACGATTTCCAGCCAAATCAGTTACATCATATTCTAATGTATATGTTCCAGGGATACTTGTATTAACAGTACCACTAATTATTACTTTACTACTTATATTACCATCATAGTTATCTATAATCTTAACACCAGGTTCTTGATATTCTTCTCCAACTTGAACAGTCATTGGATTATCTCCTAATAATTCTATAACAGGAGCAACATTATCAACTACTCTTACAATTCTAACCTTTTGTTCAGCTTTATTTTCGCTTCCATCCATTACATTATATAGTAATCTATAATCTCCAACTTTAGTTGTATCTAATTTAGTAATATCTCCTAAACCTTCAACAGTTACTTGAACTTTAGAAGTTATATCTCCTTCATAAATGTCATAAGCACTATATCCAGGCTCAGTATAAGTTCCACCTACTGGTACAACCACAGCAGTCTCTGGATTTACAAGTGTTATCTCAGGAGCTCTAGTATCAACTACATGTACTGTAATCTCTACTGAATCTGCATCCTTACCATTAGAGTTAGTAGCAGTAAGTGTTATAGTCTTATCACCAATAGTACTTAAGTCTAATCCAAACACCATACCTACTTCTATTGGAATATTCTTATCATTATCATAAGTATCAGTTACACTTGCATTTATTAATACATCTTCGCCATTTGCATTATCAATTGAAATTACCCATCCATTGTCAATAACCTCTATATTAGAAGTACTTCCAACTTCAACTGTAACCTCTTTTACATCATTTTGAACGCTTATAACTGGTTTACTATCATACACTACAGTAATCTTTCTAGTCACTGTATTAGAATTTCCAGCTAAGTCAGTAACTGTATAAGTAATAGTTTGTTCACCTAAAGTATTAACATCTACTTGATTAAATTGAACATCTAAATCCTTAATTCCAGTATATTTATCATCAAGAGTCAAATCATCTCTACTTACAACATAATCTTGTTTATACTTAATAGTAGTATTCTCTAAAATTCCAGTCTTGAATCCAACTGTAGGAGCTGTTCTATCTATAACAACACTCTCACTAGTTCCAGTTAAAGTTTTACCCTCTAAACCATCACTACCTACAGACTTAATTTCATAAGATACACTACCTTCTTTAGAACTACTATCTACTGTTAAACTTGCTTCATAAACACCATTAACTTTATTTAATGTTACTAATTCACCATTAATCTTAACAGTTGTAGCATTTACATCAAGTTCAACATTACCACCAAATGTTACAGTAATAGTATTACCAACTGTAGCAAAACCATTTTGTCCATTTGAGCTAACTACAACATCTGTTGCATTAGGTATTTTTACTAGATTATCTAAGTCTATCTTACTCATAGCATCATTAAATTCACTTCTTAAGCCATTATCTGCAACTACCTTTTCTGCATCCTTAATTAAATCTTGAATAGCCTTCCATGAATCTGTTGTATAATCTTCTTCATCATAATTATCAGCTAAATCTTTCTTTAATTCTTCTAATGCTGTAGGATCTATTGGTAATCGTGCAGACTCTATTTGATCTCTAAGCTTTTGAACTTCTCTATCTAGTTCACTCTTTAGCATAGCAGTATGATTAGACATAATAGGTAAAGTTAAATTAATAAGTTTATTAATTACATCCTCACGAACAGAATCTTCGTAATCTCCATACTTATATTGAGCCATAAAGTCTCTAACAAGTTGATTTGCATAACTATATAAGTCAAGTCTCTCTAAATTATCAATTGAATTCTTTAACTCACCTCTTGTGAAGTGGTTCAAATCACTTTGTAATTTAATATTTGAAATACTTTGATTTCTATAACCACTTGCAACTTGCCATGATGAAGGAGTATAGTCAGTTTCAACTAAACTATCAAATCTATTTATCTGAGCTTCATATTCTGTTTTATCTAATTCCTTTGGTTCTAACTTAGAAGCTACAATGGCATTCATTTTTGTATTTACAAATTCTTGTGTTATTTCTTCAACTTCATTCTCAGTTTTACCTTCTACAATATTATTTAATTCATCTATTAATGCTTGTTTAGCATTCCAAGACTCTTCAGTATAATCCCACTTATTCTCATTATATGTAGCAAACTTATCTCCATTAGGATCAATAAAGCCTTCTAATCTTTTTAATGTGTTTTCTTCATTACGTAATATATCTAAGTCTAAAACTCTAACTATAATAGTCTTATAAGCAGGGTTAGTTCCATCAGTTGCAGTAAATGTTACTGTATAATCTTTTGGTTCATTAACATTAACAACACTATCAGCATCATTAGTTACTGGTACAGTACCTACATAAGAATCCTCAGCAGTTACATTAGGTAAAGTATAAGTCTCACCTTTCTCAACTATAACTACCTTAACATCGTTCTCTATTGTAATTACAGGAGCTGTTCTATCAACTACATTTACTGTTCTTATAACATTTTCAGCAGGGTTTCCAGCCTTATCACTTGCACTATAAACAACTTGATAAGTACCAACTACATCCATATTAACATTATTACTTACAACTTTATAAGTTAAATCATTATTTTTATTATCACTTACTGTTGCACCCAATTCAGTATATTCAGTTCCAACTTCTAAAGTTAACTCAATATTACCTTCGTCATCTGGATTTAAAGCAATTGTAGGTGGTGTTAAGTCTACCACGAACTTACTTTTATCTGTTATAGGTGTAATCTCTGCACCTTGCATTGTAACTGGTTTAATAGAATAGCTAACTTCTGTTTCAGGGTAATCACTACTAATACTTACTTTAGCAGTATAAACATAACCTTTTTCAGTTTGTTGAGGTTCGCTAAGAGAAACTACTGAATTATTAATTGTAACAAGAGTTTTATCATCTGCTTTATCAAGTATCTCTGAACTAATAAATGTTAAAGTTATCTCATCATAAAGCTTAGCATAATCTTTACTAGTATTATTTTCATCATTTGGATCAGCAGCAATAATATTTATACCACTTATTTTAGGATATTTTGCTAAACTTTCCATAACACTAGTTAAACTATCTTTAGCATCATTTAACTCTTCTTGAGTTACTGGCCGTTTATCTAAAACTTCTTGAGCTTCCTCTATAGCAACTTCTAACCTTGTCCAAGAATCTGATGTCACATCTTCTTCTTTAATTTTTCCAGCTTCAGTAAGAGCTTCATTTAATTCAGATTTATCAACAACATGAACTGTTCTAATAACTTGTGTTGCAACATTTCCATTTGCATCTGTTACATTATATGTTATTGTGTATGTTCCAACAGTTGTTGTATCTACTTGACCACTCACTACTATACTTGCAGTAATATCTCCATCATAATTATCACTTGCTGTTGCTCCTGCATCTGTATATGAAGTATTAACATCCACAGATACTACTGGCTCACCTTTTAATGTTATTACTGGTTTTGTTGTATCCACCACTGAGAACTCTCTTACTTCAGTTGCTACATTTCCATTTGCATCTGTTGCTGTGAATGTTACTGTGTAATTACCTACTACATTAACATCTATATCATCTGTTATTACTACATTTACTGTTCCATCATAATTATCATTTGCTGTTGCTACAAATGTTGGTTTTGTTCCCTTTACTTCCATACTGTATACATTATCTTCTGATATTGTAATAACTGGTGCTGTTGTATCTACTACATTTACTGTTCTAGTAACTTCTACTGCTGCATTTCCATTAG
>CAJUGE010000032.1 GCA_910586295.1 uncultured Bacilli bacterium | reverse complement strand
GTCATTTTTTGATAGACTAAAATAATAAAAAATATATAAAAATACATTCCCTTAAGGGGAGGTATTAAGTTCCTAGGATATAAACCTAGGAACTATAAGAGAAAAACAAGTGGTAGTGGTATAAACCTTACACACTACCTATTAAGAAAGAGAGAAGAAATATGAAAAAAAATACAAAAATATTATCGATTATTTTTACTGCTTTTATAGCATTCAATATTTTTAATGCAAGTTGTTTTGCATTAGAATTCAATAATAAAATATATACTAATAACAATGGAATTAAAATGACTAAAATTCAAATAAAGAACCTAGAAAGTTTAAGTTTTTCGGAAGATCAAATTGCGAATATGACAAGTGAAGAGTTCGAGGCAAATAAAAATCTAAGAGGAGAAGTCGTAGCTACTGATTACAAATATATTAGAACAACTTATATTCCTAAAACAGATGAAAATGGAAATGTTTTAAAAGATGAATATGAAGTAATAGAAGAAGAAGTATCAGAAGAAGAAGCCAATATAATGCCATTAGCTAATTGTGGGGAAGGAGATTCTTGTTGGGAAACTGATAGTAAAAAATTGCGTACGCAAATTATAAAAGTTGGAAATAATTATAGATTTAGATCAGATATAACTTGGACAAAAGTTCCAAGTCATAGAGGAAAAGATGTGCTTGCAATAGCATTCAATAGTTCTAATATTAGTCCTATCGCTTCATCAAAATTTGCAAGTTATAGTTGGATCAAAAATAACTATGTTGCTGGAAGTGGTTATGTTCCATGGTCAGGTGGTAGTTCTTTTAATGCTAACAGTTCTAATTGGAGAATAGGCTTAGGTGGATATTCAGTTGTAATTCCTTTAGAGCCAAACGGTTTAGATACATCAGAAGGTGTTCATGTTGAAGAAGTTACTAATCATTCAGCCTATATGTATTTTGATGTTCAAAAATCTACTAATGTAACTTTATATGCTTTAGATGCTTATGGTTCTTATAGACATGCTAAAAAGACATATAGTTTTAGTGAACTAGCAAACGTGATACTTGATACAAATTTGTATAATATAATATCTTTTGCTGATAATGGAATAGATAGTAATTATGACAACATGAGAAAAACACATGCACAAGTGAGTGGAATTTCTTGGTAAAAAGCATTATAGTAGTATTAATTAAAAACTGTAACAAAAAAAGGCTCTAGAATTTCTGATGTGAAGTAAAAACGATAAAAATTGAATGCTAAAAACTTTAAAACAAGAATTTCTAGTGTGGAATTTAAAAAAATAACAAGAATTTCTAGTGTGAAGAAAATGAGAGAAATCTCATTTTCTTCTATGCAAACAAAAAATAAGATAATATAATAAAAATCAATCTTATTAAGAAATTAATAAATTAAAAGTGAGGTGGAAAAGTGATAGATTATTATGCCTTATTAAGATTAAATAGAAAGGAGTATAAATAATGGAAATCAATGAAGAAATTGGAATAATAAGAGTTAAGTTAGAAAGTACTAAAAATAAAGTAAGATGTTACACATCTGCTTATAGTGGTATTTATAATTTTGAAACTGCTAATTTATAGTTTACAGACAGACTATTGATGTGTTTAAGTAAGTTAGAGGAGTTAAAACATCTATCAACTAAAATAATAAATGTAGATATTGAAATTTTTGGCGATTTATTATAGAATGAATATAAATAAAGGAATGGTTTATGTGAGTAAGTTTTTAGGTAGTTTAGGAAAGAAAAAAGTTATACTAATAACTCTTGGTGTTTTATTAGTAATTGTGTGTGTGGTCGTAAGTGTATTTGTTTTTTCAGATAGAGATAAAACTGTAAAAGATAAAAAGTGTATAGTAGAGTTTGATTCTAATGGTGGTAGTTCTTTAGAAAAACAAGAAATAATTTGTGGAAGTAGTATTAAAGTTCCTAATGTGAAACCGGAGAAATTTGGTTTTGAATTTGTTAATTGGACCTATAATAATTTAGAATTTGATTTTAATAAAACTATTAATGAGAATATTGTATTAGTAGCTAATTATAATAAAGTAACAGATGAGCCAATAGTAGAAATAACTTTTGATTCTGCTGGTGGTAGTGAGGTTAAGAAGATAGAATTAGTAAAGGGTACAACTATAAACGAGCCAGTTAGTCCAGTGAAGCAGGGTTATACATTTGAAGGATGGTATTTAGAGGAAACTAAGTTTGATTTTACTCAAGTTATAAATGATAATATTACTTTAATAGCTAAATGGAGTGTAAAAATATCTAATAAAGTAGAAAATAATTCTAATCAAAATAATAAAAATGATTCTAAACCATCAGAAAACATACCTATTAAGGTTCCAGAAAATTCTAAAGATATAAAAGCTTTACAGGAGAAACTTTTGAAGATGTCTAATCAATCACAAGGATATTGGTATTTAGAAGATACTATTGATGTTATAATTAATTTTACACCATTCTCAAATTCTCCTATATCTATGATTTTTGAAAAAATATCAAGTGATTTAAATGTAATTCCTAATGATTCTGGTTGTGAATATACTTATGAAGAGTTATCTTTTTCTAGTTTTGAAGAGATGCTAAAAACTTATAATATAACAATTTTATCTTCAAATAAAATTGTTATGACTAAGGGAAGTAAGTCAGTAATTTTATATAATCAGCCAGAAAGAAATGTTAAAAAAGTAGAATATAATAATCAAGTTGATTTAGAATTATTTCCAAACGAAAGTAATAAACATGATATAGTTATAAAAATGTTCCCAAATTATGTAATAGATGACATTGATTTAAGTAGAATAGCTACTTCTTCTAATAATAATGTTTTATTGATAGAAGATATTAATAATGGTGGAAGATATAGAGAATATTCAGAAATTAGATTAACAGTAAAAGCATTAAAAATTGGAAAGTCTACTCTGACAGTTAAATTAAAAGATAAAGTGGCAAAAATTAATGTAACAGTAAGTCCTGTAAAGGCCCAGAGTATAAATATTAGTGAAACTAATGTTGTAATGATAACTGGAGATACTAAAAATTTAACTTACAGTATTAGTCCTAGTAGTGCTAGTGGTAATAGTGTTCATTGGTCTAGCAGTAATAATAGTGTTGCTTCTGTAAGTAATGATGGAAAAATAGTTGCAAATTCTAGTGGTACTTGTACTATAACTGTGTCTGTTGATGATGTAAAAGCAAGTTCTACTATTACTGTTATAGATCCAGTTTATGTAAATAGCATTAATTTAAGTGAAACTAAAGTTACTTTAACTAAAGGAAGCGGTAAAAGATTGTCTTATACAATTAATCCTAGTAATGCTACTAATAAAGATCTTACATGGACTAGTAGTGATAATAGTGTTGTGTCAGTTGACCAAAACGGCAATATCAAAGCGAATTCTAAGGGTAAAGCTATTATAAGTGTCAAGGCTAGTACTGGAAGTGAAGCTTCATGTGAAGTAGATGTTGTAAATCCACCTTTAGAAGCGGACGTGAAAGAAGGTATTACTCAGGCTTGTGATAATTTAGGTTGTGGAAAATATGTGTTTGTTGAGATTGTCGCTTCTGGAGGAAGTGGACGTTATAGTTATAATTATAGTGTATATAAAGATGGAGTATATATAGGATCGTCAACAAAAGTAAAATCGTATTTTCCACCTAAATCTGGTACTTATAGAATAGAATATACTGTTACTGATAGTGATGGAGTGACTTTTAAAGGCACTTCTAGTGCTAAAATATCAATAAATTAAAAAGTAATGTATAAAAAAATGTCCTTAACTACAATATATTGTAGAAAGGATGTTTTTTAATGGCGAAGAATAAAGTTGAAATTACGGGTATTAATACTTCTAAGATTAAAGTCTTAAAGCATAAAGAAATGATTGAATTATTTAAAAAGTATCAAAATGGAGATTTGATGGCTAAAGATGAATTGGTAGAAGGAAATTTGAAGTTGGTATTATCTATCTTAAAGAAATATCAAAATAAGACTGATAACATGGACGATTTATTTCAAATAGGTTGCGTTGGTTTGATAAAAGCGATAGATAATTTTGATTTATCGCATGAGGTTAAGTTTAGCACTTATGCAGTTTTAATGATAGAAGGTGAAATAAAGAGATACATAAGAGATAATAACTCTGTTAGAATTAGTAGAAGTATTAAAGACCAAGCATATAAAATTATAAAATTTAAGGAAGAATACTTACAAGAGAATGGTAGAGAACCTAATACATCTGAAATTGGTAAAGGATTAGAAATTAGTGAATATGATGTAAATGAAGCTATTCTTTCATTAAAAGAACCTATGAGTTTGTTTGATCCTATTTATAATGATGGTGGAGATACAATTTATTTAGTGGATCAAATAGAGGATAAGAGAGAAAATAAAGATTTAGATTCTTTAATTAGTATGAGAAGAGCGCTAGAAAAGATAAAAGAAAGAGAAAAAGATATTTTAATTAATAGATTTATTGTTGGAAAAACTCAAATGGAAATAGCAAATGAGATGAATATAAGTCAAGCTCAGGTGTCAAGATTAGAAAAAAATGCTATCAATAATGTTAAAAGGTTAATTAAGTAGATTTTTCTTACTTAGGTAATGTACAGTAGAATAGTTGCTATACATTTCTTTTATATGTTAAAGGGGACTTATTAGTGAATGAATTGATGAGATATACAAGCTTGGATATCCTTATTTAATAAGTAATATACTAAGTCTAAATAGAAAATTAAAACATATAATTTTATAGGTGGTATTATGAGGCTTTCTGAATTACAGAGAAAAGATATAATTAACGTTAGCGATGGAAGAATAGTTGGCAGAATTATAGATGCTGAGATAAGTGAGACTGATGGAAGTTTAGTTAATTTAGTAATAGAGAAAAGTAAATATATGAGAAATTTTTTTAATACCGAGGGAGATATTACAATAAAATACGAACAAATAAAAAAACTTGGTAGTGATGTTATATTAGTTGAACTGTAAAAGTTTTATAAAAAGTATTATAGAACTTTTTTTCTTTTAATAAATGTGCTAATATTAGAGTATAAAAAGGGAGTGAGTATTCTTATGAAGAAATTTAAATTTATCTTTATTATAGTAATTGCTTTTATATTAGACCAGGTTAGTAAGATATTGGTTATGAATAATTTAAAAATTAATGGAAGTATAGATGTAATTAAGAATTTTTTTCGTATTACTTACTCTCACAATGATGGTGCAGCATTTGGTATGTTTGGTGGTAAAACTATTTTTATAGTAGTCGTATCTATTTTGGTTTTAGCCTACCTTTTATTTGAACTATTTTACCATAAAAAGAGAAATTTGCTAGTCGATATTAGTACATCTTTGATAGTTGGTGGGCTTTTGGGAAATTTGTTTGATAGATTATATTTTGGCTATGTTAGAGATTTTCTAGATTTTAAAATATTTAATTATGATTTTGCTATTTTTAATTTAGCAGATACTTTTATTGTAGTTGGCGCGGTTTTGTTTTTGATAGGAGTGATTTTGGAGGAGAGACATGAGAATAGTAGTAAGTAAAGATGAAGAGTTAATAAGGTTAGATATGTTTCTTACTAAAAATTTAGAGGAATCTAGAAGTAATATTAGTAAACATATAAAGGACGGCACTATTAAAGTAAATGGTAATGTCGTTAAAACTGGATATCTTCTTAGAGAAGGAGACTTAATAGAATATGAAGAATGGTGTGAAGTAAGTGAAGTTGTACCTGAAGACATACCTTTAGATATTTATTATGAAGATGAAAGTATTATAGTTGTTAATAAAAAAAGTGGAATGGTAGTTCATCCAGGAAATGGCAATAATAATGGTACTCTTGCTAATGCATTAATGTTTCACACTAATAATCTTAGTGATATAAATGGAATGGATAGACCAGGAATTGTACATAGAATTGATAAAGATACTTCTGGATTACTTCTTGTTTCTAAGACAAATGAAGCACATAGAATACTGTCGGATGCCTTTAAAGAGCATAAAATTAAAAGAAAATATATTGCTTTAGTAAGTGGAGTAATTAGTGAAGATAATGGTAAAATAGTCGCACCTATAGGTAGAAGTGAAAAAGATAGGAAAAAGATGTGTATAACAGATAAAAACAGCAAAGAAGCAAGAACAAACTTTACTGTTTTAGAGAGATATAAAAATGCGACTTTAGTGGAGTGTATATTAGAAACTGGAAGAACTCATCAAATTAGAGTACACATGGCTTATATTAAGCATCCAGTAGTAAATGATTCAGTATATGGTAATAATGTTATAAATGACTATGGTCAAATGCTTCATGCTAAGTATATTGGATTTGAACACCCAATAAATGGTAAATTTATGGAATTTGAGTGTCCATTAGAAGAAGAATTTATGAGTATTCTTGATAAGTTTAGAAATTCATAATATAAACAGTTATACTAAGTATGAATGCGTATATGCTATATAAAATGTAAGGTATTAGAAAATAACTTGCATTTTTATTTAGTCTTTTAGTTTCTAAGAATAAGAATATTGAACTTATGAATGTTATTGTTGTTAGTATAAATCCGAAGAAAGGACTTTTTAAGTTAAAGAATCCGTACAAAAATAGTTGATTTGCTAAGTAGTTAGTTATTAGAACATATAAATAGTCTCCCTCTTTTAGAATATTTTTCTCTTGTCTAACTTTATAAATTGATATTCCTATTAATATATATATTATAATCCAAGTTATACTAATTAATTTGGGAGAAAGTGCAAATGAAGGAATATTTAGCATTTCGTAGTAGCTAGAGTCATATTTAAATATTATGCCACTTATTAGCCATGGAATGAAACAACTTAGGAATATTAAAACTTTTTTCATTAAATCACCTTTACTAATTTTATGAAAAAGTGTATGATATAAGTACTAGAAAAAGGAGGAAATTTTTAGTGACTAATATTACAGTCGGTAAGAAAGATGAAATGGTAATGAAAATATTACATTATTTCGTGACCGAAGAAAATTATAGACCAATTATAGTTAATGGTATTCAAAATGAGATATGGTTAGAAAACTTAGATAATGATATCTCCCTTATTAGAATTAACATTAACTATATACATAATAAAGAACAACTTTTTACTGATTTAAGGAAAGCTAATGCAATTAGAAGAAGTATTAAGAAGAAAACTTATTCATTTAAGATGAATGTTTTAAATATACTTGTTGATGTTAGAGATGAAGTGGATGTTGTTTCAGATAAAGATATAGAAAGTATAAAAATAAATAAAATAGGGGATATGAAGAAAAATAAGGTTATTAATGAATTTTTCCCTAATTTTAAAGAAAAAGTTATTAGCAAAACAACTGGTGTTATGGGAATGTTTCAAATGACCGAAGAATTAAATGACAAAACTATAAGAGAAGATAAAAAACTTGCTAAAGTATTTAAAGAAAATAGTACTCCTATTTTAACTATGGTTTTAATAGTACTTAATGTTCTAATATATTTTTTGATGATGTTTAATTATGAGACTTTTATTCAAAATTTAGGTAATCATTTTGTATTTATACAAAAAGGTGAAATTTGGAGACTAGTAAGTAGTATGTTTTTACATGGAGATGTTATTCATTTAATGTCGAATATGTTAGCTCTTTATATGGTAGGGCCTATGGTAGAAAAGTATTATGGCAAGAGTAAATATGCTATTATATATTTTGGAAGTGGAATCATTGGTAATTTGTTATCTGCAGTGCTTGGTAATTATTTTGGTATAGGTGCTAGTGGTGCAATATTTGGACTTTTTGGTGCTTTAATGTATTTTGGTTATAAATATCGCGCTACTTTAGATGGATTTTTAAGAAGCGGAATAGTTCCTGTAGTTGTTCTTAATTTAATTTTAAGTATTATGGTGCCTAATATAGATTTTTATGGTCATATTGGGGGATTACTTGGAGGAATATTACTTACATATACTATAGGAGTTGCTAATAAAAGTGAACTTAGAGATAGAATTAATGGTATAGTTATGACTCTTATATTTGTAGGGATTTTGATTTATATGTTAATTATGAAATAAAAAATGCTTGAGTTTTTCTCTCAAGTATTTTTTATATTTAGAATTGTCTATAAAGTCCAATAGCAATTCCTAGTATAGTAACTTTATCAAGTATTATAGGACTCAAAGTCTCGTTTTCTGGTTGTAGTCTAAAGTGACCATCTTCTTTATAAAAAGTCTTTAGTGTTGTAAATCCATTTTCATCTAGCGCAACAACATAGTCACCGTTTTTTGCTGTTGAAGTTCTTTTAACTATTACGACGTCTCCATCATAAATACCAACATTTTTCATACTCATTCCTTCTGTTCTTAAAGTGAATATTTCTTCTTTTTTAGGAATCATAAATGCTGGTAAACTTATATACTCATCTGGGAACTCTATTGCTTCTATTGGATTACCACAAGTAACTTTACCTAAAAGTGGTACACTTACAACATCCTCTTTATTTTCTAAATATTCATTTGGTACTAGTACTTCAAGAGTACGGAATTTGTTGTCTGTTTGTTTTAAATATCCTTTATTCATAAGATGTCTCATATGAACGAATACAGTAGCAGTACTACTTAAATTCATTAATTCACATACTTCTCTTACACTAGGACTATAGCCGTTTTTAGCTATAAATTTCTTGATTACTGTCAACACTTCTTCTTGTTTTCTTGTTAAAGGTTGCATTCTATCACTCTCCTTATGTATATAATTTAACATAAAAACGTATATTTGTCAAACATTTCTTTGTTTTATTCTTGACACAAACATTTATATGTAATATAATTGGTTTAGAAAAGGAAGTGGTGAGTTTATGGAAAAACAAGAAAAATTATTTAAAGAATATAGGGGAATAATAGTGTTTTATATTTTAGTAGCGATTTTGTCATTTTTAATTACTAAAAGAATAGAGAACATAAACTCGCAGGCTCAAGATATAAAAGAAGTCAGAACTTATTATGCTTAAGTATTTTACAACGTTTGTCTTACGTGGTATAATACTAATATGATAAAGTAGGTGGGACATGGATACTAAGATTATTAATGGAATTAGAAGTCTAGCAATAGATATGATTAACGAAGCAAAGTGTGGACACCCAGGTATTTGCTTGGGTGCAGCTCCTATGATTTATTCTTTGTTTATGTATCATTTGAATTTTAATAAAGATGATGGTACTTGGATTAATAGAGATAGATTTATTCTTAGTGCGGGGCACGGTTCTGCACTTCTTTATAGTACTTTGCTATATAGTGGTTATAATTTTGACTTGGAAGATTTACGAAAATTTAGGAAGAGAGGTAGTAAAACACCAGGCCATCCTGAATTAAATACTAAGCTTGGAATAGAAATGACTACTGGACTTTTAGGTGAAGGCTTAGCAAGTGCAGTAGGCATGGCAATTGGAGAAGAATACCTAAGAGATATACTAGGTAAAGAATTAATAAATCATTATACATATGTGCTAGTTAGTGATGGAGATTTGATGGAAGGAATTAGTTATGAAGCTGCCTCTTTAGCTGGCTCTTTAAAACTAGGTAGACTGATAGTTTTGTATGATTCTAATAATGTGACTTTGGATGGCAAAACACAAGGTGTTTTTGATGAAGATGTAATTAAAAGATTTGATTCTCAAGGATGGCATACTGATGTTGTAGCTAATGGTGAAGATTTTAATAGTATTAGTCAAGCTATTACACGTGCAAAATCTGTTAGTGATAAACCTAGCATTATTGAGGTCAAAACAATAATTGGAATAGGAACTAGTGTCGCAGGTACGAGTGAAGCTCATGGAAAAGCTTTAAGTGAAGATGATATTATTAGAGTTAAAGAGAAAATGAATATGTCACGCGTACCATTTCATGTTTCTAAAGAAGCAATTGATTTTTATAGAGATAGCTTAGATAAGAGAATCAGTCCTATATATAATAATTGGGCTCAAACTTATAATGCAATTTTAGAAAGAAATCCTGAAAAGAAAAAAATACTTGAAGCGCTAGAAGATGGTATAAAACTTAATTTAAAAAATTTACATATTAATTTTGAAAACAATCTAATAGAAGATATGCGTATTACTAATTCAAATTTAATGAATGTTATTTCTTCCTTGTCTCCAACATTTTTAGGTGGTGGAGCAGATATTGTTAAATCAACTATGACTTATTTAGAAAAAAGTGGTGATTTTAAGTTTAACAATATATGTGGTAAAAATATACATTTTGGTGTGAGAGAAACTTCAATGGGAGCAATACTTAATGGACTTGCCTTATCGGGGTTAAAGCCTTTTGGAAGTACATTTTTAAGCTTTAGTGATTTCATGAAACCATCAATAAGATTAACTGCTATGATGAATTTGCCAGTAACTTATATTTTCACTCATGATTCTATAAAAATAGGTAGTGATGGTCCTACTCATGAACCAATTGAACAACTAGGCGCACTTCGAAGTATTCCTAATTTGACGGTGTTTAGACCTGCTGATGTAAATGAGTTAGTTGGCAGTTGGGATTTTATAATTAATAAAAAATCCCCTGTTGCACTTGTTATTCCAAAGGAAGAAAAAGGAATATTGGAAGGTAGTAGTATAGAAGGAACTTTAAAAGGTGCTTATGTTATTAAAAGAGAAATGGGAAGATTATCTGGAATAATTATTTCTACAGGCAGTGAAGTAGAAACTGCTATGCAAATTAGCGACGAGCTTACAAGAAAAGGCATAATGACTAGAGTGGTTTCTGTGCCTTCTAAAGAAGTATTCAGTAAACAGTCTTCAGAATATTTTTTAGACTTATTTCCTCAGGGTGTTAAAATAATAGTTTTAGAAGCGAGTAATGACTCTTCTTGGAATGAATTTGTTTATAATAAACGATATTTACTCAATGTAAATTCTTTTGGAGTAAGTGGTTCTAGAAAAGAAGTTCTTGAATATATGGGCTTTGATATTACAACATTAGTAGAAAAATGTGAAAAATTGCTAAAATAAGTATATAAAATTTATATTTTGTGTTAAAATATAACTAAGGATAATAAAGAAGGAGAAGGAAAATGAAGAAATTTTTAGTAATTGCTCTTACACTAATTTTAGTTACAGGGTGTGGAGTAAGTAAAGAAGAAAAGGAAAAAATGTTATTTAACTCATTAGAAAAGGCATATGTTTCAGTTCTTACTGCTGATGGAACAGGACTTCCTGTAAATCCTAATGAAAAGAAAGAGATTGACGGGAGTCAGTATTATTTAGTAGGTATTAGTAAATATAATAGTTTAGAAATTTTATTATCTTTTTCAAAAGAAGTATATGATGATAAGATTGCTACTGATTTAAATAAAAAGATAAATGCTAAATATAAACAAGCTGGAGAAGATTTATATACTACAGCAACTGGTGGATGTAACTTAGATTACCTAGTATCAGGAGATACTAATTTGCAAGATGACATAAAAAAAGATATTAAAATTAAGAAGATTAAATCTAGTAAGATAATATTTGAATATAAAGGTACTGAGTATACTGCTAAATTGGAAGATGACCACTATGTATTTGATAATCAAATATTTACTTGTCCTAAGGAAGAAGACTAGAGATAGTTTTTCTTTTGATATAAAAAAAAGACTTTCCAGTCTTATCTTCGTCTTCTTAAAGTGTAGCTTTTTTCTTCTTCGTAATCAGGTGTTAATATTAGTTCTTTTCTTAATGTAACATCTTTGATAGCTGATAAAAGTGCTATTATTTGAACTTCAACTTGTTCCATATCTTCCAAATTAAATTTATCAGTATATTCTACCTCATCCATCATTTGTTTTGCTAATTTATATAACATTTCACTGTGATACTCGCTTAGTCCTTCGATACTATTTTTGTTTAGATCTTGAATCTGTTTTGCATATTCTCCTTCAGAACCTAAAAATGTGTCTCTTACATAAGATACGTATCCATTCAGATTATTATCTGGCATATATTATTTCCCCCTTTAACTATTAATATTGTATCATATTTTGTCTTTTAAGTCAACGAGCAGTATTAAGTTTGGTATATTTTTTGGCGTTTTAAAATCTTTACATTAAAACGCATATGTCTTATAATACTTTATACAAGGAGTTGATAATTATGAGAAAGAAAATTCTAGATTGTTGTATTACTGATATTTTAATGGATGAATATAATGGGAAGCATTTTAATATTTATATAGGTGGGATTCTCCTTTTGATGTCTATTTATGCATTATTAGGTTATTTAGTATCCGCATCAAATGGAATTAGCCATGAAGATAGTTTGAATACTATTAGTACAATAATAGGTGCATCTACGCTTTTTCCTATTGCAATTCTGTTTAAAAAATTGAAATCTGCTCTTGTAGAGAAACAGGCATTGTTGGAGAAAGTAACTGTTCTTGAAGATGTTAAAAAAGATTTAGGCTTAAGTGAGATTATTGAAATTAGTGTGTCTTGTAATGAAGAAGAATCAATTAGAATAGGGAAAATATACGATGTTATGCTTAAAGATAGACAAGGCAAAATTGCTTATTTAAAGCAAATTAGAAGTTATGTAGAATCTGAATGTAAAACTTATGTAGATATAGTTCAAGAAGATATTAATGTAAAGAAATTGAAATAAGGCATTGTTCGAATTTCTCTTTTTTATAATACGTAAAATTTTTGATATAAATTATCAGTCTTACGATCGTCTAAAAAGGATGAGAATCCAGAGAAACAGGAAAGGGAGTTTGTTAGGATTTCCAAAACAACTAAATAATTGCGTAGTTCTAATTTAATTTTATTCTTCATAATTTTACTAGGTGAGTATTATGTTTCAGAGTATACAAAATGGTAGAATAAAAATGGTTTTTATAATAGTTGTATTGTTGTTTTTTCTTATAGTATTTAGAGTTTTTTACATCCAAGTAATTGAATATGAGAAGTTAAACAATCTTGCTAGTAGTCTGTGGAGTAGAAATTTACCTGTTCAAGCAGATAGGGGAAGGATTCTTGATAGAAATGGTAAGGTAATCGCAGGTAATGAAACCACATCCTCTTTAGTTGTTATTCCTAATCAAATAAAGAACAAAGAAGAAGTTGCTAAAAATATTAGTGAAATTTTGAATGCAGATTATGAAGAAATTTTAAGACATGTTAGTAAAAGTGTTTCCATTGAAAGAATACATCCAGAGGGTAGAAATCTTAGTTATGAAATTGCAGAGAAAATCAATAATCTAGGATACGATGGTGTGTACTTACTTAAAGAGACAAAAAGATATTATAAATATAATGATGTACTAGCTCATGTAATTGGGTACGTAGGTATCGACAATCAAGGACTTAGTGGATTAGAACTTATGTATAACGATTACTTAACTGGTGATGATGGCAGTATTAAATATTATTCAGATGGTAAGGGAAATAAACTTGAAATGCCAGAAATATATGTTTCTCCTAGAAGTGGATTGGATGTCAATTTAACTATCGATTTAGATTTACAATTAGTTTTAGAAAGTGAATTAAATAATGCAGTAAGTAAATACGAAGCAGAAGGTGCGATTGGTATTGTTATGAATCCAAAGACAGGAGAAATTTTAGCTATGAGTAGTAGACCTACGTTTGAACCTGGAAATTATCAAAACTATTCTGTAGAGACTATAAATAGAAATTTGGCAATTTGGAAGAGCTTTGAACCAGGATCTACTTTTAAAATATTGACTTTATCTGCAGCAATTAATGAAGGGCTAGTTAATGTTTTTGATGAACATTTTTATGATTCTGGAAGTATTAAAATAGCAGGAGCTACACTTCATTGCTGGAAACATCAAGGGCATGGTGACCAGACTTTTGTACAAGTAGTTGAGAACTCTTGTAATCCGGGTTTCGTTGAACTTGGTAATAGACTTGGTAAAGAGAAATTGTTTGAATATATTGATAGACTTGGATTTGGTAAAAAAACTGGAATTGATTTAAATGGCGAAGCAAGTGGTATAATATTTAATTTAGATAAAGTTGGTCCTGTTGAACAGGCTACAACGTCATTTGGACAAGGAGTTTCTGTAACTGCTATTCAACAAGTTGCAGCAGTAGGTGGAATAGTAAATGGTGGTAATATGTATACTCCGTACATAGTTTCTAGTATAAGTGAACCAGATACAGGAATTACAATAGAAGAGTTTCAACCCAAATTAAAAAGTGAAGGAGTGGTCTCAAAGGAAACTAGTGAGCTAGTTAAATATGTTTTAGAAAGTGTAGTTGCTAATGGTTCAGGACACAATGCGTATATTGAGGGCTATAGGATTGGCGGAAAAACTGGAACTGCTCAGAAAGTTGGACCTGATGGAAGGTATATGGTTGGTAATTATATTTTGTCTTTTATAGGATTTATGCCAGCAGATGATCCAGAGTTAGTTATATATATTGCTATTGATGGTGCTCACGGAGTGACTCAATATGGCGGAACTGTTTCTGCTCCTATTGCAAGCAATGTTTTAAAGTCTGCAATTAATTTGTACGATATAAAAAGTGATCCTGAAGGAATACCTAAACAATATGAGTGGTATGAGACTAAATACTTTACTGTACCAGATGTAATCAATATGTCTAAAGCCGATGCTTTAAAACAACTTGCTGGATTCACAATAGAATATAGTGGAAATGGTGAGACAGTGGTAGAAACTAGTCCTAAGGCTGGAGAAAGAATTAAAGAAGGTGGAGTTGTCAAGTTGATGTTAAATTGATGTCTGCAAATTCGATGTTATTTGTAAATTGTAATTAAACTAGAGTATAATAGATTTAAGAGGAAGTGATTTTATGCTTATTTTGGCCAAGTCAGTTTTAGGGTTAATGTTAGGTTTCTTTATTTCTGTGTTTTTAGGCTTTATTATTTTACCTTTACTTAGAAAACTAAATTTTAGACAAAATGTTAGCAAACATATAACAGAAAGACATCTTGTCAAGGAGGGAACTCCAACAATAGGAGGACTTATATTTATAATTCCTACAATAATTACTATGCTACTTCTCTATTTTAAGGGGAGTCTTGAAATTACATCTTCTCTAGTAATTATTATGTTTGTCTTTATTAGTTATAGTTTGCTAGGATTTGCCGATGATTTAAAGAAGATTTTGAAGCATAATAATTGTGGACTATCTATAATGCAAAAACTTATTGTCCAAGTATTAATAGCTTTAGTGTTCTTTTATATCTATATGAGAGATGGTGGCAGTACTCATGTTATTATTTCTTCAATAGGTCTAGATATTGATTTGAAATGGCTTTATGGACTATTTATACTATTCTTATTAGTGGGGACAAGTAATGCTGTTAATATAACAGACGGAGAAGATGGACTTGCTGGAGGACTTTCTGCTATAGCTTTCTTAAGTTTTGGTATTATATCTTGGGGTACAACTTGGGTAGATGGATATCAAGAGATAGCAATATTTTGCTTTATACTAGTAGGCTCTCTTCTTGGATTTCTTGTTTATAATACACATCCTGCTAAAGTATTTATGGGAGACACAGGATCTTTAGGACTCGGTGCTACACTAGCATCTGTGGCAATTTTAACTAAACATGAGCTTTCCTTAGCAGTTATTGGTGGAGTATTTATTGCAGAAACACTTTCAAGTATGATTCAGATAATATCAATTAAGAAGTTTGGTAAAAAAATATTTTTAATGGCTCCACTTCATCACCATTTTGAAAAACTTGGTTGGAGTGAAAATGATATAGTAAAGATGTTTTGGATTGTTGGATTTATGCTTGGAATGGGAGCAATTTACTATGGCGTTTGGTTATAGACTGAACGCTTTTTAAGTGAAACATTTTTCTTGTTTTCACAAAATGTTTCAGTATGAATGAAACATTTTGTTGACAAATGTAAAATGTTTCAGTATAGTTATAAGGGAGGTTATTATGATATTAAGAGAACATTATATAGAAAAAATTAGAGAATTTTATGATTCAGATTTAATTAAAATTATTACTGGCATAAGAAGAAGTGGTAAATCAATTATATTAAGTCAAATAAGAGAAGAAATATGTAAGAATACTGATAATATAATTTATTTGAACTTTGAAGATAAAAGAGTTATAAATACAATAAATAATGATATAGAACTTTTAAAATATATTGAAGAAAACAGAAAAGCAGGCAAGTGTTATATATTTTTAGATGAAATTCAAGTATTAGATGGATGGCAAGATGCTTGTAAAACTTTAAGACTTTATAATAATTCTTTGTTTATTACTGGTTCAAATTCTAAATTATTATCTAGAGAATTTACTAAAGAGTTAAGTGGAAGATATGTATCTTTTAGAGTAAGACCATTTGTATATAAAGAAATATTAGAATATAGTAAAGAATTAAATAAAGAATGCTCGGTAACTGACTATCTTGTTTGGGGAGGATTTCCAAAAAGACTAGAATTTGATGATAAGGCAAGTGTTATTACATATCTCAATGATTTAGATGATACAATTGTAATAAATGACCTTATTAATAGATATAAAATTAAGAAAGATAACTTATTTAAGAAAATAGTAAACTTTGTGTTACTATCAAATAGTAGAATAATTTCTGCTAAGTCTATTTATAATTATTTGAAAGAAACTCAAGATAAATGTTCTATAAATACAATTATTAAATATTTAGATTATTTAGAAGAAGCATATATAATAGAAAGAGTAAAGCAATATTCTCCTAAGACTAAATCTAATCTTTCTTATTTTGAGAAAGTTTATGATGCAGATGTGGCTTTAAATTCTATTAGATGTTTTGATGAAAGATATGATTTGACACATAATTTAGAGAATATAATTTATAATGAATTATTATACAGGGGTTATAGTTTAACAGTTTATAAAAATGATGGGAAAGAGATAGATTTTTTGGCAACTAAGAATGGCAAAAAATATTATATACAAATTGCTTATAGTGTTTTAGATGAGAAGGCTTATAGTAGGGAATTTGGTGCTTTTGCTAATTTAGATAATAGTCATGAAAAGATTATTATAACTAATGATGATATAGATTATTCTACTAGTACAGTAAGACATATAAAGTTAAAAGATTTTTTACTTATGGATTCTTTGGATGAAAAATAGTTAATGTTTGATTCTTACTTTGTTTCATGAAATTTTACATTGAAAATGCATAATATTAAGTAGGAGTTGAAACTCATGAAGAAAGATAATATTTTGTTTTTTGGAACTATACTTCTTGCTACTTTTGGACTTGTTATGATTTATTCGTCTAGTTATGTGTGGGCAGAGTTTAAGTTTAATAATCCTTATAAATATGTTATAAGTCAAGGGATATTCTTTATTATAGGTATATTTGTTATGTTAATAGTAAGTAAGATAAACTATAACTTTTATAAAGAAAAATCTAATTTAATATTACTTGGATGTTTCATTTTGTTAGTGCTTGTTCTAATTCCAGGTATAGGTGTTGTAAGAAATGGTAGTAGAAGTTGGTTTGGATTAGGCCCTTTTGGTATACAACCTAGTGAACTTAGTAAAATAGGATTAGTTATCTTTGTATCTAAATATCTATCTAGAAATGATAGAGAGAAGAGAGTTACTAAGAATTTTGTTTTGCCTATTCTTGGTATGATTATTCTTTTCTTTGGACTTATTATGCTTGAACCTGATTTTGGTACTGGTATGATAATTGTTATGTCTTTGATAGCACTTATATTTATTACTGGTACAGATGTTTCTATATTTGTAAAACTTGGATTAGTTGGACTTCTTGGTATAGTAGGTCTTATAATAGTAGCGCCTTATAGGCTAAAGAGAATTACATCATTCTTAAATCCTTGGAGCGATCCTTTAGGGAGTGGGTTTCAAATAATTCAGTCACTTTATGCAATCGGGCCAGGAGGACTTTTAGGTTTTGGTTTTCTTAATTCCAGGCAAAAGCATTTTTATTTACCAGAGCCTCAGACTGATTTTATATTTTCTATTATAAGTGAAGAGTTTGGTTTTCTTGGAATATTTATAGTTACGACATTATTTTTATTGATTTTTTATAGATGTATAAAAATATCTTTAGAGACAGAGGATTTGTTTGCGAAGTATCTTTCTTTTGGACTTAGTTTTATGCTTATATTTCAGACGCTTCTTAATCTGATGGTGGTCGTTGGAATAGTGCCTGTTACAGGAGTTACACTTCCTTTTATTAGTTATGGTGGAAGTAGTTTGCTTGTTAGTATGACTATGATTGGAATAATTTTGAATATAGGTAAAAAATAGTAATATATATTTATAAATTATAGAGCACTATGTAAGTAAAAATGTAATTGATTGAGCGAAATAACAGTGTTTTTAATAAAATGTTATAAACACTGTTGACAAAATAAATTGTTTTTAATATAATGTTATTAACAACCAAAAAACATTATATTATGAGGGGGAATAACATTATGTTAGATAACACTGATTTTACACAAAGAGAATTAAAAAAAGAACTAAGAAATGCATTTCAATCTAAAAAAATTAGTTGTGATGAGTATGAAAAAAATGAAAAAAAATTAGATGAAGACTATAGGAGAAATAAACGTCTACTTAGAAAAATAAGCATATTTAGAATGTTTTTAGACTACAAAATTAGTGATTTATATATTACTGATAGACATGGTTATTGTGATATTCTAGTTAAAATTGGAAAAACATTTGATAGTGCTGATCTTTATTTTACTTATAAAAATTCATATTTTATGTCTTTGAAAAGCGGAAATATAAGTAGTCATCCTTTATCCAATAATTATGGTGAACATTATGTAGAACCTTTGAGCAACTATATTGTTTGTGATAAAGATAGCATTTCATTTAAAGAAGCAATGGTGTATTTTGAAGAAAAGGTTATAATTCCATTATTACTTAGGAGAATTACTGCTTCTTTAGATGCAGAGGAGTTAGAATATAGTTTAGATAATTTAAAAAGAGAAATAGGTAATATAAAATATAGTAAAGATAGTAAAATGAAAAATAGAGAACAAATAGAATATTGTGCGTGTTGTAAAATAGTTGAGGTTTCAAAAAAAATATTAGATTTGTATTACAATAGAATAATAAATAGAAAAGATAATGATGAGTGGCATTTGGAAGTTTGTATTAGGGTTATTAAAGTTGAAATTAGAAGTTTTGAAAAATTAAAAAGATTTATTGCTGAAAATGATGAGATATTAAAAGAAAAACTTCTATTACTAGTATATAATGATTTCATAGATTGTTTAGATTTAATTAATACTATAAGTGTTAATTTACAATACATAGAAGAATTTGGAAATCCTAAGGAAGTTATACCTACATTAAAACCTACTATATAATATCATTGAATTAATTTTCCGTATACGGCAAAAAATTCACAACGGAAAAAATTTTCAATATACTACTTGATTATATAAAATGCTTGATATATAATTATATTGAATAAAAGTTCCGTAAACGGAAAAATTTTTCAATGGAGATGAGTTGAAGTGAAAGAGATAAAAAGAAATAATTATTTAGATGAATTAATTAGAAAAAAAGAAAATGGCTTGATTAAAGTAATAACAGGTATACGTCGTTGTGGAAAATCATATTTATTGGATCCGATTTTCAAAAATTATTTATTAGGACAAGGGATTAAAGAAGATCATATTATTAAAATTGAGTTCGATAAAGAAAAAAATAAAAAATATCATGACTCAAGTAAACTAAATGAATATTTATTAAGTTTAATAAATGATAAAGATATGTATTATCTTTTGCTTGATGAGATCCAATTAGTTAAAGATTTTGAATATGTTTTAAATGGCTTATTATATGAGAAGAATGTTGATGTTTATGTGACAGGTTCGAATTCTAAGTTTTTATCAAGTGATATTATAACTGAGTTTAGAGGAAGGGGAGATCAAATACATATAAGTCCTTTATCTTTTTCGGATTTTAAAGAGGCTTATAATGGTGAGGATGATGAATGGGTGGAGTATCTTACATATGGTGGACTACCATTCATATTATCTTTTGATAATGGAAAAGATAAATCTAATTATTTAAAAAATTTATTTCAAGAAACTTATATTAAAGATATAATAGAGAGAAATAATATTAAAAGGCCCGATGTGTTAGAGACATTATTAAATATATTATCTTCATCTGTTGGTTCATTAGTAAATCCTCAAAAATTATATAATACATTTATTAGTAATGGAGAAAAAGAAATATCTATTAATACTATAATTTCATACTTAAATTATATGGAAGACGCCTTTCTTATAAAAAAAGTTGAAAGATATGATATTAAAGGAAAAAAATATATTTCTACACCATTTAAGTATTATTTTTCAGATTTAGGTCTTAGAAATGCAAGACTTAATTTTAGACAATTAGAAGAAAATCATTTGATGGAAAATATCATATATAATGAACTTATTGTTAGAGGATATAATGTCGATGTTGGACTAGTTGAAATAAGAGATAAAGATGATAAGAAACAACTTGAAGTGGATTTTGTTTGTAATGAGGGATTTAAAAGATATTATATACAAGTAGCTTTAAATATTGATACTAGAGAGAAAAATGCTCAAGAGTCAAGATCATTAAATTCTATTGGTGATAATTTTAAAAAGATTATTATTGTAAAAGATGGTTTAAAGTATTGGTATAATGAAGATGGTATTTTAATTATGAATATTAATGAATTTTTGTTAGATAAAAACAGTTTAGATTTATAAAAATAGTTATGATATTAGAGTCTGCTTTAGCTAAATTTATAAAGGTTGTGAGTTATGAAAAATGTAGTTGTAGGAATACTTCCTCAGATAAAATTAAAAACTAGTGATGATCCTTATGATGATAAGTATGAGTTTATAGATTTATATTCTAGAAAGATAATTGAATCTGGCGCTATTCCATTTGGAATATGTTTAAATAATGGTAATTTAGATTATAGGTCATTAGAAATATGTGATGCGTTTTTGATTCCTGGCGGTAATAGGGTTCATAGATGTTATTATGAAGTAATTAAATATGCGATAAAGAAAAATAAACCTTTATTAGGTATATGTCTTGGTTTAGAAAGTTTAGCAATTTTTAGTATAGTTCAAGAACATTTGAGAATGGATGCTAATATAAATGATTTTATTAGAAGATATAATATATTAAAACTTAAAAATTTTGGGAGTTTGCTTTCTAAAATTAAATCGCCTAATATTCATGGAGATGTTACAGTAAATTATGATAATATAGATTATGCTAGACATAATATTGTTATAGATGTTAATTCTTTGCTTTACACTATTTATGAAAAAGAAGAAATGAGCGTTGTAAGTTTACATAGTTATTGTCCTAAATGGATTGGACCAGGTTTTAATATTACTGCAAAGGCTAGTGATGGTGTAGTCGAAGCAATAGAATATGATAGCAAAGAGCATTTTATTCTTGGAGTTCATTTTCATCCAGAATTAGAAGAAGATAATTTAATTTTTAATAGGCTTAATGAAGAGGGATTAAAAAGAAAAAAATATTTGTAAGAGTGATTAAGGTTTTTAATCTCTTTTTGTTTGAATTATTAAAAAATAGTTGATTATCAAAAAAATGTTTGTTATAATTTTTATATAGTAAAGGGGGTAAAATGTATGGATAATTTAATAAATGCAAAAATAAAAGTAGAAGATATGATTTTAGAAGTAAATGGTAAGCAAGTGATGATAGATTCAGATTTGGCAAAATTATATCAATGTAAAAATGGAACTAAGGAAATAAATCAGGCTGTAAAAAATAATTTAGAAAAGTTTCCAGAAAGGTTTAGTTGGATTTTAAGTGAGGAAGAAAGTTTAAACTTGAGGTCAAAAATTTTGACCTCAAGTTTAGAAAGCAGTAATCATGGTGGTAGAAGATATAATATCAGAGTGTTTACTGAGCAAGGGGTAGCGATGTTAGCAACAATTTTGAAGTCAAAGATTGCAGTAGAAGTTAGTATAAGAATAATGGATGCTTTTGTCTTGATGAGACATTTTATTAATGAGAATAAAGATATTTATTATTCATTAAATAAAATTAATAATGAATTAGCACAGCATGATGAAAAAATAAATTATATATTTTCTAAGTTTGATAAGAAAGAACAGTTATTTTTACCTGGAGAAGTATATAGTGCATATTCTGAAATTTTAAATATTTTGAATGATAGTGAGAAAGAAGTTATTATAATTGATGCTTATGCAGATAAAACACTTTTAGATTTTATAAAAGATATTGACTCAAAAATAGTATTAATTACAAGTAATAAAAGTAGGCTTGAAGATGTAATCATAAGTAAGTTTAATAAACAGTATAATAAACTTAAAGTAGTAAGAAATAATAAATTGCATGATAGATATATAATTATAGATAGAAAGAATGTATATCATATAGGAACTTCTTTAAATCATGTAGGTGAGAAGATGTTTTCTCTTAATAAACTTGATGATGAAATAATTAAAGAAACTTTGATAAATTATGTAACTTTAATTATAGAAAAATAAAGAATGTCTTTGTGAGAGACATTCTTTATTCTTTTACTTCTCTTTTAATTAGTTTAGCATGTAACACAGTCTTTTCAGTATCACTATAGCAGGTAGATAGGGTAAGTATTTTGTCATTTTCGGATATGCTTGTGTTAAAATTATAAGCACTTCTATTTAATAACATATTACCAAATTCTAAGAATTCACTGTTGTCATAAAAG
>CAJUGE010000031.1 GCA_910586295.1 uncultured Bacilli bacterium | reverse complement strand
TTAAAATGGTAAGTACAAGATATAGGAATAGAAGAAAAAATTTTAAATTACACATGACACTTATATGTAGTATTTATAATTTTGAAACTGCTAATTTATAGTTTACGGACAAGCCTATTGTCTTTTTTACCAATCCTATTGTTTTTAAACCAGCCCATTTATCTTTATCAAAATACCAACTCACATCATTAGTTTGAAAATATTCATAAGTTATTATAGAACTATGACTTTTTTCATTTATTTTTAAATAAGCAGATTTTGTATTTCCTGCAATGATAGTTTCTAATTTTTTATCATCAAAATATAATTTTAAGTCTTCAAAAAAGTTTCCTTGATTACCTTTAATAGGGACTACATAATCACCATTCATAGATATTACCTCTTTGACATTTTCAGTTTGTGTATTTAATGCATCCCAAGTTACTATAACATCTTTAATAGAAAATCTTTTAAGTATTTCTTTTACAGTTGGTATTTCATTAGTTTTCTCATCAATCATTTCACTTGCTAAACATATACCATAGTTATTAGAATAAGCGTTTAAAGAGTTTAGTGGATTAGCTTTATCGTTATAAAAAGTTTTATTTCTAGCACTTGATTTATCAACTCTTCCATCTAAATTAATTATATCTTTCTCATTTGAATTAAGAGAAGTGATAGTAATAAAGAAATTAGTTAAAATACTTTCAAGTTCTCTATTATCAATTAAAGACATAATTCTTTCAATTGTTTGTCTTGTAGGAATACCACCACTCATCTTAAGAAAAACTTTAAGCCAATCATAATGTAAAACAATAAAATCATTGATTTCATACCATGATTCAACACTAGAAAAACTAGCAAGAATAACACAGGTAACAATATCCCAAATTTTATATTTCTTTTTTTTCTTTTGCCTTGTATCAGTAAGTACCATAAGTTTGGACTTCAATAATTTAATTATACTATCATCGAGTTCTTCAATATCATTAACATTAAATTTATCTTTAAGAAAAGAAATTTGATGTTTAGATAAATTAAATCTAGCACTTTTACCATTAATTTTTAAAATAACTTTTTTCTTCTTAATTCTCATATTATATTACAACCTCTTAATATATAAATTATAATATATTTACAGAGAATTTACTTGTAAAAAAGTGTTTTTTATTAAAATAGTTATTAAAAAATATCATTTTTATTCGATTATTATGGGTGTCAATACTTTTTTCTTATATTTTTCGTTTACTTATCCTGAAAAAGATGCTAAAACAATTGAACAAAATAAAATTATATGATATTATGTATCTAGTGAAGGAAACTTCATAAAATAAAAAAGGAGCATTCTTTATTTGAATGTCTACCTCAAAAAAATTGTGTTCGACATCAAGTCTCACTAATTACTTAGTGTACTTGGTGTCATTTTTGTGTCATAATACATATGATTAGTAGAAGTACTATGACTAAGCGTAATATTACACAAATAGTGTTCAGCATTTTTATTAAGAAAGTTTTTGTTTACAATCACAAACAAAATGTACCTAAAATAAATACGTTTGACTATTTTGCTAATTTATGATATATTTATACATACAGAAGAACTATTATTTATTTAATATAAATCATTAATTAAACTTAAATGGTTTTTTGTGCCTAAAAGAAAGTGAGTGAAAAAAATGAATAAAAAAATAACAAATAAAATAAATGTATTCGCCTTAGGTGGACTTAACGAAAATGGAAAAAACTTATATGTAATAGAAATAAACAATAAAATACTAGTATTTGACTGTGGACTTAAATATGCTTCTGATAAAATGTATGGAGTAGATTATATAATACCAGACTTCACTTATTTAATAGAAAACAAAAAAAGAATAGTCGGAGTATTTATATCACATGCTCATTATGAAAATATTGGAAGTATAAATGAATTAGTAAAAGCAATTCCAAATATACACATATATGCTACTAACTATGCAGCAAAAGTAATCACAATAGAACAAGAAGAAGCACCTGTAAAAATAAGTAACTTACACATAATAAAACCTCATAGAAAAATAGACTTTAAAGATTTTAGTATATTTCCATTTAGTGTAACACACTCTAGTCCTGAAACAGTAGGATACTCTATTAATACACCAGATGGTAGTATAATTTACATGGCAGACTATTGTATAGACTCAACAATGAATGGACACTATGATATGGACTTAGGAAAAATAGCCTACATTGGTAAACAAGGTGTATTACTACTGATGAATGAAAGTGTTTTTTCAGAAAAACCAGGATTCACAAGCCCTAATCATAAACTAGATAAATATTTTAGAAACGTTGTAGACAAAAGTGAAGGAAGAATAATATTTAGTTTACTTCCTCTACACTTACTGACTATGCAAAATATATTTGATTCACTAAAAGGAACTGGAAGAAAAGTAGTGATAATGGGAAAATATCTACATAATGTAGTAGAAATGTCTATAAATGAAGGATACCTAAGTGTTGATAAAAGCATAATAGGAGACCTAACAAATCTAAAAGATAAAAATTCAGTAATATTCATAGCAAATGACAGAGAAATGCCATATTATAATCTAAGTAGAATAGTAAATGGATATGACAAATATATAACACTAGAGAGTACTGATACAATTTGCTTTGCAGATCCAAGCTATGATGCAATTGAATTAACAAGTGTAAAACTAAAAAATGATATTGCAATAAAAGGTGCTAACATATTTGATGTTCCAAAAGATAAAAGTGTTAGACTTCATGCTTCTAGTGAAGATTTGATGTTAATGGTTAAACTATTCAATCCTAAGTACTATATGCCAATAAAAGGCGAATATCGTTATCAAGTAAGAAATGGTGAACTTGCAGAAAAAGTTGGAATGAATAAAGATAACATAATATTAAAAGAAAACGGAGACGTTGTAACATTCGAAAATGGCGAACTTAAAGAATGTATAGAAAATATATCAGTAGATTCAATTCTTATAGATGGTAAATCTAGTAATGATGTAGGAGAACTAGTATTAAAAGATAGAGAAATGCTTGGAAATAATGGTTTAATATTAGTAAGTGCAACAGTAGATAAAAGAAATAAAAGAATTAAAAATGGTCCAGAAGTAGTTACAAGAGGATTTATTTATGTAAAAGATAACTTAGATATTATAGAAGAAATAAAAGCTAAAAGTTTAGAAATAATAAAAAATAATACACATAATGGAAAATATGCAGATTATGCAAAAATAAGAACTGATATACGTGAAGAAATAGGCTCATTTATATATAAGAAAACTGAAAGTAAACCTGTGATACTTACAGTAATTCAAGAAATGTAGGTGCCGTATGATATACTTAGACTACAGTGCTACCACACCTGTTTTGGAAGAAATATTATCCTCTTACATAAAAGTAACTAGAGATTTTACAGGGAATGCAAACTCTATACACAACTTAGGTACTAAAAGCAAAGAGCTATTATTAAAAGCTAGTAAACAAGTTGCGGAATGCTTAAATTGTAAATGGAACGAAATAATCTACACTTCTGGTGCAAGTGAATCTAATGCCACTGCAATTAAAGGAGTATGTTACAAATATTCATCACGTGGGAAACATATTATAACAAGTAAATTAGAACATAAAAGTGTATTAGAAACATTCGAATATATGGAAACTCAAGGATTTAAAGTTAGCTATGTAAAAATAAACCAAGATGGATCACTAGATATGAAAGATTTAGAAAATCTAATAAATAATGAAACAATATTAATAAGTATATGTGCAGTAAATAGTGAAGTTGGTTATAAAGCACCACTAAAAACAATAAGACAAATAATAAATAAGAAAAATAAACTTACAATATTTCATAGTGATATGACACAAGCTTTAGGAAAAATGAAAATAAACTTAAATGATGTAGATTTAGCATCTTTTAGTGCACATAAAATATATTCTCCAAAAGGAATAGGCTTGCTATATAAAAGAAACAATCTTTCTATAGAACCACTTATATACGGATTAACTGATAATACTCCATTTAGGGGTGGAACTCCTGCATTACCATTAATGGTAAGTTTTTCTAAAGGAATAAGAATTGCTACAGAAAATCTTGATAAAAATATAGAAAAAGTAAAAAGATTAAGAGACAAACTAGAACATGGTTTAAAAGAGTATAATATCCATATTAACTCTAATCACCTTTGTATTCCGCATATATTTAATCTAAGTTTATTAAAAATAAAAAGTGAAACATTTGTAAGAGCAATTGAAAAAGAAGGAATATGTATAAGTACAACAACTGCTTGCTCTAGTTTAGAAGAAAGCACTACGTTGAATGCTATAACATCCGACAAAAATATAAGTACAACAAGTATAAGAATAAGCATAAGTCATCATACAACAGAAAACGAAATAGATAAATTCTTGTTAGCATTTGATAAAGTGTATAATGAACTGTTACTTAAATAACAAAAATAAAATAGGTGATGTTGATGAAAAAATTAATAATGATAAAATATGCTGAGTTAACAACAAAAAAAGATAATAGAAATTTCTTCATTAGAATATTAGAAGATAATATTAAAAATACTATTAAAGATTTTAATCCTGTTATAACGAAAGATTATTTTAGAATGTTCATTATAGTTAATGAAAATGTTTTAACAGAAGTTCAAAATAGACTAACTAAAGTATTTGGTATACACGAAGTAGTAGAGTGTTATTATGATGAAAATAATACTTTTGAAAATATTTGTTTACTTTCTACTAAAGTAATAAAAGAAAATTCGAGCTTCAAAGTAATAACTAATAGAAGTGATAAAACGTATCCAATCAAAAGTATGGATTTATCAAAACAAGTTGGAGCTTACTTACTTAAAAATATTAATAATCTTAATGTGGACGTACATAACCCTGATATTAATGTAAATATAGAGATAAGAAAAGAAGGAGTTTATGTATATTCAGAAGGAATAAAAGGTAAAGGTGGGTATCCTACAGGAACTTTGGGAAAAGCACTTCTTATGCTTAGTGGTGGATTAGATAGCATAGTCGCAGGTTATTTAACTATGAAACGTGGAGTGAAATTAGATTTTATATATTTTGAGAGTTTACCACACACTAGTCTAGAAGCAAGACAAAAAGTCATAGATTTAGCCAAAATATTAAAAAACTTTGGTAACAATGGAAAACTATATGTAGTGCCATTTACTAAAATACAAGAAACTATCTATAAAGAAATGACACCAGAATATATGATAACTATGATGAGAAGGATGATGTATAGAATAGGAGAGAGAGTTGCTAAAAAATATAAGTGTAATGCAATAGTTAATGGCGAATCAATCGGACAAGTGGCTAGTCAGACACTAACTAGTATTAAAGTTGTTAACGATGTAACTAATTATCCTATAATAAGACCACTAGCTTCATATGATAAACTAGAAATAATTTCTATTGCAAAACAGATAGGAAGTTATGATATCAGCATATTACCATATGAAGATTGTTGCACTATCTTTGTTCCACCACATCCAGTAATTAATCCTGTTTTAGATGTTGCGAAAAAACAAGAAGATAATTTTACCTTTACTTTATTGGATGAAGCTATTAAAAATATTATAACTTTAGATTTAAATGAAGAATCTTTAGAAGAAGACTATCTTTAGTATAAAAATACCATAATTGCTTATAATATTAATGGTGATATGATGAGCAAACTTTTGGATAATGTAAGAGGAAACTTTGGTTATGAAAAACAAGAGAAAGATAGATTGTTAAACGATTATAAAAAAACTACTAGGTATAGTGCTAAGTAGTTTTATTTTTTTGTTATAAAACGTCGATAAAAGTAAAAAAAATGTTTATAAAATATAATTGACAACAACAATTCTAAAGGTTAAAATGTAATTATAGAGAGTAGAGGAGTAAAAAATGAAGAAAAGAATAATTATAGTAACAATCACTTTAATGTTATTGGTTTCGTTAGGGTTTAGTTATGCTTATTTTACAAGAAAAATAGTTGGTAAAGGTACACCAATATCGGCTAAAGCAAAGGAATTAAAAATAATATTTACAGACAACATGCAACTTGGAGGAACTAATATAGAGCCAGGATGGAGCGATTCAAAAACATTTAGTGTAAAAAATGAAGGAGCAGGAAAATACGTTTACAATATAATATTCAAAGATTTAATTAATACATTTGTAACCGAGGGATATTTACAATACAAAATAACTAGCCCAAATGGCTACAATATGACTGAATATGTAGATATACCAAAAAGTCCTACAGCCTCAGATAAGATATTAGCAGAAAATATAGAAATAAATTCAGGAGAAACACAAGAATATACAGTAGAATTTATTTATAGGAATTCAGAAGAAGACCAGTCAGACGATATGGGACAAAAGTTAAGTGGAACATTAGCTATAGAACAGTTTACTGCTCCAACATTAGCAGATACAATCAAAGCAGCATATCCAAGTAGTGGAGCAAGACCAAACTTTAGTAGTGTATACGGGGCAACAGCATTACATACAGCAACAGATTATGATGCAAGTGGATCATTTAGTGGAACAAGTTACTATTTCACAGGAAATCCAAATAACTGGGTAAGTTTTGCAGGAGCAAAATGGAGAATAATCAGAATCAATGGAAACGGAAGTGTAAGACTACTATATGCA
>CAJUGE010000030.1 GCA_910586295.1 uncultured Bacilli bacterium | reverse complement strand
TGATGTTATTTCTATAGTCTAGGAATACCCATCCTGCATCATTATAAGTTTTATCAAAAGCATGTGTTAAATAATAATCATTATTAGTAGTTTGTACAAAAGGATAATTAATATTAGTGCCGTTTACTTGAATCCATCCTAAACTGGTAGAAGTCTCTCACTTCTATAAGTGATGAGATGAATACAGCCTTGTAAAAAACATATATAAGTAAACGAAAATACGCTAGCAAAATTTTGTGATATCATTATATTGTTGCTAACATAAATAATAAGATTAACATAATTTCCAAATGCTAAGTATAAAAATAATTTAAATTTGTAAAATAAATTTTAAATTTTAACGTTTTATTTTTCCAAAAGAAAATAAAATTGACTTTTCTTTAATTTTAATTTATAATTATTTTAGGTGATAAAAATGATAAAAAGAGAAAAATATTTATTAAAAATAAGAGAATTTTATGATGCAGATTTAATAAAAGTAATAACTGGTATTAGAAGATGTGGTAAGTCAGTTCTTTTAAAACAGATTATAGATGAAATTAAATTAATGAGGGTAGATGATAATCATATAATTTATATTAATTTTGAAGACGTTGAATATTCATTTATAAAGGATTATAAAGATTTGAATAAATATGTTAAAAATAAAATTACTGATAATAAAAAATATTATTTATTTTTTGATGAAATTCAAATGGTAGATGAATGGGAAAAGGTGATTAATTCTTTTAAAGCTACATTAAATGTATCGCTTTTTATAACAGGTTCTAATTCTAAGTTGTTATCAGGTGAACTTGCTACACTTTTGTCTGGTAGATATGTATCTTTTAGAATTTCTCCATTTTCTTTTAGTGAAGTTGTAGAACTTAAGAATTTAACTGATAAAAATGATATAAGTGAAGAGTTTAATGAGTATTTATTTTGGGGAGGAATGCCACAGAGGTTTGAATTTAAAAATGAAGATGCCATGAAAACTTATTTATCTGATGTTTTTGATGCGATAGTTCTTAAAGATATTGTAAAAAGAAATAATATTAAGAATGTTAATTTATTTCAGAGAGTAATAGAATATTTAGTAACTAATCCATCTCAATCATTTTCTCCTACTAATATGATGAATGAGTTTGAAAATGCTAAAATACCTATTTCTTCTAAGACAATTTATGAATGTTTAGATTATGCTGAAAGTTCTCTATTAATGAATAAGGTTTCGGCATATGATGTGAGAGGAAAAAGAATTTTAACAAGAAAGGATAAATATTATTTAACTGATTTAGGGTTAGGGCAAATATTAAATATTAATAAAAAAACACAGTTCGGTGCATACTTAGAGAATATAGTTTATAATGAATTACTTTTGAGGGGATATAATGTAAGTACTGGTATTAATAATGGTAAAGAGATAGATTTTATAGTTACTAAGCACAACCAAAAAGAGTATTATCAAGTTACTTATGACTTATCTAATCAGGAAACTGAGAAAAGAGAATTTGAGGCTTATAGTGGAATAGATGATAATTATCCTAAGTATGTTTTATCTATGGATAAGCTTGATTATTCACAAAATGGTATTATTCATAAAAACGTTATTGAATGGTTATTAGATGAATAAAAGAATGTCTTTGTGAGAGACATTCTTTATTCTTTTACTTCTCTTTTAATTAGTTTAGCATGCAACACAGTCTTTTCAGTATCACTATAGCAGGTAGATAGGGTAAGTATTTTGTCATTTTCGGATATGCTTGTGTTAAAATTATAAGCACTTCTATTTAATAACATATTACCAAATTCTAAGAATTCACTGTTGTCATAAAAG
>CAJUGE010000029.1 GCA_910586295.1 uncultured Bacilli bacterium | reverse complement strand
ATAGTCTTTTACTTCTTTGGTTAGTTCTAGATTATAGTATTTTAATATTTCTTTTGTCTCTTCAAGTGTAAAACCAAAGTATTCACTATAGTTATTACTCATTACATCATATACATCAAGGTTATTAAATGATGAGAATAGACTTTGACCACCTACTCTAAGTACACCTGTAAGTATTCCCATTTTTAAAGAGTCATTTCCTTTTAAACTACTAGATAGTATTGGTTGGATTATTTCCATTATTTCATCATAAAATCCATTTATATATCCTTCGTTTATTGGTGTATCATATTCATCTATTAATACTATTACTTTTTCTTTGTAGTAAGTTTCTAAATAATTTGTTAGTTTTAGTAATGACTTTTTATAGTCTTCTATACTTCCTTGTTCTAATAGTATATTAGTAAATTTTATTTTGCTTTCTTCTTCTATACTATCTATAACATATTTAAATTTAGAATATGTTATACTCATAAGTGATTTTAAACTTTCAAATACACTTTCATAAGTACTACCTTTTAAATCCTTAAAGTCTAGCCTTATTACTGGATATTTACCCGCATATTTCATACATTCACTTTTACTTATATATAAACCATCAAATAGACTTTTATTTTCTTCACTACCTTCTATATTAAAGAAGTAATTTAATGTAGATAATAATAAACTTTTTCCAAATCTTCTCGGACGTGTGTATAGTATTATTTTAGCTTTATTGGTTAATAAATCTTCTATTGCTTTAGACTTATCTACATAGTAATAATCATTTTCTATTATTTCTTTAAAATTATCTACACCTATTGGTATTGCTTTCATTTTTAACACCTTCCTTGTTACTTATTATTATACAGTAAAAGCATTAGCTTTACAATATTTAATCATTATGAGAATATATATAACAATACTGTTAATATGTGGTATTATTTTGTATATTTTGAGAACAATAAAAGTATGAATACGAAAGATATATTAAAAGATTTAAAAGAATTGCAAGAGAGGCAACCTGACCTTATTATTAGAGAGATTAAGGTAGGAATTTTTAAGCATGCTTATATTGTGGTTAATCAAAGTGTTAGTAGTGGAGATAGAGTCAATGATTTTGTTCTTAAGTACTTTAGTAGTAAGAATATATTTGGAAGTAATGTTCTTAAGAATTTGAGAAAGAGAATTGAGGAGAATATTCCATCTATAAATTATGTTCCAGTAGAGAGTAAAGAGAAGTTACTTGAACTACTTTTTAGTGGATTTACAATAGTTATTTATGATAATCAGTTTTCTGCATATGAGACAAGAGGTGAGTTAGATAGAGGCGTCAATATTCCTCAAAGTGAACCTGTTGTAAGGGGTCCAAAAGATAGTTTTACAGAGAATTATAATGCTAATTTAGGGTTAGTTAGAAAGAGAATTAAGAGTGAACATTTAGTTTTGAATGAATTAACTGTAGGAAGAGAAACTAAGAGTAAAGTTGGTATTTTATATATGGATAATATTTGTGAAGGAGAACTTGTAGAGAGTGTTAAGTCTTCATTAGAAAGCATTGATATTGATGGGATTATGGATGTTAATAATTTTAAGAGTTTTATTGAGCAAAAGAATGTGACTTTCTTTCCAACAGTTATGTTTACCGAAAAGCCAGATGATGCGTGTAGATATTTATTAGAAGGAAGAGTTATTGTTACTATGGACAATAGTCCAAGTGTCTTAATAGCGCCTACGTTTTTTATGGATTTTTTTCAAAATAGTGAAGATTATTATCATAAGCCATTTTTTACGACTTTTATGAGAATTGTTAGGTTTGTTTCATTCTTTTTGTCTATTTTAACACCTGCATTCTTTGTTGCGATTATAACTTATGACCAAGAGATTTTACCTGTTTCTTTACTTATTAATTTTGCAGAACAAAGGAACAGTGTCCCTTTTCCTGTCATAATCGAAGCGTTTCTTCTTATGTTTACTTTTGAACTTCTTTATGAAGGGGATGCAAGGACACCATCTAACAGAGGTACTTCTTTATCTATACTTGGTGCTTTAGTGTTAGGTGATGCAGCAGTTAATGCAGGTCTTGTTTCACCAGTAATGGTAATAGTCGTTAGTGTAAGTGCGATTAGTAGTTTGATATTCATTTATTATGATATGCAGGGTTCTATTAGATTTTGGAGATATTTGATGATGATACTTGCAGCACTGTTTGGTATAGTTGGTTTTGTTATGGGGTTAATGCTTCTTCTGATAAATTTATGTTCTGTTAAGACTTTTGGTAAGCCTTATACACTTCCTATGATGCCATTTATTAAAGATGCTCAAAGTAATGCTATATTTAAGACTGAGATTTATAAGATGAAGAAAAGACCTAGTTATCTTACTAAAAATGTTGTAAGGGAGGAATAGCATATGAAAAAAATTATATTTTTGATAGTTATGTGTTTTATGTGTACTGGGTGTTTTGATTATCAAGAGTTAAATGAACTTGGGATTATAAGTGCGATGAGTATAGTTAAAGAGGAAGAACTCTTTAGAGTTGATATTCAACTCATTAATATTATAGAAAGTGGGGATCACGGGGTTTCTGAGAGTCCTGTTACAGTTATTTCTGGGGAGGGTTATACTATATTTGATGCGGTTAGGTCTATGAATTTAAAGATCTCTAAGACTTTTTTTCCAGCAGATATGGCATATTTAATTATTGATAAGTCTGTTTTAGAAGAGAATGATTTGAGAGAGGTAATGGATTTTTTTGCAAGGCATACTAAACTTTCGCTTAATTTTTTAGTTATAACTACAACTGATAGTAATCCAAAGGATGTAATGGCTAGTTTGTCTGAGTTTAATATTAATGCTGCGACTAACTTAGCAGAGGTTATAAGACTTAGTGAAAAGAGATATGGTGCTTCTTATTCTCTTACTTTTCTAGATTATTTAAAAGAGTATTTTGAGCCTGGAGTAGTGCCAGTTTATCCTAATGTATATATGCATGGTGATGCAGAGATTAGCGAAGATATAGAGGATTTAAAGAAAACTGAAACTGAAAGTTATATTGAGCTTAAGGATTTAGTTACTTTTGATAAAGATGGTAATCCTATACACTTAGGTGTAGATGAAAGTATGGGATATAATTTTCTTAAAAATCATGTTACTAATGCTACGGTTACTGCAGAGTGTGGGAATGAATATTTTACTGTGGAGACTCTTAGTTCTAAGTTTAGTTTTGAAGATGATTTAAAAAATAATAAAATTAAAGTTGTTGGGGAAATAGATGGAGAAATATCCTTTTATGGATGTAAAATGGATTTAAATGAGTCAGATGTGTTAAAAGATATTTCTAAGACTTTTGAAGATAAAGTTAAAAAAGATGTTTCTAGTACTCTTAATTTAGCAAAAGAAAATAGAATTGATTTTGTAGGAGTTGGAAATTTCATTTATAAAAATAATAATAAATATTTTGATTTTGATAATGATGACTGGAATAAAGATGGATTAAGTAAAATTGATTTTGATATAGAAATAGATGCTAATTTATATAAACAAGGTAATTTGAAAGGAGATATCTAATGAGAAAGTATAGTATAAGTAATTTAAGTTTTTCGTTTATTTTAATTGCTATTCTTCATTCTTCTTTACTTGGAATCTTACTTCCATATATGTTGCACGAGGCTAAGACAAGTGTTTTTATGAGTTTAGTTTATTCCTTTTTTATAGGACTTGGTGTTATATTTATTTATTTTAAGATTTTTGACTTTGAACCAGATAAAAACATTTTTGAGAAAATTGAGATGGTACTACCTAAATGGTTAGCTAAAGTCATAGAATTTATTTTTGCAACAGTTGTCTTTTTAATAGCATTTGTAACTTTCTATAGACTTACTACTTTTATTTCTAGTCAATTTCTTGTTAATACTCCAAATGTGATTATTGCTGGAGTCCTCATTATTCCTGTGGTGTATTCTTTGATGTATGACTTTGATGTGATGGCTAGGATGTCTACTGTAACTGTTTTTATTGGATTTTTGATGGTAATTTCTAATTGCTTTTTCTTGATTGGAAATATGAGTTTTGATAATTTGAAACCTATTTTAAATAATGATTTTATTCATATGTCTAAGTCTAGTTTGTCTTTCGCATTTGTATTTTTAATCCCTATTTTTTCTACATTAGCAATTCCTAAAAATAACATCATAAATAATGGTAAAACTAAAAAGTATATCTTTGTTTCTTATGTTGTTTCGTTTATATCTGTGTGCTTTATTGTTTTTGCTATTTTATCTGTTTTGGGGATACATGTTGCGACTTTGTATACTTATCCTTCTTATATGACTTTAAAGGTTTTGAATGTTCTTAATTTTATTAAGAATGTTGAACATTTAAATGCTATTATTTGGCTTTTGTACATGACTTTTTCTACTGGTTTTTATTTACTTGTTGTAAAATTATTATATCATCATACTTTTAGTTTAAGTTTAAAGAAAATTAACATTCTTAGTTTGTGTTTCATTATAGCACCTTTTCTTGTCGTGGCAATTTTTGCTCTTCCTTATGAAAATTATATGAATAAATATAGTGCTATTTATGTTCTTCTTGGAGTCGAGTCTATTTTGTTAGTTATTTCTATTTTAGTTATTATAATTGGTAAGATAAGAAAAAAAGTTAGTTACAGTTAGTGTAATTAACTTTTATTTTGGAAGTAATCTTCTAGATATGTCGTCCCATCCATCTACTTTTTCTATTCCTAATGGGTTTAATATTTCTTCAGATAAATCTCTATTATGGTATGCTGGGAATAAGAATAATTTTTCTGCATATCTTAAATTTTTTACTCCGTCATCAATTTTACAATAGGCACGTATTAAATCTTTTCTATTTACGAATGCTAAATTTGTTGGTGAGATGAATGGAAGGTTATCATAAAGAAAGTTAAACTTATCTCCTAAAAATTTACAACTTATCTCTGGGGCTTCTGGAAATATGTATGCAGTTGCGATTAGTATGTCATAGTACTCATTAGGTCTGTCCGTAAACTAAAAAAATCTAGATAAAACTTTAAAATAATGATATACTATAGATGCTTAGATATGAATAATAAGGATTGAAAGGTAACCTTTATAGGCCAACTCAGTTTATATCTAAGCAATATAAATCTTTATTTTGAGTTGGTCTATAAAGGTTATT
>CAJUGE010000028.1 GCA_910586295.1 uncultured Bacilli bacterium | reverse complement strand
TAAAAAATAAAGCATCAAAGATGTTCAGTTTTAGTCATGGATCAAAATAGCAAATTATGGATAAAAGTTAAGATATTTTCTAAGACTATTTGAATAATATAATATTAGTCAAATAATTATCGTAAAAAACCTAAACTCAAAAATATAAATATTTTATAATTATTCAATTTATGATATAATTCATTATAGATGAAATAAAATGTTAAGAGGTGAGTATGAAAGAGATATTAAATAAATTTTTAAATCTATCAAAAAATACTAGATTTCTAGCAGTGGTAGGATTATCTTGTTCATTTTTATGTATATTTTTAACTTATGTAAAGTATACGGTACTTGGTTTGGCAGTGAAAATTAAGTTGATTGATTTTTTTGAAGGAAAATTAATGATTTTATTAATACTATTGAATCTTATGTTTATTTTTAAGGATTATGTTAAAAAGTATCTTCCAAAATTATTTGAGAACAATATAGGGAGAAAAATATACGACATTAATGATCAAAGATGGATTTTAATACCAGTTGCTTTAACAGTGATATTTGCCTTTGTTGTAAAAGGAGAGACAAAGACAGAATTTTTGAATATAGTTTACGGATTGGGATTTTATCTTATGTGGTTAGGTGTAATATCGTTAGTGGCCTTTGCATTTATGTATAAGAATGAAAAAATCAAGGTCGCGTTAAGTACAGAAAATAAAGTAAATCCTAATCCTACAAGTGAAAGTAATGTGAATATTGCAAATGAAATTAGAACAGAAGTGACAAATGAGAAGGTTACACAAATAACAAAGGAAAATCAAACTAAATTAGAATCAGAGTTGGTTCAAAATACACAAGAACAAAATTCTTCAAAATATTGTGTGAACTGTGGAAGTAAATGTGATTCTTCTGCGGTTAAGTGTCAAGCTTGTGGTAAAGATTTCTAAACGAACAATTTTATTGGCGAAATTTCGTGTCTATATATCTATTCTAACACCAGTTATATAAAGTATAATGTTATAATGAGGAATTATTTGAAGGTAATTAAGAGTTAAAAAATAAAAAACCCGTAAACACGGGATAATTTGTATATTGGCGTTCCCGATAGGATTTGAACCTACGACCTACCCCTTAGGAGGGGGTTGCTCTTCCAGCTGAGCTACGGGAACACTAAGGAAATTATATCACGATTTTATGTGCTAGGGTACTATTTTTTAATAAATTTGTAAGTTTTTATGAAAAGTATTATAAAATGTGGTAAAATGGAATATGGTTAGAGTGAAATAAGGAGTTATATTTTATGATAGATAGTGATATGGAGTTTCAATGTATTATAGGAGAATTAATAGAAAATGATAAAGTGCAAGAAATGAAAAAGTTTAGGCAACACTGTGATACTAGTTGTTATGAACATTGTTATATGGCTTCTCGTTACTCTTATAATATCTGTAAGAAATTAGGTTGGGATTATAAATCTGCCACTAGGGCTGCTATGCTTCACGATTTGTTCTTATATGATTGGAGAGAGAAAAGTGATAGGAAGGGACTACATGCGTTTACTCATCCTAAGGTTGCAAGAGATAATGCTAGTAAATTGTTTTTGCTTAGTGAAAAGGAAAAGAGTATTATTGAGACGCATATGTGGCCTTTAACTTTGCAATTACCTAAATCTAGAGAAGCCTTTCTTTTGACGTTTGTAGATAAGTATTGTGCGATTAGTGAGAGTAGTAAATATGTTAAGAATAATTTAGAGAATAACACTTATTTTAAATATGCTTATTTACTTTTGGGATTTATTATACTTAGTTTAAATAAGTGGGGAAAAGTCATTATAGTTTCTATTATTAGAAGTAGTATGTTTTAGTTGACTTTAGGGTTAACTTTTTCTTTATCTTTTTATTTTTTTATGCTAATATAAAATTATAGTAAGTGAAATATGGGTAAGATTCAAGAATGGTGGACTAGTATTAAGAAATATAATTTTGATGAGGCAGTTAAGCAAATTATAATGAAAAGAAAACGATTTTTATTGTGAAAGCAATCATACTTGCAATTGTTCTTTTGTCATTTTGTATTATTAGCTATATATTATTTAAGAATTTTGATGAAGAATGGGTTAGACTTTTTATTGTTATTACTAGCTGTTTTTTCTTAATTTCAATACTATTATCGTTACTAATGCCAGATAAGACTAAATATGTAGAATGGATTAAAATCACGAGTAATGAAATAATTATAAAACTGCAAGATAAGAGAAATGTTAATGGTGAAATTTTTAAGTATAATATAAATAGTAGTTCTATAAAAATCATTATCATAGAACAATTGATGATAGTAGAACAAAGGATGGATTAAATCTTTATATAAATGATAATAAATTTTATATATCTAATGCTAGTAAGATTGTTGAACTAGATGTATTTCAAATTTATGTAATGTCTATTAAAAATGGTATAAATGCAAGAGAAGAAGTAATAAGAATTTATAAATAGTAAAGGAGAGAATATGGAAAAGAAAGAATTAACACTTTTAGTGATGGCAGCAGGTATGGGAAGTAGATTTGGAGGACTCAAACAAATAGAACCAATGGGGCCTAATGGGGAGTTTTTGATTGATTATTCTGTTTATGATGCTATAAAGGCAGGATTTAAGAAAATAGTATTTATTATTAAGGAAGAAAATTATGATTTGTTTAAAGAAACTATTGGTAAGAGAGTAGAAGATAAAATAAATACTAGTTATGTTTTTCAAGATATGATGAGTTTGCCAGAGGGTTGTACTGTAGTGGAGGACCGCGAGAAACCTTGGGGAACTGCACATGCTATATGGTGTGCTAGGAATGATATAAGCGGGCCTTTTGCTATAGTGAATGCTGATGATTTTTACGGGTATGATGCTTACCGTGTGATGGCTAACTTTTTGGATAGTAAAAGTGATAATGAATATTCATTAGTTGGATATAAAGTAGAGAATACTTTGACAGAAAACGGGGCAGTTAAAAGAGGAGTTTGTGAAGTAGAGAATGGATATTTGACTAGTCTTATTGAAAGTAATGTTAGAAAAGAAAACGGTGAAATAATAGCGATGCCACTAGACGGAAGAGATGCTTTTGTAATAAAAGAAGATACACTTGTTTCTATGAATATGTTAGGATTTGACCCTTCAATTTTTAAGTATATCAATGATACTTTTAAAAAATTTCAAGATAAGAATAAAGATAACTTATTAAAGTGTGAGTATCTTATACCAGATGTGTTAGAAAGGGCAACTTTAGAAGGTGTTAGTAAGACTAGAGTACTTAGTACTACTGCAGTTTGGGAAGGTGTAACTTATAAAGAAGATAAAGAGCCAGTGCAAGAAAGAATAAAAAACCGTATAGAAAATGGCGAGTATCCTAGTAATCTTTGGAAATAAAATTAATAAAAAACGTTATTAGTGGTATATGCCACTTTTTTCTTTTCCATAAATTTCTACTTGACTGTTTAGGGTAATAGAGATACAATGAATATGTGAACAAGTATTCATATAAGGAGGTTCTATGCATACTAAAGTAAATATAGGAGAGTTGTCTTTGTTTTTTAAGGTTTTTAGTGATGAGACTAGACTTAAAATATTAGATGTTTTATTAGATGGTGATAAGTGTGTATGTGATATAGCAGAGTCTATTAATGCTACTTCGTCAGCAGTGAGTCATCAATTAAAGTATTTAAGAGCACTTAATTTAGTTAAGTCTAATAAGTGTGGGCAGAATGTCACTTATGGCATCATTGACGAGCATATTAAAATTATTTTAGAATATGGGATAGAACATATAAATGAGAGGAAGTGAAGTTTATGATATATTTAGATAATGCGGCTACAACTAGGGTTAAAGAAGAAGTGTTAGAAGCGATGAAACCATATTTTTGTGATAAGTTTTATAATCCTAGTAGTATATATGGTCCGTCAAGAGATGTGACTAAAGAAATTAATAATGCTAGAAAGTTTATTGCACAGAGTATAGGCGCTAGTGAGAATGAAATCTATTTTACTAGTGGTGGAAGTGAAGCAGATAACTGGGCTATTAAAGGAATAGCGCTTTCTAGGAAAGATAAAGGAAGACATATTATTACAAGTAAAATCGAACATCATGCTGTTTTAGAAACTTGTAAGCAGTTAGAGAGTTTAGGTTTTGAAGTAACTTATTTGAATGTTAATAGTGAGGGATTAATTAGTTTAAGTGAGTTAGAAGATTCTATTAGAGAGGATACTATTTTGGTAAGTGTGATGAGTGCTAATAATGAGATAGGTGTAATCGAGCCTATTAAAGAAATTGGGGAGATTTGTCATAAGCATAATGTTTTATTTCATACAGATGCAGTACAAAGTTATGGAAACATTAATATAGATGTGAATGATATGAATATAGATTTACTTAGTACTAGTGCTCATAAGTTACACGGACCTAAGGGTATAGGGTTCTTATATGTTAAACGTGGAGTTATGATAAGTCCGTTAATTAGTGGAGGTAATCAAGAAAGAGGTAAACGTGCTGGTACCACTAACAGTGCTTTAATAATAGGTTTTGCTAAGGCGATAGAGTTAAAATTAAGAGATATGAAATCTAATAATGAATACGTTTTAAATTTAAGAAATCATTTGGTTACACGAGTTATGAAGGAGATACCTTATGTTAGAATAAATGGTAGTATGGAAAATAGATTACCAGGGAATATTAATTTTAGCTTTAGATTTATTGAGGGAGAAGGAATGCTTCTTAAACTTGATATGGCAGGTATTTGTGCTTCTAGTGGTAGTGCTTGTACAAGTGGTAGTTTAGATCCATCCCATGTTTTGCTTGCTATTGGGCTTCCTCATGAAATAGCTCATGGTTCTTTAAGAATAAGCATAAATGAAGAAAATACTATGGAAGAAATGGATGAGACTGTGGACGTTTTAGTTAAAGTTATTAGGGAGCTAAGAAGTATGTCTCCTTTATATGAAGATTTTGTTAAGAAAGAAGGTAGTGTTAATGTATAGTGATAAAGTTATGGAACATTTTATGAATCCTAGAAATGTTGGTGAATTAGAGGATGCAAGTGGGGTTGGAACAGTAGGTAATGCTAAGTGTGGAGATATTATGAGAATATATTTAGATATAGATGATGATACTCACATTATAAATGATGTTAAATTTAAGACATTTGGATGCGGTGCTGCTATTGCTACAAGTAGTATGGCGACAGAACTTGTTAAGGGTAAAACTATAGAAGAAGCACTTAAGATCACAAATACTGCGGTTATGGAGGCGTTAGATGGTCTTCCGCCTGTTAAAGTGCACTGTAGTTTGCTTGCGGAGGAGGCTATTCATGCTGCTTTGTGGGATTATGCACAGAAGAATAATATAGTTATCGAAGGTCTTAAGGCACCTAAAAGTGATATTCATGAAGATGAATAAATATTCTATAAAGAACTGCGTTAATATGGTGGTTCTTTTTGCGTTTTATATGGTACATTTTTCTTGACATTAGTGCCTAAATATAGTACAATATGCATCATTAGTTAGGGGGTTATATGAAAGACGAATATTTAAAATTTTATTTTTCAGATGGTTGGGTTCATACTTATGATAATGATGCTTGTGTTATGTCTACGATTTTCAATTATAGGTCTTTTAATGACATGCAAACAGGTTTATTATGTGTGGGGTTTCCTACTTCTACTTTAAGTCGTGTAGTTAGAAAGTTACAAGCTTTGAGAGTTAGTTATATGTTTGTTAACTATAAGGAAGAAGTATTTAAAGACTTTGGAGAAGAAAATATGTACAATTTGTATCTGGATTCTTATGTTCCAAGAAATAATAAAATAGAAGTGGGGGATGCAGTTGTAGTAGAAAATGCAAATACAAAAAAATTGGAAAAATTTGTAATAGCGCCTACTCCTAATTATGTTCAAAGTGATACTAATGATAAATGGGGAATGGTTAGTGCACTAGAAACTGATAATAATACAATTCTTCAAACTAGTGAGGTTGCTAAAACTTTACTTGCTTCATCTAGACATAAGTTTGTTAATTTAAAAAATGAGAATTTGGTGGATGATGTGTATTTAATTAAGGAAGTTTTGAAACAAGATTACTTTAAAAATCAGGTTGGAATAAATAAAAATAATTAAAAAATAAAAAAATGCTTGACTTTGTAGTATTTTTTAGTACAATATAGGTGGTGATGTCGAAATGGGAAGACCAAAAAAAGAAGATAAGGTAAAAACAACTGAAGAAATAGAACACGAGGCTAAGTTAAAGGAACTTGAAAGAGATGTTATTCGTGGTTTAGTTCAAGCTAGAAAGAGTCAAAAACTATCTCAAAGAGTTGTAGGTGAGAGAGCTGGAGTTATTAGAGAAACTGTTGCTAAGATTGAAAATAATCTTAACAGTCCCCAAATAAATACTCTTATAAAATTACTTGAACCTATTGGTTATACTTTAGGAGTTATACCTTTAGAAAAAGAAGAAGAGAATAAAGAAGAAGTTCATGAATAGACAATGTTTTGTACATTGTTTTTTCTTTTGACAATTTTTTTGCATTTTTTCTTGAACTTTAATAGTTTGTTTTATATAATGAACTTAGGTAGAAGACTACCAGAGGGGAGGTTAATAGATTAAAAGTGGCTAATGATAATTTAAAAAAGCCAGAAAGCGATAGTAAAGTGCCTTTAACAGAGGAAGAAAAGGACAAGAGAAAAAAGATAATCATTTTAGTTATACTTATATTACTTGTTTTAGCAATTTTAATTGGTACTGCTTATTATTTTTCTAGTAGAGAAAAAGAAGAAGATAAGCCAATTAAGGATAATCCAGGTAATGTCGTTAAGCCTGATATAAAGGATAATGATAAAGATCCTGAGCCAGTGGTTAATAATAATAGTAGTAACACTAATAATGTTATTGTTTATAGACCTGTTCAAAAACCAGTTCAACAAGAACCATCTGTGCAAGAAAAGCCTACTACAGTAGTTGGTAATGAAGAAGATCCATTAATTTCAGTAGATTTTGATGAAGAAACTAAAACCATAAACTTAAGTGGTGCTAGTAGATATGTTGCTAAAGTTGACGAGCGTTTTGGAGATGAGTTTCGTAATATAGTAAAAGTTAAAATTGCTTTAAATACTAAATATAAGTATGAAGATTTAGAAAAAATGAAATTTACTATTGAGACAACTGTTCAAAATGGTAAAAAGAATTATTTTCTAGAAGAAGTTCAAGAAGATGAAAATGGTAATTTATATTTCTATTGGTTGCAAGCTGTTGGTAAAGGTTTAAATCAAAATCCTAAGTTAAAAATTAACTATGGAGATGGTAATGTTGAAGAATATACTATGGATTTAAGTGATTTATCAATTCATGTTCCTGTGGAAAATGGAGAAGAGTTAGCAAGTGCATTAATAAGTGAAAAAGGTAGTGTTGTTATTGGTGGAGTAGAATTAAATCTCGATTATAAATTGACTGTACTAGAAGAAGTTCCTGTAAATGATGAAAATACAGATGATAATGGAACTAGTTTGGCTGCAGATACTGAGAATGGTAATACTACACCTAATGTTGATACTACTAATAAACCTGTAGATAAGACTTATGCTCTTAAAATTACTGGAATAGATGAAACTAAAGAAAATAATTTCTATAGTCCTGATGCAGCAATTAAATTAGGTTATGAAGGTTACAAATATATAGTTGCTATTAAACTTTATGCACCTGAAGATTTAAACTTTACACCTGATAGTGTTAATAAAGTAAAATCATCTTTTTATAAGAGTTTTGCAGAGAATGAGTTAGATGCAACAGATAGAGTAACTGGAAAGAATAATTTTGCTTTACTTAAAGAAGAAGTAAATGGTAAAACTAGATATTATATTATCGTGACTATGGCTGTTGATGGTGTGTATCCAGATAATAATCCTTATGTTTCAATAGATTGGGATGGAGATGGAAATGAGCATGGCACTTCGAGATATATCTTTGACTTTAGTGAATTTGATTACATTGAAGAACCTAAAGATGATGTAGACTCTGAGGTTCCAGAGACACCGAAAGATCCAGTAGATTCATCTGTTGTTACAGGTGGGAATGAAAGTATGGATGATACTCAAAATACTGGTAATTTAAACTCTTCTAATCAAAATAATGATATGGTAAGTGATGGTGATATTGCTGATGATACTATTGTAAATGATGAAGAAAAAGAATTACCTGTTGATGAGAACACTAACAACGATCAAGAAAATACAGATAATGATGATGAAGCTTCGAGTGAAGATACTACTCCTAGTGAAGATATAGAAGATACTTCAGAGACTACAGTACCAAGTGTAGAAGAAGATGGAGATAATGTATCAGAAGCAATTCAAATAATAGAAAATGATGTGGATGCTTTATAAGTGTCCTTTTTTCTTTGCTTTAAGAGTTTTACGTGGTATAATCTAAGTAGTGATTAGTTATGAATATAAAGATACATGATGAAGGTTATGAAGTTATTGTGGAAAAGAAAAGGATAAAGAATACTTATATAAGAGTTAAAGAAGACTTGAAGATATATGTTTCTACTAATATTTTAACTAGTAAAAAGTATATAGAAGATTTGATTTTAAAGAATGAAGATTCTATATATAAAATGATAGAAAGAGAAAGGAAGAAAGTTTTAAAGTCTAGTAAATTTTATTATTTAGGTAATGAATATAATGTTATACTATGTAATAATTTTAAGAAACCTGTAATTGATGGCAATAATATTTTTGTAAAGGATGAGAAAGCTAAGGAGAAATTTCTATTTGATGAAGCGAGAAGAGTGCTTCCTTTAAGAGTCAAGGAATGTTATGATAGAATGAATGCACCAATCCCTTATCCGAAAGTTGTAGTTAGAAAAATGGTAAGAAAGTGGGGACATTGCAATAAGGCAAGATGTGTAGTTACATTAAATAGTGAGTTAATAAAACAAGATGTAGATGAAATAGATTATGTAGTTATTCATGAACTTGTGCATTTAATTCATTTTGACCACAGTAAAGCTTTCTGGTCTACAGTAGAGTTTTATAAACCAGATTATAGGAAAAATAAAAAGGTTCTTAAGGAGGAGTAATGGCAGGAGTAAAATATTATAAAAAACTAAGAGAGAAAAAGTATATTTTAGAATATAATAAATATGTTGTTGAAGGCGAACATCTAGTAGAAGAAGCAAGTAAAAGTGGAGTTTTGGAAAGTATTATAGTTGGTGAAGAAAATAAATATGATTTTAATGTTCCTGTAGAAATTCTCTCTTGTAAAGATATGAAATCGATAAGCTTATTAAATAGTGTACCTAATATAATGGGAGTTGTTAGATTAAAAGTTGATAATGTGATTAAAGGAAAAAAAATAATAATTTTGGATGATGTTCAAGATCCTGGGAACGTTGGTACTATTATAAGAAGTGCACTTGCATTTAATGTTGATACTGTGGTACTTAGTGAAGGTTCAGTTAGTTTATATAATGATAAGATGATTAGAAGTAGTGAAGGTACAATATTTAAAATGAATGTTGTTAGAATGAATACTGAGCTCGCTATTGAGAAGATAAAAAGTAATGGTATAAAAGTCTATTATGCTGATATGGCTGGGAAGGAAGAACTTGATAGTTTAGAATTAGATAGCTATGCTTTAGTACTTGGAAGTGAAGGTCAAGGAATAAGCGATAAGGTGAAACGTCTCGCTGATTCTTCTATAAGTGTTCCTATAAATAATGACTGTGAAAGTTTGAATGTTGCTTGTTGTGGTGCTATAATAATGTATAAGTTTAGGTGAAGTGTATGGAATATATAAAAGTAGGAAAACTTGTTAATACACATGGAATAAAAGGTGAGATTAGAATATTAAGTGATTTTGATAAGAAAAGTTTAGTCTTTAAGAGTGGAGTGAATTTGTATATTGGTGAACATAAAGAAAAAGTCACTATAGAAAGTTATAGACCACATAAGAATTATGATATGTGTATTTTTAAAGAATATAATTATATTAATGATGTTTTAAAGTTTAAGGGTAAGAATGTCTTTGTTCTTAGGAGTGATTTGAATTTAAATAGTAATGAATATTTGGAAAGTGACCTTATTGGTATGAAAGCTTTCTATAATGATAATACTCTTGGAGTAATAGAAGAAGTAGTTAATAATAATGGTTATAAATTACTTCTACTTAGTAATGGGAAATATATTCCTTATCATCAAGAGTTTATGGGTGAAGTTGATATTATTAATGGTAAAGTAAACTTTAAGAATTTGGAGGGAATTGTATGAGAATAGATATTTTAACTTTGTTTCCTTCGATGTTTAATCCCTTAATAGAAGAAAGTATTATAAAACGCGCTATAGAAAAAGGGTTTGTAAGTATTAATTTGATAAATATTAGAGATTTTAGTGAACTTAATAATAATCAAGTTGATGATACTCCATATGGTGGAGGTGGCGGAATGGTTATTATGTGTGATCCTGTTTTTAAAGCAATAGAAAGTGTAAAAACAGAGAAGTCTAAAGTAATATTAATGACTCCTACTGGTAAGGTTTATAATCAAAGTATTGCATATCATTTATCTAAGGAAGAACATTTGATAATATTATGTGGACACTATGAGGGTTTTGATGAAAGAATAAAGACAATAATAGATATGGAAATAAGTATAGGTGATTATGTTTTGACTGGAGGAGAGTTGCCAGCTAGTGTAGTTGCAGATTCGGTCATTAGGTTAATTCCTGGTGTAATAAGTGAAGAAAGTTTGAAGAGTGAAAGTTTTACAGATGGACTTCTTGATTATCCAGTGTACACTAAGCCTAGGGAGTATAGAGGTATGGAAGTTCCAGAGGTTCTACTTAGTGGGGATCATAAAAGAATACAGGAATATAGAGAAAGTGAAAGAATTAGAGTGACTAAGGAAAAAAGACCAGATATTTTAAATTGAGGTGATGCAATATGTATTATGTTAAAAGAAAAATTAAACGTGCTAAATGTGTAGGTATAGGTGAAATTGTAGGGATTCTTACAAAAACTCGTGGTAGTAAGAGTGCTATTCAAGTTAAAAAGATGACTATTTGTGATAAAAATATGAGAAATGCACATGCTAAAAAACAAATGGATAAGAAGTTTTCAGAGCTTTATAATTTTATTTATAAATTTTTGACTAGCGATGATAATAGTGAAGAGGGTGTTAAAGCATGCCTTGGAGAAATAGAAAAAATAAAATCTGCTTTGTTTAATAAACATAAAGAAAATTTAAAAAATAAACAGTATAGAGAGTATCTTACTAAAATAGTATTAACAGAGAATGAATTTAGAAATAAGTATTTTGAGCGAGAGTTTTATGCTAATTTGATTAAAAATACTATGAAGAAGATGGAAGCTCCTACTTATGAAGAAGAGATGGAGAAAGGACGTAGTAGATAGATGTTAGAATACAGGAGGGAAATGGCAGAGTTTATTAAATCTAACTTTAATAAGAGAAGTTTTTTTGATAAGAAATTTCTTGAAGAAATGAGACAAGTGGCTTTACTCGGGAGAAAAAATACTTATATAGATAGTATTACAAGTGAATTTATTACTTTTAAAGATATTAATACTTGTGCAACTTATGATGAGGAGAATATTAGAATTTATATATTTAATAAATTTTTACATTGCTTGTTATATACTAAGAAGTACAAAATAAAGTTGAATTTTGATGTTTTTAAAATATTTAATTATGTTTCTATTCTTCATGAAATTATGCATTCATATCAACTAGATATGTTAATTAATGATAAGAATCAAGATATTTTATATTCTATTATTAAACATAGTATGTTGGTAAGTGCTGGAGACATAAATTTGAGTGGTAAAAAGATTTGCTCATATGATGAGAGAAGGTCTATAGAATTTTATCAACAAAATTATTTTATTTTTCCAGAGGAACGGCAGGCTGAACTTAGTGCACTTTATTTTATTCTTCAAGTTTATAGAGAATTTAAGCCTAAAAGTGTTGCTACTCTTTATAATGTTTATAAATTTTTAATATATTATGGTATTAAGGAATATTCATTTAAAGATAAAGTATCTTGTCCTCTTATGAGATTTTATAAGAGTATCGATAGGTTAGATTTGTTTTATAATTTAGAATTTAGTATTTATAGTTTAAAAGATAAATTTATATATGGAATGCCTTTAGCTAGAGAGGAGTTATATAAAGTGTGTTATCCATTTGTGAATTATAATGACAGTGGCAAGATTTTCTTTGAGAAAGAAAGTATTGCAAGAAAGATATGGGTGAAGAAATATGCTAAATGCTGATTTAAAAAAATTTATGATAGAGAATTTTAATGGGTTTAGTGGTTATAATGAAGAGCTATATAATCAATTATGTATGCTAATTAGAGATAATTTTGATTTGAGATTTTATTTACATAAGATTGTTAATAAAAGAATAGATAGGACACCTAGTATGGTTATATATGATGAGAATGGGATTATTATATTGGACGCTAATAGAATTTATGATAATTGTGTAAAATTAATTAGTAAAGGAAGTTTTAGAAAATTTTCAAGTGATTTGAAATCTAGTTTAATGTTAAAAAGTATTTTACAAATGGTTAGATATATAGTTGATTTTAATCATATGGATAATGGAATAGAGAGGGATAAATCTCCTATTTGGCATGGTTATATGGCAAGGCTTGGAAATTTTGATTTGGATTTATATGCTAAATCTATTATTGATAAAAATACAGTAGATAGAATTTTCTATCTTAATAGTGAGATATATCCGAATGAGAGAAGAGCTAGAATCCAATCTTTAGAGAGTGTTATAGAAGTTTATAAAGATTGTCCAAATATGGACGAAGAATTATTAACGGATTTACTTATTATGTTACTTGAAGATAAAGTTGGTGCTTATAGTCTTAGTAAAGGAAGTCTTGAATGTCCTGTTCATAAATTTTACAAGTTAGTTGGACATCCTGAATTTTATACTGAAAGATTTTATTCTTATTATAGTTTAAGTGAAAGATTAGAAATGGGACTACCTATTAGTGAAGAAGAATTAGTAGATACTATTATAAAAACATTAGAGTTAAATCCTAATAATGAAAAAGCTTTAAGGTTTGCTCGAACTTATATAAAATAAAAAAGACTGGGATATCCCACAGTCTATACAAAGTATTAGGTAAAAAACCCCCTGATACTTCTTGAGTTAGTAATATACAATAAATATTATGAAAAGTCAAGTTTTTGCAGTTAAAATAGTACAAAGTAAGTTGAAATGCTTGAAATTCCAGTGTTTTTATGGTAATATGTATATGCTTAATCCGCTGGACTATTATGTTTATGATTAAATAAAAGCGCAAGAAAGGACGAATATTTATGAATTTAATCGATAAGATTAATAAGAAACAAATTAATCCTAACGTACCTGAATTTAGAGTAGGTGACACTGTTAGAGTAGATGTTAAGATTAAAGAAGGTAAGAGAGAAAGAATCCAAGCTTATGAAGGTATTGTTACTAGTCGTAAGGGTGGAAGCGTTTCTGAAACATTTACTGTCAGAAAAAAATCTGGAAGTGTTGGTATAAACAGAGTCTTTGCTGTTAATAGTCCACTTATTGATAAGATTACAGTTGTTAAGAAAGGTAAAGTTAGAAGAGCTAAACTTAACTATTTAAAGAATCTTAAAGGTAGTATTAAGATTAAAGAGAGAAATTAGGGTTTCCTAATTTTTTTCTTTGTTGTATAATATTAAATAAAGAGGAGAATAAATATGGATGAAAAAAATGATGGAAAATTTATTACATTTTTAAAAGGGTTATTACCTTATATAATTATTGTAGTTGTAGTAATACTTGTTAGGACTTTTTTAGTTACTCCTGGTATAGTGAATGGCGCTTCTATGGAGGATACATTGTTTAATAATGATTTGGTTTTAATAAATAAGATTGGACTTAAGTTTGGTATCGATAGATTTGATATAGTGGTAGTTGATTTTTATGATGACGCGATTATTAAAAGGGTAATCGGACTTCCAGGAGAAAAAGTGGAGTATAAAGATAACATATTATATATTAATGATAAGGAAGTTGATACTCCTATAGAATTTGAGGCTACTAATGATTTTATTTTAGAGGCTGGGAGTGATGAGTATATAGTTCTAGGGGATAATAGAAATATAAGTAAAGATAGTAGGGTAATCGGGCCTGTTAATATTAAAGATATTAAGGGTAAAGTAGGTTTTAGAATATTTCCTTTTAGTGAGTTTGGTGGAGTGTCTTAATGCAATATGAATTATAAGGTAAATAAAAATGAAAATATCTATTATTTCCATTTTTTTAATGTCTTTTTATGTGTATCATATTCAATTGTATCTCGTTTAGTTAACTTACCTGTTGATAAACAATCCTTTGAAAATGCTTCAAAAAGAATAGTATTTATATCTTTAATAGTTGCTACTAAAAATATAGGTTCTATGTCTGTATTGAATGTGTATCCAAATTGTTCTAATGATATTTGAGTGTCATCTTTACATAGAGAAGGTAAATAAATACTTTTAGATTCTTCATCTAACCTAAAGTTGTGATAGTGACCTAAAATTTTAATGTCTCCTTTTAATTCGTTTTCTTCTGCTTCAGTTTTTAGCCAACTTACTTTGTGATGTAAGTAAATTTTTATTACATTATTCCAGTATAATAAAACTTTGTTTAGTCCTAGTATATCTAACTTTGGTTCATGAAAAAGTCTTTCGTGTAGTGATGAGCAGTTATTAAAAGCAGAAAAATCATGATTACCTAGTAATAATTTTATAGTTATATTATCTGGTATTTGGCTTAGTGCTTTATCTAGTTCATTTAATATAGTTTGTGAACTTTTGCCATATTGTCTATTAGCACATCCTTCAATAAAGTCTCCGCCATGTATTATAGTTCTTATGTTATATTTATCTGCTACTTCTAATGCACGCAGAGTGGTTGTTTCATCTTCCTTAGCTCCGCCAGCATGATTATCAGACATAAACATGATTTTATTATCGTTTATAACTCTGTAAGTTAGTGGATAATTCTGTATTGATCTTGCATATTTTGTAAGTAAGTATTGTAAAACTTTGTACTCTGTTTCATTTAGTGGTTCTAAATACATTTTATTTAATAAGTTCTTCATAGTTTCAATTTCGTTCATAGTAAATCCTCTCTTTTGATACCATATTATACTACAAAAATTCTTTTAGGTCTAGTAAATGTATTTTATTGATAGTATAATGAGGATTATGAGAGGAAAATGTTATGGATAAATTATTTTTAGAGGTTCCTACGATTGAGAGAAAGCAAGATGCAATAGACTATTTAGAAGAAAATATTAAATATAATTCGGATTTAAATGGTACAGGTAGTATGGAAGTTATTTTAGATGAGATGACTTATGAAGAATGGTTAGTAGAACTTGAAAAGAGAGAGGACTTAGAATATGCTGATAAGATTAATAGATGTCCATCTAAAACATTTTTTGTTGTAAGAGAGAATGATAAGAGAATTGTGGGTATGGTAAATGTTAGGTTTAATATTTCTTTAGAAAAGCTAAGTACTTGGGCGTCACATATTGGTTATGGTATAAGACCTAGTGAAAGACGCAAAGGGTATGCTAAAATAGCACTTTATTTAGCACTAATAGAAGAACAGAAGTTAAATGAAGAAAATGTAAGATTAGTTTGTACTACAGATAATATTGGTTCAAATAAAACAATACTAAGTTTAGGTGGTAAGTTAGAAAAGACTCTACTTGATCCATATGATAATATGATGACTAATTATTATTGGATTAATGTTAATGATGCTTTAGATAAGTATTCAAAATATAAGAGATAAATGAGGAGTAGAAAAGATGGTAATTATTTTTGGAACAACGAATGAAAGGAAAATAGAAGATTTAAGAAATGTAGTAAAAGGGTTTAATTTGGATTTAGATATTAGGTCTTTAACTGATATAGGTTGGGATTTAGGAGATATTCTAGAAAATGGAAGTACATTAGAAGAAAATTCATTAATTAAAGCGACAGCAATTTATAATTTTTGTAAAGATAATAATATAAGTTATCCTATTTTAACTGATGATGCTGGGCTATTTGTAGAAAGTTTAAACGGAGAGCCTGGGATTTATACTGCAAGATATGCGGAAGAAGAACTCTTGCAAAATTCTTCGCTTCCAAAATATGAAGGTGTGAATAAATTACTTAGAAATTTAAATGGAATTACAAATAGAAATGCCTATTATAAATGTGTGGTAACTTGTATGTTTCAAGATGGAACTTATTTTCAAGAATTTGGTATTAGTGAAGGAGAGATAGTAGAAAATATTGTAGAACCACTTAGAAAACCTTATTTTTATTCTGTTTTTAAATTATTAAATATAAATAAGACATTTAATTTGCTTAGTGAAGAAGAATTAAAGAGTACTTATAGATACAGTGCATTTAATAAAGTATTAACAAAATTAAATTGTAAGTAAAGTTAGAATGACTTGATATTGTGTGTATCGTGTTGGAGGAGTAAGAAATGATAGATTTTAATAGAATAAAGTATGAAAGAATAGGTTATGATAAAACTAGATTAACTATAGATGATTTAATTAATAAATTAAAGGATGCTAGTGATTATAGTGAATATTTATTAGTGGTAAAGAAAATAAATGATATTCACTCACATATTGAAGAAATGTTTGATTATGCTGATATAAGAAATATGCGTGATTTGAGTGATGAATTTTATAAAGGAGAAATAGAGTATTGGAATGCTTATAAACCTAAGTTTGATTTATTGTTTTTACCTTTTTATGAGGAAATGAATAGTTCAAGATTTAAAGATTTGCTTTTAGAGAATATACCTAGTAATTTCTTTAGAATAATTGAATATCAAATGAAAATAACTACTGATAAAAATATTGATCTTCAAAAAAGAGAGAATGAGTTAAAAATTCAATATAGAAACTTAAATAAGACAAAGGTGTTGTATGATGGGGAAGAGAGAACTATAGGCTCTATTAGTGGGTTATTTAGTAGTAAAGATATGATTGTTAGGAAGAAAGCACATGATACTGTAAATGATTTTTATTATGAACATAGAAATGAGTATACTAGTATATTATTTGAACTTGTAAGTCTAAGAAATCAAATGGCTAGAAATTTAGGATTTAATAGTTATGTTGAGTATAGTTTATATAGTTTAAAAAGATTTGGCTACGACTATAAAGATATAAGTAGTTTTAGAGATAATATTGTTAAGTTTATAGTTCCATTATGCATGAAAATGAATGAGCTAAAAAAAGAGGAATTAGGATTAGAAAAACTAGAATATTTTGATACTATCTTCTTTGAGTAAATGCCTGAGTTAAAAATGTTTGGAAGAGAAATGCTTAGTGAATTAAAAAAATGTTATGCTAGTATTGATGAGGATTTAGCAAGTCTCTTTGATAGTATGTTAGAAAATAATTATATAGATTTTGAAAGTAGAGAAGATAAAGTTAACTTTTCTATTACAAACTATTTAACTGAGTCTTGTTTGCCTGTGGTAACTTGTAATTATAAGAAAACTTATTTTGATTTACAAACTACTTCTCATGAGATGGGACATGCATTTCAAAAGTACTGTGCTTCTTTGAATGATAAGGAATATATAGTGTCACCATTATTAAAGTATCCAACAATGGAAATAGCAGAGATGTTCTCGTATGCTATGGAATTAATAGTTATGGGATATGTTAAAAATTTGTTTGAAGATGAAGATTATAAAAAATATTGTTTTATGAAAATATATAATTTATTATTCAATCTACCATATATATGTTTAGTGGATGAGTTTCAAGAGATGTTATATTCAAAAGAAGATTTAAAGCTTGAAGATATTGGAAATATCTGGTTATACTTAGTTAATAAGTATCATTTAGAGAAAAGTAACCTTGGGCATATTAATCTTGAGAGTGGAGGATATTTTTATAGGCAGTCTCATATTTATTTGGATTCGTTTTATTATATAGATTATGCATTATCTTATTTTGGGGCTTTTGCTATATGGAATGGCTGTGAAAATGATATTTCTTTATTTAAAGAGATAGGAGGGGTGGCGTCTTATTATTCTTTTAAAGATTTAATAGATAAATATAATATGCCTAGTCCATTTAGTGAGGATACTGTTATGAGTATATCTTTTAAATTAGAGAGTGAACTTAATAGTAGAAGGTTAGCAAAACACAATAGAGATAAATAATAGTTGAAAAGATGAAGTTTTATGAAAAGTCTATAAATGAATTTATGTTTATAGATTTTTTACATTTATAATAGAAAAAAGTTTATAAAAATATTTGACACGGTAACGAACATATGTTATCATTAGTGTGGTTGTAAGATAGTATTTTAGAAATATTTTAAAGAATTGAGGTGTTTTAACTTGAAAAAAATCTTAATTATTGAAGACGATGAGAGTATTCATAATGTTATAGAAGAATTATTAAAAGATAATGGATATGATACTTATAATGCATATTCTGGAACAGAAGCGCTGTTGTTACTTGAAAAAGGAGGGTATGATTTAATTTTACTTGATTTAATGTTGCCAGGACTAATAGGTGAAGAAATTATTAAAACAATAAATAATATTCCAATAATAGTTATTTCTGCAAAAATTTCTAGTGATGATAAAGTAAATTGTTTGCTATCTGGTGCGAATGACTATATAACAAAACCTTTTGATAGTAAGGAATTATTGGCAAGAATTGAAGTTCAATTAAGAAATAATAAAAATAGTGGATTAGATAACTTAAAATATAAGGAGTTAGAGTTATTAAATGATAATCATACATTACTTGTTAATAATAATAAAGTGAGTTTAACAAAGACAGAGTATGCCATATTAAAGCAATTATTATTAAATAAGACTCAAGTTATTACAAAAAATAAGTTATTAGATTTAATAAGTATTGACACAGAGGATTGTGATGAGAATTCTTTAAGAGTTCATATAAGTAATTTAAGAAGAAAGATTAAAGAGTATGCTGAAGAGGAATATATTGAGTCTATATGGGGTATAGGCTTTAAAATGGGAGAGTAAATTTTAACAAAATCTTAACAAATTCTTAACCATTTTCTTAACATTTTTTTATTAAAATGGATATTGGAAAGGAGAGAAGATTATGGAGATAATATTAGAAACTAATAATCTTGAAAAAAAATATAAGGACTTTAGAGCCTTAAATTATGCCAATATTCATGTTGAAAAAGGTGCAATATATGGACTTATTGGTAAAAATGGTGCTGGTAAGACAACACTTATTAGAATAATATGTGGTTTGCAAGAACCAACAAGTGGTAGTTATACTATTTATGGGAAGGATAATAATAGTGGTAGTGATATTATACGTGCTAGAAAAAGGATGGGTGCGATTATTGAAACTCCTTCTATTTATGGGGAGATGACTGCTAGAGATAACTTAATAGAACAGTATAAACTAGTAGGAATGCCAAGTATGGATGGTATTAATGAATTACTTAAATTAGTTGGACTAGATAATACAGGAAAGAAAAAAGCAAAGAACTTTTCTTTGGGGATGAAGCAAAGATTAGGAATTGCTATAAGTCTTGCTAATAATCCAGATTTCTTAATTTTGGACGAGCCTATAAATGGACTTGATCCACAGGGGATTGTTGAAATTAGGGAGTTAATATTAAAATTAAATAAAGAAAGACAAATTACTATTTTGATATCTAGTCATTATTTAGATGAATTATCTAAAATAGCAACTCATTATGGATTTTTAGATAATGGTTCTATTATAAAAGAAATAAGTAGTGAAGAACTTATGAAAAAGATGGAACATAAATTAGAATTAAAAGTAAGTAATCCAAAAGATTTTGTTAAATATTTTGAAGAAAATAAAATTTCTTATGAAGTGATGGACAATAAGACAATAAGTGTTTATGGAAAATATAATTTATCAAAATTTATTAACGACCTATCTAAGGAAAATTTAGTACCAGATGAAATACACGAACAAGAAGAAACACTAGAAAACTATTATATGAATTTAATTGGAGGTGAAAAAGTTGATTAAATTATTGAATGCAGGGTTTACAAGACTAAGAAAAAATAAATTGTTTTGGTTATTAACTTTATTTAGCATTGTTCTTGCTTTATTTATGATTTATTTTAGATATAATGATATGAAAGCTTATGAAGATACTGTGGCAGTGGAGCAACTTATGTTTAATTATTCTACAATTATAGGTATTGTGATGTCTATTTTTACAAGTTTGTTTTTAGGAGTAGAATATTCAGATGGTGCGATAAGAAATAAGATTAGTATAGGGCATAAAAGAGTAAATATATATTTATCGAATTTTATTGTAACAACAATTACAAGCTTATTTTCTTTCATTTTATTTATAATAGTAGTGGCAATTGTTGGGATACCATTGTTTGGCGGAATCACTATCAGTTTTTCACAATTACTAATGACATTAGGATGTATGTTTGTGACAGTAATTGCTTATTCTAGTATATTTACATTTATTGCAATGATGATTTCAAATAAAACAATTACAGCAATAGTTAGTATTATGTTTACTTTCGGTCTAATGATGATTACTCTTACTTGTTTTAATATTTTAAATGAACAAGAATATGTAGATGAGTATACTATGATTAATGGGAAAATGGAAGTTAGAGAAGTTAAAAATCCTAAATATCCAAGTGAAGAAAAGAAAAAAGTATGTCAAACATTAGTTGATATTAATCCAGTAGGACAAATGATCCAATTAGCAGAAGGCGCAGCAAATATAAAAGTTTTACCTATATATTCTTTAGGAATAGTAGTGATATTTACAGGTGTAGGCTTAGTATTGTTTAAGAAAAAAGAGTTAAAGTGAGTAGGTGATTATTATGAGTATCTGGTTTTATTTATTTTTAGTAGTTCTATTTGTAGCAGTATTATTTATTTTAAAGATTTTAATAATGAAAATGGAAATCAAAAATATTGTAGAGTCACTAACAGATATATTAAAATCAGATACGAATAATTTAATTACTATTAGTACAAATGATAGAGATTTAAAGAGATTAGCAATACTTTTAAATAAAAGTCTAAAAGATTTACGAAGATTAGAACTTGAATATAAAAATGGAAATAAAGAACTTAAATCTTCTATTACAAATATATCTCATGATTTAAGAACACCTCTTACTGCAATAAGAGGTTATCTTGATTTAATGAATAAATTTAACTTAAGTGAAAAACAGATTGAATATTTGAGTATTATTGATAGTAAAGTTAAGGATTTAACATATCTTACTGAACAACTTTTTGATTTTTCTAAAACACTTGATATACAAGATGAAATAAAAAAAGAGGATATAGTTATAAATGGTATTTTAGAAGATAGTATTGCAAGTTTTTATAGTTTGTTTGTGAGTCACAATATTACTCCAAATATAGATATATCTAAAGATAAAGTAGTTAGATTATTAAATGAAAATATGTTAAAGCGAATATTTGAAAATATTATATCAAATGCAATTAAATATAGTAACGGGGATTTTAATGTAAAACTATATAGTAATGGAATAGTCGAGTTTTCAAATAAAGCGGATAGTTTGGATAAGGTAAGTTTAGAGAAATTGTTTGATAGATATTATACTGTGAAAAGTGTTAAAAAGGCAAATGGAATAGGGCTTTCTATTGCTAAACAATTAGTGGATTTAAGTGGTGGTACAATAGAAGCAAAATATAAAGATAGTACTTTAATAATTAGAGTTAAATTTTAGTAATACCAACATTTATTTGGCGATTTGTACTTGACATTCTTCTTTTAGATAATGAGAACAAGTGTGAATATTACAAAGTTTACCTTTTTCTCTAAATTCGCAATTTTTTCTATGAATACAATCGTTAAATGGTCTACCTTGACCATCAATATTTTTAACTATAAAATGATTTCTAATTTCTTTAGAAATAGTAGTACAATCTTTATAAATATTTTCACCAATTTGTTTAAAAGATAATTTTTCTTTTAAACCTTTTTATATTTCTAATCTATCATCATATGACATATGTTTATTTTTTATAATAAATAAAACTCCTTTCAAACTAATAAACATCATTACAAGTGATATATTATAAATATTTGAAGGAGTAAATTCCATAGTAATGTTTTGTAGAGTTAAATTCCAGTTTATATAATTTTAGGGTGGAATTTACTTTTACAGTTCAGGTTAATCACATAAGTACATAAATAATGGTGGAGGACTTTAAAATTTTGAATAATTATGATATAATTTTCACATACAAAAAGTAAACGATAACTAGTAATTTGTAAAGGAGATGTTGTTTTATGGATAATAAGAAAAAAATAGTAATAGGAGTTGTGATTTTAATTTTATTGGTAACTATTGGAGGAGTAATTTACTATACTATTTATAAAAATGTTACTAATAGAGAAACCTTTGATGGAAAAATAGAAAATTTGGGTAATATTTCAGTAGATATAACAAATAACAGTTTTGATTTATATAATAGTAAAACTCAATATATTGGCAACAATAATAATGTAAGTAAATTGCTTGAAAGACTTGAAATATATGAATTAGGAAATTATACGATATAACAACAAACAGATAAAGAACATTATACTTTAATAATAAAATTTAATGATATTAGGTTAGATGAAGAAAAAGTCAATGAAAAAATGAATATGTATTCAAAAATATTATTAGCATTAATTAATAATGCTGATGAAATACACTGGAAAATTAATGATGTTGAAAAAGGAATAGTAACAGTAAGTAATATTGACATTGATAATATAAAAAATTATGGTAAATTATCTGAAAAACTACATTCATTATTAATAAATATTGGCTATTATCAATAATATAAATTACAATTGTGAAAAGGAGGTTCGCAATGAAAGAGTGGCTTGATAGTATTAGAAAACCTAATAAAGATATAAAAGTATCTAAAAAGATAATACATAGTTTATTGATATTATTATTAGGAATAATTTTAGGTGTGTTTTCCAAATGGTTAGATAATTTAAGTATTAATGATGCAATATGGTGGCAACACATATTAGGAATAGTAGATATAAGAAATGTTTTTTCTTATGTTGGAATATGGATGTTTTTAGCAATTACTATTTCTGTATTTAGTAAAACACCATTAAGAGCAAGTTTAAACGTATTTTTATTTTTTGTGGGTATGACAGTAAGCTATCACTTATATACAATTATGTTTAGTGGTTTTAATCCTAAAAGTTATATGATGATTTGGTATGGAATAACTGCTATAACTCCAATACTTGCATTTATTTGTTGGTATGCAAAGGGAAATAATAAAATTTCAATTATGATTTCTAGTGGAATATTAGCAGTAATGTTGATAGAATCTTTTAGTATTGGGCTTTGGTATTTTTATTTTAAAAGTGTCATAGAGACATTATTATTTTTAGGAACAATGACAGTTTTATATACGAAACCTAAAAATAGTATTTATAGTTTATTATTTGCAGTAATATTAGTAATAATATACAGTTTAAGACTATATATATAATACAAATTACAGGTTATAAGTAAAATCAAGTTTAAGCATACTTGGTCTTTTTTGCTGTCTAAAATCCTAATCAATGACAAACTTTTTCTTATTAGTATTGTAAAATTCTGTTGTAAATGAACCTACTGATAATGATAGACAAGATGATGAATCAAATAATACTACTACTCCATATAATGTAAAAACACTTGTAGTTTATTATTTAGCATCTGGTTCAACTAAAAAAAGTTGCAGAACAAATTGCTAAAAACCTGAATGCTGATCTTTTTGAAATCGAACTAGTAGATGCTTATACTTCAGCAGATTTGGATTGGACTGATAACAATTCAAGAGTAACAAAAGAACATAATCATGAATCTTTAAGAGATATAAAATTAAAAAATACCAAAGTAGATAATTGAGATAGTTATGATACAGTTTTAATTGGGCATACAATTTTGTGGTGCACACTACCAATGCCAATATGTACTTCCTTTTCCTTATAACATTACTTATGTGCTCAGGCTGCTCCTCAGCATTGACTTATCCTCAAAAGTAACATATTCATCTTATCACGTTGTAAGATACTAACTGTCCATTATAAAAAATATGGGCATTTTGGATTTTATTTTAGTTTAGATGTTTTGGTAGTTGATTTTCGACTGTTTTATGATTTAGTATGTAACAATTTGAAGGAGGATAAAATGAAAAAGAAAACTATAAGAGGAATGACATTGGGTTTAGCAGCAACCTCAATTATTGCTACAACTTCAGGATGGAGTAAAAAAGAGGTCTCAATTCCTAAAACTGCATCAATTGTTAGCGAAGATGCTGACAATGTCTATGAAGATTATACTTATTATACAGGTGGGACCTATGTATATAAAGGTCAAGAGTATAAAGAAGCACATGATCCAAGTAGTGAGTATGTTGTAAATGAGTATACAGGTATTTCATATGAAGATGGATTAAATACAAGTTCATTATTTTTTGTTAGGATTGATGGCAAAATATATTTAGCGACAAAACTAGTAGATGTAAATGAAACCAATATAATTAGTAAATTTTATTCGATTGATACTGGAGAATTCTTAGGTCAAACACTGGATATTAATTGGTATGCTTGGGCTGCAAAAGATATAGATACATTAATTCCACCAGGTGGAGATAAAACAGTCGAATATAAGGTTTCTGTTGATGATGATTGTAAAGATATTAATTATTTTAATGGTGAATATGGTTTAGGTAAAAATCTTTGTAAAGAAAATATTATTAGTGCTACATCATTGTTTAAAGAAGGAAAATTAACAAAAGAACAAATTGATAATCTTTTAGTCGATTCTTTACTTACTTCAAGTATAGTAGAAAAATATCTTCATTCTAGTTTTACAAGTTATTCAAGAGAAGATTATAATTTTATTCCTCTTAGGTATTCATCTTTAGGTGGGATAATAACTGATGCCTATACAGTGGGATTCAATGGTAATACCTCTACATATTTAAAAGATATGTGGCAAATTACAATAGAAGATGGTGATACTACTAGGACAATCATTGGATATAGAGCGAGTATCAATCAAAAGGATAATGGTTTTAATTATATATATGATATTGAATCTTCTAGTTATATTAATTTATCACAATTTAAAGTAATAGATAGTAAAAAAATGGTTGGTTCTATAACTGTAGAAGAAATTAGAAAAAGATTTAATAATTCTCAAAGTTTATATTATTTTGCAGATAATCTAAAATTAATTTCTACTATAAATCTTGAGGGTGATGATGTATTTGAAAAATACTATATTGTAAGTCGTGAAGAGCAATCAATCGGTGGAGTTTATAGATATGAAACACTGGGGGATAATGAATTTGTAGCCATTAGTGGTAATTATGATGGAACTAGCCTTTGTATAGTTAAAAACAGTTCTTTAAAAATTACTCCAGTGGGTTCTTATGAAGGAATGATGATTTCTCTCGAAAAATGTTTAGAAATGAATGGGTTATCTATGTATTCTAAAGATACTTATTCGGAAGAAGAATTATCGATGTTGTTAACGAAACTTAGAAGTAAAGAACTCGATTTAGGAGTACCACTTAGTTAAACAACAGAAATGTATAAAAAAATAAATATAAACGATATTGTAGTTGTAGATACTAATAAGGAAAGCGAAGATTCGGTTTTAGCCCAGAGTGAAAAAAGGTACTATGTTTTAATTCCACATGAACGACCTGCTAATATGGAAACAGAAAATCTAGATGTAGCATATTATGAAATTTGTGATCATACTGGATTTGCTTCAATTTCTTTTGAACGTAAATTTATTTTAATAGATAATATTTTAAAAACTCATTATGCTGTCTTAAAAACTGATGGTGAATTAGAATGTGTTTCTTCTTTTAAAAATATTTTAATGGATTTAGGATTAGAGGATTGCATTCGAGAAGAATATGCTCTTATTGATTTACAAATTTTAGCAGATAGAATAAATGAAAAACAAAAAGTATTAGTGCTTAAATTAAAATATAATTTATAACTATAATTTCATTATAGCAACCTACTACTAAGTCGGCAAAGCCAACTTAGGTGGACAAAGGAATAAAACCCTTTTGAAAACCCATAAGCAACATATTACAAAGTTTCACAATGTAATATAGTTGCCTTTTTATTTCGCTATCGTTTCATAAAAAAAAGACTATCGCCACTTTCATCGTCTTACGACGACAAAACGTGTCACGTCTTTTTAGCGAAAAATAAAATCTCTTGTTTAAGTAAGTTATTAAATTTAAAATTGATTACTGAAAAACAATATTATGGATTAAAAGAAAAAATTAAGAACTTTTATTAAAAGGCTACAGAATAATTTGAAAATAAGTTATAATTAGTATGAGGACATTTATTATGTCTAATAAAAAAGAAAGTGAGGTAAAATGGCACGGGTTGAGATTATTAAACCTAATCTAATAACCGAAGAGATCAATACTGAAAATAATAGTAAAAACGAGTTTGTGCTTATGCAAGAGTAAAATACAGATAACGAAGAACGATTAACAAGTTATAATTCACAAATAGAATTTTCTTCTAACAAAATTAAATCTAATCCTAGTTGGGATTTTGTAGGAATATATGCTAATGAGGGAATTAGTGGAACACAAATTAAAAAATGTATGAGAATTAAGAGAACATAATTGTGATGTTTATTTTGAAAAAGAAAATATTCATACTCTTGATTTATATAGTGAAATGTTTTTAGCACTTTATAGCACGTTTGCACAAACAGAAAGTTTATACAAAAATAATTTAATTAGATAACCTAAAGGATTATCTAAACTGTGGAATTTAATAATCATTGTAATGATTTAACAGAAACTGTTTTCAAAGAAATTAAAAAGATAATAAATTCAGGATATGAAGTAATTGCAATATTAGGTATAGAGCATTCTCCTTCTTGTTGTATAAAATATATATACACTAATAATGGAGTGGAAAAAAGAAAGGGTTTATTTATAGAATTGCAAAAGGAAAATATATAAATAAATCAATAAAAGAGTTAAGATTAATTATAGAGAAAAGAAGTGATATAAATGTCAAATAATGATGAACAAAAAAGTTTTGCATTTGCCCCGATAAACTGGTTGATTACGATTTATTTAAACCCCTAGCAAACCTTTATAAATAAAGGATTCCTTTGATTTTAGATTTTGCATATTTTTATTAAAAAAGTGGTAAAATTGATAAAAATATAGTGATTTTAATGATATTTATGATGAGAATTATAAAGGTGATTACGACATTTAAACCCCATTAATTAGAACAAGAAAGAAGGTGTTAAATTTGAATAATAAACTAGAAACAATATCAAATCTATTTGAAGGTAGTGAAATTAGAAGTATATGGGATAGTGAAAAAGAAGAATATTATTTTTCAGTTGTAGATGTAATATCTGCTTTGACTGATAGTAACAATCCAAGAAATTATTGGAATATGTTAAAGAAAAGAATGAAAAAAGAAGAACAAAGTGAGTTGTCCACAAAATGTGTACAACTGAAAATGAAATCTAGAAAAGATGGAAAAAGTTATTCTACAGATACATTAGATACAAAAGGAATTTTAAGATTAATTGAATCAGTTCCTTCGCCTAAAGCTGAGCCATTTAAATTATGGATGGCTAGTTTAGGTAGTGAAAGAATTGATGAAGTATTTGATCCAGAAATTGCTATAAATCGTGCAGTCAATTATTATCGTAATAAAGGTTACTCTGATGAATGGATCAAGGCTAGACTAACGGGAATTGTAGACAGATTTAAACTTACAGATGTTTGGAAAGAAGGCGGCATCACCAAACCGATGGAATACGCTTTACTTACAAATGAAATCTATAAAGGTTGGTCTGGAATGAAAGCAAGCGAGTATAAATCATATAAAGGATTAAGAAAAGAATCACTTCGAGATAATATGACTGATATAGAAGTAGCACTTACAAACATAGGAGAAATAGCAACTCGAGATATTGCAAGACAAGAACACCCACAAGGACTAACAGAAAATTTGAAAGTTGCTAAAAGAGGTGGTGGTGTTGCAAAAGGTACAAGAGATTTATATGAAAAAGAAACAAATAAATCTGCATTATCTAAAGAAAATGCACTTAATTATCAATATGTTGATGAGCGACCAAAAATAGAAAGTACAATTAATGAGTAATAAAAAATTAAATTTGCACATTTAACAACAATTATATTTAAATATATAATTAAGTTGGAGTGTGATTATATAATTAAATATAATATTGAAGAATTAAGAGAAAAATTAGAGCGTTGTAGAAATGTAAATCTTGATGATGTAAACTAGAAGATGTAGATGAATTAGCTTCTATAAAAATAGATAGAAGAAAGTCTAGTGAAGAAAGAATATTGGATTTTTTGACTAAAGTTAAAAATCCATATATATTTAAAGTGAATGGTAAGTTAGTTAGAATTAGATTCTCAGAAAACACAGAATTAACTGTAGAAGATTGTCTGACTATTGTATTAAAGAATTTATATAGATAACGATAGTGTGAAAAGTTTTATGAAAAACTAAGCACTAAGTGAAAATGGTATTAATATGAAAATATTGATATAGAAAAGTAGTCAAAAATGACTGAAAATGATCTTTGAAAATTAGAATTAATAAAAAATGGACGGTGCGCCAGTTCGGTGTTTAATATATAGTTGGTGTGAACCCAACATGGTAATCCTTGGCAAGGAGCCATTAGCTAGTCTTGGAGTCAAAGTCGTGAGATTAGATTTAAGCGTAGACAAGCAAG
>CAJUGE010000027.1 GCA_910586295.1 uncultured Bacilli bacterium | reverse complement strand
AGTTGTCATTCTCTATAGTTTCTTCGCTATAGTCACTAGCTTCTAGAAGTAAATTAGTTAGGTATGTTCCGTCACTTATTAGTATTAACTTTCCTAGAGGCGAGTTATAGTAAGTCTTGTACATCATTTTTTATCATTCCTTTTTATGTTCCATTTGTGAGTGCTAGGGTTACCTATTTTAAATACCCTTTTAACTAGATTAATTACAGTGTCTAAGATGAATATCCAAGCACGTGTTACGATTAATAATATAATTATGATAATTATTATGACTATTTTTAAGTGTTCTTTTGTCATTGTAAATCTCCTATTTCGTTAAATATATTTGCTAAATTTTGTATGTCAGTTATTTTTGATAATCCTGGTAAGTGTATGAAAATCATTTTTGTATTTAATAGGAGTTACATTTTAATTCATTTTCTAGTTCTGTAATACTAGTTGTAAAACTATTTGTGATATATAACTTTTTTCCTTTTTCTATTAAATCAATTAATATTTTTGAAGAGTTATTCTTTCCTTTGAATGCTGTGTATAGAACTCTCATTTTATCACTTTCCTTGCTTTATTATATAGAAAAAAACGTTTATAGTCAAACGCTTTTTATATCAGTTTTAGATTAAAATATGTGTTTTTTATTTAAAATCAATAAGCCAGAGATTGCTACTGTAATGATTGTTATTCCTACAGCATAATATTTATTGATACCTGTTTTTGGATTTTCGATAGGTTTTTCTGGTTCATTGTAACTTACGTTTCTAGTAGAAGTGTGAGTGTTAGTGATTTTAATTTCATAATTACCATTGTTGTCTTTAGTTTTATTTACTGATGAAGTAAAGTTACCTATAGTTTCTATTTCATCTATTAAAGTATTTTCATCTATTTCTTTATTTATAGTCATCTTCCAGTTGTTATTTGATGATAATATATAGATTTCATTTCCTATTGTCACTTTTATTTCTTTAGGTATTTGTGTTTCATCAAAATTAATTTTAACTTTCTTACCATCTGGATATATAGCATATAATTCTTTACTGTTTGGATATTTATTAGAAGTTATTCCATGTCCTGTTTCATCAAGTGTTACTGTTTCTAAAATTTTATCATTTTTGTCTGTAATTTTCACATCAATTCTAAAGTCTTTTCTATGCTCGCTAGTAAAATATATGTCTATATAATTTTCTTCGATAGTCCATATTTTTTCTATGGTAACTTGTGGCTTAGGTGTAGTTTCTATAGCAAGCGTACCTGATACTTTGTATTCTCCTGCTTTGTTAGACATAATAATAGATATACTATTTCCACTTTTTTTTGTTTGATAAGAGAAGTCCCAATCATTGTTGTTAGCTTTTTCAGTAATTTTTATATTATTTAATAAACTTATATCATAATCTATTTCAAATGATTTCATGTAACTTTCACTAGAGTTTAGTGTAAAGTCTTTTTCCAAAACAATTCCAGAAGTTGCGTTTGATGCTTTGAGTGAAAAGTCTATACTGTTTGGAATATTTGGTATAACTTTTTCTAGCTTTAAATTTAAGTTTAAATTATCTATTAAAATATTATAATTATTATAATTAACTGCATATTTAGCAGGTATTGTAAATTTACCATTTGAATCTGATTTTACTATAAAGTTTGTGTGAATATTTCCATTAGATGCTTGTATAGTTATGCTTTTACTTGCTATGTATTTTTTGTATGTTTCTAGAGTTACACCATTATTTTGAAAATTTGTATAATTTATTTCTATATCTTTATTAAAGTTTGTAGTTGTGTCGAATTGTTTATTAACTATTATAAAGTTTTTATCTTCTTTTGTATTGTATACTGTAACAGTGCTATTAGTGTTTTCTTTAATTGTTCCTGTTACTTTCTCGTATGTCCTTTTTCCTAGTCCATCATCATAAACAGTTACATAGTTATCTGTGTTTGCATCTGTCTCTTCTACAGTGTATGTTACATCTACTGGGAGACTATTTGCCATTAGAGATTGGTTATGTTTTAAAGTGAATTTTGCAACCCCGTTTGTAAAGTTCATGTTACCGTATGTTCCATTTATTGTTTTGTCACTTAGTGTTACAGTGAAATTGAAGTTTCTTGATGTATCTATAGAACTTCCTTCAACAATTTTTTTAACGATTAAATTACCAACTGGCTTTTTATAAGTGTTTGTAAACTGTGCATATGATGTTTGAGATGCCAATATAGTTCCAGTTTCTCCTGTAGAGCTTGTAATATAACTATTAAGATTGGCTTCTGTTTCTACTACTCTATATGTTATATTAGCAGGAAGATTTGTTGCGGTTAGAGTTTGTCCATGCTTTAGTGCAATGTTTGCAACTCCATTTGTAAAGTTCATACTCCCGTATGTTCCATTTATCGTTCTATCACTTAGTGTTACAGTAAAATTGAAGTTTTTATTAAGATTTGCTCCGTCTCCTCTGACTATTTTACTAACTGATAATTCTCCAGTTGTAGATATAATTCTTATTGTTGGACTACATATTTGTATACCAATTTGAGAGTCTTCAGGATATGTGCCTATAACACTTCCCCATTCAGTGACTACAATTTGTCTATTTGTCTTTAAAAGTCTATCTAGTAAACTTCTATCTATTGTACTTTTTAGTTTTAATTTATAAGATAGCGTTACTGTTTCGTTACTTTCGATACTTGCTAGCGCCCATTCTACTTGATTGTTAGCAGTATTAAATTGTACTGTTCCTTTTGTCACAGATAAGTCTATAATATTAAAATTCCCTAATATTTCTGTATCATAAGATATCCTTACACCTATAGCTTCCTTTTTACTAGCATTTGCAGGATTAGTAATAATAATGTCTATCGCTAATTCGCCTGAATCTAAGTTACTTTTACTTTCGTTAATTGTATTTAGTATTCTTGTTCCATCAGTACTTAATTGTTTTTCTGCATCATTTAGACTATTAATTGTTAATGAAGTACTACTTGAGTTAATTACTTCGTCATTTAGTGCTAGTAAAGAATCATTTGTTAATGCTAGACTGCTATTTAAGTTAAATGATATGAGAATTGTTATGTTTATAAGTAATATTGTAAATATAGATATTATTTTTTTCATTTCTACACTCCTCCTTATTATTTATTATTATATAATATATATTAAAAATAATAAATATTTTTGGTGAATTTTGTAGCAAATTGTTTTATTTTACTGCGTTTTTTAAATTATATAGTCTTTTACATAGTGATTTTGACACACTTCCTGTTCTTATTTAATCGGTTTAAATATTTGGTGTGGAAACTATTACTTTTCTGTCATATTCTTTAAGTGCTGGACTATATTTAATTACCATTTTTGATAGTCCTACTTTCCTGATTATTTCAGACAATTATCTCATAAAATTATCTTTTTTTATTTAGTTTCCAAATGTATATGAATATAAAGGATATAACGAAAATAATCTGATATACGAGAAACCTAATAAAACTAATATTAAAGGCATACAAAGTATTAAAAGCCCCAAAAATATAGTTTGTACATTATTCTTTTTCCAAGCAGAAATAGTTAAAATAAGCATTGCCATAATTATTCCAGAGAAAACTTGAATTAAGATTTTCAATAAAATTAAGCCTATAACCATTATTCCAGATGGCAAATTATGATAAATAGATATGTCTTTTGCAGATAGTAAAAAGCCATTTATTGGGAATGTGCCAGAAACATTAATGAATCTACAAACAAATGGTAAAATGCAAAGTAATAAAACAATAATCATTGTTGCCTTGACTTTAGTTTTAATAATTGCCTTTTTTCCTTTTTTTGTCGCCTTAAGTATATTTACTGCCTTATTTTGATACTCAATCGCCATAACATTGCAAAACATAAATATAATACTTAAAGTTAGAAGAATAAAGTCATTAAGTATGCCATCATCTATTACTCCAAATAAATATAAGTATCCAGTATCATAAATGTAATTTCCATTATTTTCTTTTACATACTTATCCTGTTCTAATACTTTCTCAAATGTAGGATAAAAAGCTGTAATACTATACCATTTTACTTTCATTGTTTCTCCAGTTGTGTCGTTTATCTCACCCCTTGCAATTTGTTCATCAATTTCTGATATTTTTGAAAAGGCTTCATCAAATCTTGATTTTTCTGATTTAATAAGTTCTGTTTTTTCTTTAGTTGGTTTTCCCTCTAATTTCAACATAATATTTTGATAATATTGTTCTTGAAGTGATGGACTATATCTTCTTTGTAATTCGTTATAACAGATTAAAAGACTAAATATTAAAATAATTATAATTCCTTTATTAGTTATTAAAATTTTATAAAGTTCGTGTTTGAATAAGGAAGTATGTGGTTTAAATTTCAATATAAAGTTTTTAGTGGATCTTTTTAATTCTAAACTTTTACCTTTTAAAAAGAGCTTAACACACAAGAAAATTCCAAGTATAAGTAACCCTATTATCATGATCCAAGAAAAAGTTATTCTCAAAATTGGATATTCAAAAAAATTAAAGTTTAAATATGAGCCATATAAATTTTCTGTTTTTAAAATTCCAAATATATTTAAGTGCTTTATTATATTAAGATTTGATACTGCTGGTATAAGTTTATAAAATAACCAACTTATACCTAGAAATGATATACCCAACATATATGGAAGTATCATACTATCAGAGATAATACAAATAGCTGTAATAATAGTACTGATTCCAAATACAACTATTCCTTTTGTTAGTATAGAAATAATAAGATATTCTAATATACTTCCATTAAAATTGCTTTCCATATATGGTGCTAAAGATTGTAATTTTATTCCTAAATCATTAAATCCACCAAATATTCCAAAAAACAAATAATTTATACCAAAAAGTAAAATGCTAAATATTATGCAATGAATAAACAAGGCTATAATTTTGGCAAAAATACTATGTACTACTCCATACTTTGTACTACGAGTAACATAAAATAGTTTCTTTTCTTTTTCTTCAGTTATTAAATTTCCAATAAATAAAAATGTAATTAAAATCAAAAGTATGTCTGTTCCTATATTTTCAATGGTTGATACTACTATTTTTGATGGTATAAATTTAATATTACTAGAATTTAACTCTGAATAATCTCTTGCACTTTTCCTTATATTACGAGTAGAAAAATTACTTTCATCTTGATTATTAAATATAGAAATGTCTTCTAATTTGCCTTTATCTTTTTGAATGCCTTCTAAATAATCATCATATCCTGATACTTTGACTTGCTCATTATATATTTCATTAATAAAAATTTGTTCTTGCTCTAATGACGGTGTGAAATGTAAATAATTTCCTGATTTATATATTTCATAATAGTTTTCAAAAACTCCTGGATTCGCATTTAGTTCCTGTTCAACAAAAGAACTTCCAATTTCATTTTTCTGCATATTTAATATATTTATTACGAAATAAATACCATCAATATCTTTTTTTAATTTTTTTACATATTCTTCTTTTTCACTTTCACTCATATAAAATATTTCAGTTTGGAACATTTTGTAAGAAGCAAGTGATGGTTTTTTTTCATTTTCTAAATTTGTGTACCAAAGGAAAAATATATTTATAATAAGCAATAAACAAGTTATAAAAATAAAACTTTTTTTATTCCATATTTTTTTTAATTCAAAATAGATTAAACTACACATATCTATTCATCTCCAAATAATTTCATATATACTTCTTCTAAACTAGAAACATTATTTTTTTCACAAAGAGCATCAACTGAATCCGTATCAATAACCTTTCCTTTTTTAATAAGAATTATTTTATTTGCTACAGACTCAATATCAGATACAACGTGTGTAGAAACTAAAATTATTTTTTCTTTTGATAATGTAGAAATTCTTTCTCTTATTCGTACTCTCTCTTTCGGATCTAACCCAGCGGTAGGTTCATCTAAAACTACTATTTTAGGGTTTCCAAGTATCGCTTGCGCTATTAAAATTCTTTGTTTCATTCCTCCAGAGTATGTTCCTATTTTTTGGTCTTTAACTTCCATCATATTAACATAATTTAGAACTCTTTTGATTTCACTATTTAACTCTTTTTTTGGTATGCCTTTTAAAGTAGCCATATAAGAAAGAAATCTTGTGCCTGAAAAACTATCATACATTCCTTGCTGTTGTGGAGCAAAACCTAGTAAACTTCTATAAGAAGCACCTAACTCATTTATATCTTCTTTATTCCATTTTACATTTCCTTCTGTTGGGCTTAAATTACCTGTTATTATATTCATAAGAGTTGATTTTCCTGCTCCATTTGGACCTAAAAGTCCATATATTCCATTTTCAAAAATCAAATTAACATCTTTAAGGGCTTTTTTATTTTTGTATTCTTTTGAAATATGTTCAAGTTCTAACAATTTACTCGCCTCCATAAACTCTTTTAATATTTTGAAAACTATCTTGACCAGTAAAAAAATCTTCTTTACTAATTACACCATATTTATTACTATGAGTTGTGTATGAGCCGTCACTGTTAAAAGTAATATCAGAATCATATATTGTTAAAATTTTATTTTGAGATATGCTAATTATTTCTATAGAAGATCCTGTACTCTTATTAGAAAGTTTTGATTCTGTCATCTTACCTGTATCTACATCAATAAAATAACTTATAGGATTTTTACCACTATTTGTTATACATAATAATTTATTATCAATTACTTGGTCAACCCAAACACTAGATAAGTTGGCTAAAGTTTCTTCCTTACCAGTTTTCAAATCAATTTTTAGGATTTTGCTATTTCCATCTATGTTATAATACAAATTTTTTTCATCAACCGTGTATGTACGTGAAGATGCTTTTACACGATAAACTTCTTTTAATGTATCATTATCAATGTCAAGAAGTGCAAAAACATCAGAAGAATTTTTATACAAATCATTATTATTATGTTTTTCTTCATCAGTCACTTGTTCGCCTAAATCTATACCGTGTAAGATGAGATTTCGCTTTGTGCTGCCAATAACTTTCCAATCAATATTGTCATTTCTATTCATATAAAGAATAGTAGATTCTTTTTTAGTGTTTAAATCTAAATAGATAAGCTTTCGTTCATTAGAAGTGCTATAAGCATTTCCACCAGTATATTTAGTTTCAACTTTTTTTGAAATCAAATAAATTCCATTCCCACTACCAATTACAAAATCTTCTATTGTAGCATTATCATCAAATGTATAAACCTTTTCTCTATTTGTTCCATCTAAATTCAACTTATATAATACTGCTTTGTTACTTTCTACATTGCCTTTTGATGTTTTGCCTAAAACTCCCTTTGCAACCTGTCCTGATGTATCTGTACTTTTACTTATAACATAAATTTTATTGTTCCAAATAAAGACTTTAGAATCAAATTGAAATTCATCTTTATTAAAAACTGAAGTACAATCTTCTGTTTTATGAGTACAAGCAGAATTATTACATAAATGTATTTCTTGTTTTGTTTTAAAATCAATATACATTAAGTGTTTAGCAAGTTTGCCATTATTTAATCTGCTATAATCAGTTAAATAATAATATCCATCATTTGTGGTAGCATCATTCTTTAAAAATTTTAAATCACTGTTATTATTTGTAACTTCCCCTTCTTCACCTTTAGATGGTAAAAATACTTCTTTTATATTTTTTTGACATCCACAAAGTGTGAAGATTCCACCAATTATAATTAAAATTGCTAATAGTTTTTTCATAATATATCAAATCCTCGTATAATATGTTTGTAAGATTTAATTCTTACATAACATAAATTTATTAATATTTTAGTTGGAATTAATACTCTAGTACTATACAATATTCTTAGAATATTGTTAGTTGAGAGATATTCGATTCATTCCTGTAGCTT